>JBBQRO010000259.1:0-4056 GCA_038214685.1 Acidimicrobiales bacterium
CTCGACCCCAAATCGGCTCCGCGAGCTTTCTTGAAGCCCCTGGGACGTGCGCGTATCGGGCTTTCGAAGCAGGCGGGCCAGCATCGTCCGCTGATCGGCAGATCCGGTCACTCGCGGGCGTAGCCCTTTCTGGGCGGTATGCAGCGGGCGTCGGTTCGCCCGCGCCGGCACCGTCCCGCAGGACGAACGTCGTGCGGTGCTCACACGGGCATCGACATTGTCGAAACCGAGGTTGGCACAGTCACCGATTGGGGATCCATCATTGGGACACAGGGCCCACGTCCCTCCGGTGCCGGACGCACTGACCCGCTAAATAGCGGGTGACGCTCGCCGAACTTTCGCGAGCCGGAAATGCCGGGTTGGGGTGAGGTGAGCCAGTCCCCATTCAGCCAACCTGCTCGTGGCCTCGGCCCGAGACTTCATCGTCAACTCACTTTCCATACCCCAATCCACTCACCGTTTCGCGGGCATCCCCACGTGAGGCACGGACAGCGTTTCGCGGGCACTTTCCGTGAGTCTTGTCGGACCCCTTTACAGGCCAGTTCGCCGCGCTCTACGCTATGGCGTCAGGGAAAAGCATCGCCGTACCCGAGGGTGTTTGAGGAGTCGCTCGGCGGCGACCTACACAGGCGGTTGGACATGCCGAATAAGGGCAAGAAGGTCGGACACGGCGATCTCGACAAGAAGATCACCAAGAAGATTGTCGACGACGGTCAGCACAATTTCGGCCGGCTGGTGGAGATCCGGGGCAACGTGAACTCGTTGGTCGTCAGCGAGCAGCAGGCCGGGCAGATGGCCGCCCTGATGACCGAGGATCCGCCGGACGACCAGGCGCACGACTCGGCCATCCCCGCGGGCTACACGTTCTTCGGTCAGTTCGTCGACCATGACTTGACCCTCGACGAGGCCTCGATCCTCGGATCGACGGTGGATCCGGAGACGGTGGAGGACATCCGGACCCCGTTCTTCGACCTCGACTCTGTCTATGGGCGCGGACGGCAGGGCTCTCCTGAGATCTACGACGGCGATAGGCTCCGGATCGACCAGCACGACGGCGCCGACGACCTGCCCCGTGACACCAACGGGCTCGCCCTCATCGGGGACCCGCGCAACGACGAGAACACGGTCATCTCCCAGCTCCAGCTCGCCTTCCTCAAGTTGCACAACGCGGTCTTGCAGAGTGTGGTCGCGACGCCGAGCCTGAAGCGGGGTGGTGAGAGCGACTTCGACGCCGCTCAGAGACTTACCCGGTGGCTCTACCAGTGGGCGGTGGTTCACGACTTCCTGCCTCGGGTTGTGGGTCAGGACGTCGTCGACGACGTCTTTCGGTCACACGGGAACCGGCCCGTGCGCACCAAGCTGTTCGACTGGAAGAAACGGATCTTCATGCCCGTGGAGTTCTCGGTCGCGGCGTACCGGTTCGGTCACTCCATGGTGCGGGCGTCCTACCCGCTTAACGCCGCCAAGCAGGATGTGGCCTTCTTCGGCAGCGCCGAGGACATGCAGGGATTCCGGCCGCTGCCCGCCGGTCACACCATCGAGTGGGTCCACTACTTCCCGATCAACGGGTCCTCACCGGTCATGAGCCGCGCCATCGACACCCACCTCGTGCCGCCGCTGCACGCCCTGCCGCCCAGCGTGGTCGGCACCGGGCTGGCGAACCTGGCCCAGCGCAACATCATGCGCGGGCACACCCTGGGCCTGCCCTCCGGGCAGACGGTGGCCAAGAAACTGGGCGCCTCGGTGATGTCGAACGCGGAGCTGGGCCTTCCCGGCAGCGGCGAGGCCCCGCTGTTTTGGTACGTGCTCAAGGAGGCCGAGGTCCGTGGGGGCGGCCAGCGGCTGGGAGAGGTCGGTGGCAGGATCGTCGCGGAGGTCTGCGCCGGGCTGCTGGCGGGCGATCCGGACTCCTACCTCAACGCCACCCCGGACTGGACACCCGGGGCACCGTTCACGACCACGGGCACCGTGACCGTCGCCGACCTGCTCGAGATCGCCGGTGCAGCCTGAGCAGCGGATCGGCCCCACCGCTCGTGCGCAACCTGCCATCCTGCCAACATCGAACCACGGCGAGGCAGCGGGCTGCCCGCTCCCCAGCACAGGACAGCACCGTGGCCCATGCATCGAGCCGGAGCGCATCCCCAGCGCGCCGAAGCAGACAAGAATCTGTCAGAGATGCACACCTGCATGGCGCTTCTCCCGACAAACATCACCTGAGCCTTCCCTCGTACACCACAACCAACGCTGGTCCACGCGCACAAGGCCGCCAGGACCGCTACCCGAAGTGCGGGTCGACCGTCCGAGCCTCGGCAGTACAGCGATGTAACGACCATGGACAGATCCGGGCACCCGGACCCGCGTCTAAGTGGGCGCACTGACGCGCTCGCGCGGAACGCGAGGGCCACATGCGGGACTGTCGCGATAGGTGTCGGCCTCCGTGCTCGACGTCGCCTGCGGAAGCCGGCTGATCGAGCTGGCACCGCTGCCCGCTTGGGCTCACCACACGCCAGACCACACCTCCCCGCCGGATCGGCGGCTCCGCTGGTCGCCAGTATTCTCGCGGTGTTCATCCCCAAAGACCGGCCCAAAGACCGGCTCGTAAGCGCCAACCACCCACCCGATGATCGCCAATCACCACCGAAGCTTCCGACCGACCTCCGTCGGGACCCGTGCGGCGTGCTCCCGCCAGTGGTCATGCCCGAGGCCGCCCTCCTCGACGAACAGGGGCCCCGGGTCACGGGGGCGTCATCTGGGGCTTCTCCTTGTCTGCGCCCCGCACGCTGTCGAGGACGGTCTGCCCCTGCCTGTCGACGAGCCGGGTGAACAGCTGCTGGGCGTAGCCGAAGACCAGGGCCCACGCGAGGATCTGCGCGGAGGTGTCGAGGGCACTCAGGCCGGGGACGAACTGGCCTCGCATCAACAGCAGGCCGAGGAACGCTGTGAGGGCTCCGGTGGGGAGCTTGAGGACGGCCAGGGCGACGGGGAGGTTCGACCGTTCCGAGGAACCACGGATGCCCCTGATCGCGCCCGCGGCGGCGACCGCCGCTGCGGCGAGCCCGACAAGCTCGACGACGAAGATGTCCCACGGCGACACGGTCTCCTGCAGGTAGTCGTCGATATCCTGGGCCTGCTCGACCGCCGAGGGGGTGTCGGTGCCGGGCTGCGAGGAGGTAGAGAACGGCTGGGACTGCGCGGTCGGGCACACCACAACGGCCTGCCCGCCGTCCTCCGGGGCGAAGCAGAGGGGGATCATCGTCGGCCGCACAAAGCCGATGACCGCCACGGCGACCACGAGGACGCTCAGCAACGCGCTCGTCACCACGAGGACGTCGCGGAAACTGCGCACCCGAACCTGTTCGCGCAGGGACGCCGAGCTCGCCGCTCGCACCGCGGTGACGATCGACCCGCGCTCCTGATCCACGACGGTGAAACGATGCTCCGTGGTCGGCTCGCCGAGGGGCGCGCGCTCCGTTCCCTGCTGGGGAGGATGGTCGACGTCGTGTACCCCCAGCCTGCGGGCCAACCGCTCGAACGCGAGCCGCCGAGGATCTGTGGGGATGAGGTGGCATTGGACGTGCGTCAGCAGGCCGGGAAGCTGCCCCAGCACGTAGGCCGGGGGTGCGAAGTTCAGCAGTTGAGCCTCCGCGGCGTCGATGTTGCTCTTCGCTCGCTCGCGCAGTGAGCCCGTGCGGAGCCTCGGGAACCGGTCCTTCGGCTCGGCCTTCATGAACTCGGCTGCTTGCTTGGCGGCCTCCAAATGCTGCTGGATGGACTCGACGAAGACCCAGTAGCCATCTACATCCGTGGTGGTCGCCGCCCAGTCGCACAGGGTCGTCAGCTCCTTGACCCGGGTGAGGGTGCCCTCACGCCAGCCGGCGGAGACGGGACCACCGACTGGTGGGTTCGTCGCCAGGAACGGCGAGGCCGGGGAGCCTCCGCGCCGCAGGCTCGACCGAGCCGCCGGCGGGCCCCCGGTGGCGGGTTCGCTCCCGGTGGCTGGTTCCCGAGCGGTCGATGACCCCGACCCGGGCACCGCGGTGGTGGAGGGGTGCGTTG
>JBBQRO010000260.1:0-4051 GCA_038214685.1 Acidimicrobiales bacterium
CGAGGCCGGGGGCGACCCAGGAGCGGTGCCGGGCGCACTGGCCCAGGCCACCGGCCTGGCCGGGACCTATGCCGTAGTTGTCGGTGACAGCTTCCGGGCGGGAAGCACCGTGCTCAGGACCGGCCAGGCCCGCGAGCTGGCCACCTCGACGTTCCAAGCCACCCGAGACGATGGCACCGAGGCAGTGCTGCGCGAGTTCGTTGACCGGGTGCAGGCAGCTGCCGCTACCGGACCGTCAGCATCCGTCGCGCCCGGCCCCGGTGCCACGGGCGACGACGGCGAGGGTGGGGGCGGCGGCATCTGGCTCCTGATCCTGTTGGGCGCCGGTGGCGTCGGCTTGTTCTTCTGGCAGCGCAAGCGCCGCCGGGACCTAGAGACAAGGCGCCGGGAGGCTGAGGCCGACCGCCAGATGCTCAGAGCCGAGCTCTCGGTGCTGGGAGACGACGTCATGGCCCTGGAACCCGAGGTGCTCACCCATCCTGAGGCTCGTGCGGACTACGACGCCGGCGTGGGCCGCTACCGAGCCGGTCAGGCCGCGCTTGAGTACGCCGGTGCCGCCATCGACTTCATCCGGGTCGGCCGGGTCATCGCCGAGGGCCGTTACGCCATGAACCGGGCCCGGGCCCGGGTGGAGGGCCGGGAGCCATCACCGCCGCCAGAGGAGCTGCGGGCCCCGGGACGCCACAACGAACCCGCCCTCGACGTCGACAGCCGGGGCGAGCCAGTGTACGCCGGCGGCGCCCCATTCTATGGCGGCGGTTGGTACGGCGGAGGGGGCAACGGCCTCTTCACCGGACTGCTCCTCGGACAGATGCTGGGCGGTGGATTCGGCGGAGGCTACGGCCACCACGACCACGGTGACGGTGGCGGCGATGGCGGCGTGATGACAGCCAGCTCGGTGGCGGCTGGGGCGACGGTGGCGGCTGGGGCGGTGGTGACTGGGGGGGTGGTGGCGACTTCGGCGGTGGTGACTTCGGCGGTGGCGGCGACTTCTGACCGGCAGTCACGACCCATCGAGGAGTTGCCGAACAGGTTGTCGCAGTTGATGGCCGACTTATGGTCGAGCCCTTCGTCGGCGCCGACCTCGATGGCGGAGCCTCTCGTCGCGATCACCACAGGGTGGGTGCCGGTGCCTGGGATGTCGGCATCCCCACACCTCGCCCCGGGCGATCAGCCCCTGTCGACGTCGAGGCTTGATGCGGCGGAGAAGGTGGCCTGACCGGGCACCGATCGTGATGCACGTCATACCACTCCGCCGCAGCCCGGCCACGGTCGAACACAGCGCTGGTTCAGACGTCAGTAGCGACCGGCAGGCCATGGCTTCGGTCGATAACCCGGTCGAGCACAGCGCCGAGGGCAGCGACGGTCACCGGTTTGGTGATGTAGGCATCCATCCCGGCGGCAAGGCAATTGTCCTCGTCACCCTTGATGGCCGACGCGGTCAGCGCCACGATAGGGATGTGGCAGCCGGGTTCCTCGCCCCGGCGAATCTCTGCAGTCGCCTCGTAACCGTTCATCAGGGGCATCTGACAGTCCATCAAGACGGCCGCGTAGGCCTCACGCCCCACGGCCTTCACCGCCTCCCTGCCGTTGGCAACCAAGTGGGACCGGTACCCCAGGCGCTTGAGCATCGCGGCCGCTACCTTCTGGTTCACCACGTTGTCCTCGGCCACCAAGACCTGCGTGCCCCGAAAGGCTGAGGCGGCGATCGAGGGAACGTCGCCAGGCTCAGGCCGTGACACGGGCCGAATGGCCAGCACGGTAGTCATGGTCTCGATGAGATGGGACTGGCGAACGGGCTTCGTCACCTGGGCGGAGACGCGGTCGTTCATGTCGTGCCGGGAGGAAAGCGCCGACGTCAACATGACGATGGGCAGCGCGTCGAGTGTCCGGTCGGCGGCGACCATGCTGACGAGCTCGAGCCCGTCGATGCCAGGCATCTGCCGGTCGACCAGCGCAAGGTCTGGCAACGTCGCAGTCGTCGCCGCATGGTGGAGGAGGGCAAGCGCCGAGGTGGCGTCGGACGCGAGCGTCGCGACCACTCCGACCGCCCTCAGTTGCCGCTCGAGGATCGTACGGTTCGTGGCGTTGTCGTCGACGATGAGCACGGACACCCCGCGTAGCGACTCCCGCTCCACGACCGGGGGGGCGGCCTCCGAGCAAGGCGTCAGCCGAGCGGTGAACCAGAACGTGCTCCCTCTTCCCACCGCGCTTCTCACCCCGATCGCCCCCCCCATCAACTCGACCAGGCGCCGGGAGATGGCCAGGCCGAGCCCGGTGCCGCCGTGGCGCCGGGTCGTCGAGGAATCGGCTTGGGTGAAGGATTCGAAAAGCCGCTCCTGGTCGACCTCGGCGATGCCGACGCCCGTGTCGCGCACCTCGAAGCGAATCAGGTCCGTGCCGTCTCCATTAGGCATCACCAAAACCTCGATCTCGCCGCTCTCGGTGAACTTGGTACCGTTGCTCACCAGATTGGTCAGTACCTGCCGGATGCGTCCGAGATCCCCCGAGACCCGGGCCGGAACCTCGGTCCCGGTCATCGTCACCAGCTCCAGGCCTCGCTCCTGAGCAAGGGGGGCGAGGAGCTCGGCCACGCCGTCGACGACCTCTCGCAGGTCGAAGTCACTGATCTCCAGCTCCAGCCGACCGGCCTCGATCTTCGAGAAGTCCAGGATGTCGTTGATGATCTCTAGCAGGGCCTCACCCGACCGACGCGCCGTGTAGGCGAACTCTTGTTGGTCGGCGTCGAGGTCGGTGTCCAGCAGCAAACCAGTCATCCCGATCACCCCGTTCAGGGGCGTGCGAATCTCATGGCTCATGTTGGCGAGGAAGAGTGACTTCAGTTGGGATGCCTCTACCGCATCCTTCTTGGCCACCTTCAGAGATGCAAGCGACTCCTCGAGCTCTGCGGTCCGTTCGTCGACCAGGACGAGGGCGTAGTCACGGCGTCGAACCATGGTGTCGATGATGCCGAAGAGAGCGAGGGAGGCGAGCAAACCGAATCCCAGGACAATCTGGGGGACCCGTTGGGTCAGCGGGCCGACGAGTGGCTCCTTCGCCGAAACGGAGAGCAACCACTCGTTGTCCCCCGTCACGAAGGGCCGCAGCAGGGCGTGAGGTGACGTTGGTTCGCCGAGCGGAGCAGTAGTCAGGACCAGTTGGGTGGGGTCCGGCTGATCTACGGCGTAGAGAGACACGTACAGGTCCGAGAAGGGCGCTGTCGCGATCTTCGTCGCAGGACCGTCAGGGATGATGACCCTTTCCCGGTAGACGACGGTGCCCGCCGGCGCCGCGGGAGGACCGACTGCGAAACCCAACGTCTTCACGCCGTTCTCCTCGATGACCGGCGTGCTGAACACCGCAGGAACCTCGAGCGCTCGCCGCATGGCGTCGGCTCGGGGCCCCGTGACGATCTGACCGACGGCCATGCCGGGTCCGGCTGCCAGCTCCACCACAAAGCCTTCGGGCCCCGGCCGCAGAAGGGCCTGCCCGTTGAAGTTGGGGTCGCTCGTAGCTGCGACTTCGGTGAAACTCTGAGCGGAGCCGTCGGTGACACGGGCAACGGTCGCGGCCAGGTCGAGCTGGGCGGAGAGGTTGGAGATCAAGCCATCGAGAAGCAGGTTGAGCTCTGCGGCGCGCTCCTTCAAGAGCCCACGCTCCTGGTTGTCCACGAGGTCGCGCACCATCCAGGCCGAAACGCCGGCGACCGAAGCTAGAACAACCAAACAGACCAGAGAGAGGCGCCGCAAGCGCCGGTGCCGGCGGGGATCCGCCGCCGCCTGACCGGTGCCACGGTGGGTAGCTCGTCTGATCATCAGGCTACCGCTCCCCGACTCATGCCACCCGTCTGGGCGGACCCTAGAGTCGTCGGCGCACCAGCCGTATCACTTGAGTGAGATGGCGTCGTAAACCGGCTCTTCCCGATGAAGCGGGGGGCGGTGGTCTGAGGGGCGCCCGGCCATAGAGCGATCGGACATCCCCCGGACGCGCCAGAGGTCTCGCCATTCTTGCGGCTTACAACGGCTGCGAGAACAGGAGACCTCTGGTGGGA
>JBBQRO010000261.1:0-4046 GCA_038214685.1 Acidimicrobiales bacterium
TGCGTGGTGCGCCCCGATTGTTGATGAGCGATGAGCAGCGGCGGGAGTTGGAGGCGATCGCGGGTTCGCCGTCGCTGTCGCATCGGGCGGTGCGTCAGGCTGAGGGTCTGCTGCTGGCCGCGGCAGGTGTGCCGAATGAGGAGACGGGCCGCCGGGTGGGGGTGAGCGCGAACACGGTCCGGGCGTGGCGGGCGAGCTTCGCCCGTTTGGGCGTGGGCGGTGTGGGTGTCGTCGCCGCCGGCCGGGGGCGGAAGCCGTGGTTGCCGGAGGGCACCGTCGCCGAGGTGGTCCGGGTGACCTTGAACGAGCGACCCGATGACACCTCGACGCACTGGACGACCAGGACGTTGGCTGACCGGCTCGGGATCGGGAAGGACTCCGTCGCCAAGATCTGGCGTGACCACAAGCTGAAGCCGTGGAAGGTCGACACCTTCAAGCTCTCGAACGACCCGCAGTTCGAGGAGAAGCTGGTGGATGTGGTGGCCCTCTACCTCGACCCGCCGGCCAAGGCGGTGGTGTTCAGCTTCGACGAGAAGACCCAGTGTCAGGCGTTGGACCGGACCCAGCCGAGTCTGCCGATGGTCCGGGGGCGGGCTGGGACGATGACCCATGACTACAAGCGGAACGGGACGACCGATCTGTTCGCGGCGTTGAACATCGCCACCGGCGAGGTCATCACCCAGTGCCGCAAGCAGCACACCGCCGCGGATGTGCTGGCCTTCTTCAAGAAGATCGACAAGTCGGTGCCCCGCCGGCTGGACGTGCACGTGGTCCTTGACAACCTGTCGGCCCACAAGGCTCCCGAGGTCACCGAGTGGCTCGCTCATCCCCGCCGGGACCGTTGGCACCTGCACTTCACGCCGACGAGCTCGTCATGACTGAACCTGGTGGAACGCTGGTTCAAAGAGCTGACCGACCGACGCCTCCGCCGAGGAACGTTCTCCGGCGTCCCCGAGCTCATCGAGGCCATCGAGACCTGGGCAGCTCACCGGAACATCGATCCCAAGCCGTTTCAGTGGCACGCCCAAGCATCCGACATCCTCGAAAAGGTACGCAGAGGACGCAAAACCGTCTCACAAGTCAAATCCGCGACGCAGCACTAGTAGCCGGCGAGGCGGTGGGGGTGCCCTTCATCCATGTCGGACGGAGGCTTGCCGCTTGCGGGGACGACGCCATTGCCCGGGGCGGACCCGTCCCAACCGGGCGGCTGGGAGCGGGGCGTACGCTGCGGCGGTGGCGGAGGTGTGTCGGCCGACGGGGCTCGTGGGCCGTGATCGTGAGTGGTCTGTGCTGTCACGGGCGGTCGAGGGGGCGGCGGCCGGACGCGGTGGGGTTCTCCTGTTGGCCGGCGAGCCGGGGATCGGGAAGACCCGCCTGTTGGCTGACGCGAGAGATCTGGCGGCGAGCCTCGGGTCGGTGACGGCATGCGCCACCTGTGTCATGGCCGGTCGCCCGTACTGGCCGTGGCGGCAGCTGTTGCGGGCCCATGGCGGCGCGGCTGTCTTCGACCAGCGGCGCCACGACGAGGGTTCCAGAGCCGAGTTGTTCGAGGCGGTCGACGACCAGCTCAGCACCGTGACGGGTGGGCTTCCCCTGGTGTTGGGGTTCGATGACCTTCAGTGGGCTGACGCTCCCTCGCTCCGCCTGCTGAGCCTGGTTGGCCGGTCGACACCGGTGCGGCCTTTGCTGATCTTGGGCGCGTTCCGCGACGTCGAGGTTGGAGGTGACCATCCTTTAGCCGCTGTGCTGGGTGAGCTCGGGGCGGCGGTGTCGGTGCTGAGCATCGGCGGCCTTGACGCGGGCGCTGTGTCTACGCTGTTGGAGGAGCAAGGCACGGATCCCCGTATGGGGCCGGCCGTCCATGCTCGGACGGGGGGAAATCCTTTCTTCGTGAGGGAGGTCGTTCACCTCATCGCCGAGAAGCCGGAAGGGTTGGACCAGGTCCCCCCTGCGGTCGGCGAGCTTGTCCGGCGCCGCGTCGCCGCAACCGATCCGGCCGGCAGGAGACTGCTGGAGGTTGCTGCTGTGGCCTGGACGGCGTCGGATCTGGCGCTGCTGGGTCGTGCGCTCGTGATCCCTGCGGCTGATCTCGTGGGCCCGGCCGAGGATCTGGTCCGGTCCCGGCTACTCGAGCGGGTCGGTGCCGGCTACCGCTTCCGGCATGACTTGGTGCGTGACGCCGTCCTGGCGGCGACGGCACGGGAACGGCGGGAGGAGTTGTCGTGGGCGCTCGGCACGGTGCTTTTGGAGGGCGGCGACGCCGCCCGTCTGGAGGAGGCGGCGACGCTCCTGCGGACCGGCGTGGCAGCAGGCGACCCCACCGTGGCCGTGCATGCGGCCCTCCGGGCGTCCACTGCGGCGATGACGGGCTTGGCCCCGGAGTTGGCCGCCACCCACCTGGTGTGGGTACTCGACCAGGCGGCGTTACCAGCTGACGTGGACCACGTCGATCTCCTCCTCGACCTCGGCGAGGCTCGGCGCGACGCCGGCGAGTGGGACGCCGGCGGCGACGCCTTCGAAGCCGCTGCACGGATAGCTGTTGGCCTGGGCCGTTCCGATCAGCTCACCCGCGCCGCTCTGGGTTTCGGTGCCGGGCTGTCGGGCTTCGAGGTCCGCCCTCGGGACCAGCGTCAGATCGACCTGCTCCGTCAGGCGGCCGACGCCTTGGAGGGGGAGGGAACCGACAGCATCGAGGCCGCATACGTCCTTGCCCGGCTCTCTGTAGCCGTCTACGCCACGTCGGCCTCCTCCCAGCGGGACGCCTATGCCCGCCGCGCCCTCGAGGTGGCCGAACGGGTGGGGGACCCGGGCGCACTGGGGCATGCGTTGGCAGCCTGGTGCGACGTCATCAGCGGGCCCGACCACGTCGAGGAACGTCTCGCAGCCGCTGACCGGATCGTCGACGCAGGCCGGGTGAGCGGCAACGGGGAGCTCGAGTTGCTCGGCCGCCGCTTCCGGGTGGTGGCACTGCTGGAACGGGGTGAGCTCGCCAAGTTCGACGCCGAGGTGGCGGCCTTCGCCGCGCTGGCCGACCGCTGCCGCCTCCTCGTGCGCTGGTACGTACCGCTCTGGCACGGCCTTCGAGCGCTCCTCGGCGGTCAGGTGGAACAGGCAGGTTCCTGGGCTCTGGAGGTTCTCGACATCGCCGGCCGGGCCGACAGCATCAACGGCTGGATGCTGGGCAACAGCCTGCGCCTGTCGATGTGGGATCAGGCCGGCGTGCTCTTTCCGGCTGACGTGGCTGAGCAGCTCGCTGGTTTCGTCGCGGGTCTCGATCCGGACACGATGAGCGGCCAGGAGCGGGCCTTCGTCCTCGGCCTGGCCATCCTCGACGATGACAACGAGAGCATGCGCCGTCATCTCGACGCCCTCGTTGCACAGGGATTTGGTGAACGGGACGCCGAGTACCTCGGCACCCTGACGACCTGCGCCAGGGCGTGTCTGTGCCTCGGCGACGCCCAGGGCGCTGCGGTGGTGGCCGCCCAGCTGTCGCCGTATGCTCACCTGTGGGTGGTCGACGGGATCGGGGCTGCGCTCCTGGGCAGCGTCGAGGAGATGGTGGCGGCCTTGGATCTCCTTTGCGGCAGACCGGGTGCTCCCCGTCGGCAGGCGGCGACCGTGGAGTTGTACGAGAGCGTCCCGGCGCCCCTGTTGGCGAAGCGGGCCCGAGGGTGGCCCGACGTGATCGCTGCGGCGACGGGGCGGCCGGCGCCGACACCGATCCCCTCCCCGGCTGCGGCCGAGGTCGGGGTGCTACGGCGGGAGGGCGGGACCTGGCTGGCTGTCTGGGCCGGACGGGAGGCGCGCTTCGCTGACAGCAAGGGCGTACGGGACTGCGCGGCACTGCTGGCCCGGCCCGGGCGGGAACTCCATGTCCTCGAGCTGGCCGGTGGAGGCGAGGCCCCAGGCGGAGAAATAGTCAAGACTTGTGGATGAGGTTTCCGGGCGCAGCGTCCTTCCGGTGCAGCAGGTTCGGTCGCTTACCTCCTCCTGAGCGGTGTTGCGGTTGCGGTGTTGGCGAGCTGGTCGAGGTTGAAGAGGTCGCT
>JBBQRO010000262.1:0-4013 GCA_038214685.1 Acidimicrobiales bacterium
GTCATCCGGCAGTGACCGGCCGGGTGATTGAACGACGACCGCGTCCCGCAGGCCGAACCCGCAGCGGGACATCGCGTCAGTTGGCCCCCCCGGTCTCGAAGGGTGTCTCCCGTGAAGGTGGGCGGGTGAATCGACGGAAACTGCAGATCCGCTTCGATCTCGTCTCCGGCGAACACCGGCAGTGCCCCGCCTTCGCTCCTGCGCTTGTCAGAGAAAGTCGTTGCGTTGTCTCGGATCGGGACATTCGGCGTTCCGGTCGTCGTCGGGGCGTGCAGGCCCGCTGGTTCATCTCCGTGGTCCCCCGGGTCCCTGCCCGCCGTCCTGAGGGGCACTGTCATTTTGTCGGCGCCGTCACTGTCAGTTTCCCTTCACTTCACACGAGCAGGCCGATCTCGTGAAGCGCCGCCCGGATGTCAGTGGATGCGCAGGATTCGTGTCAGCAGATGTCCTGCGAGCTCACGCGTCGACGGTTGCGGAGTCGACGCCGGCGGCCTCCATCACCGCAGCCCAGGTTCGACCCATGTTTCTCGGCGTGATTCGAACGGAGGCCCGATGGTGAACCGCGGCGCCGACGAGCTCCGCAAGGAGCAGGTTCGCGCCATGTTGAATCGCGACGCTCACGGCTTCGTCAACGCTGCCCCGCGGGTCGAGCACGAGGAGGCGGTTCGCCGGGGGCCTCAATACGCGATTTAGTGCCGCTGGAACCTCCTTGTGCCGCCGAGAGAGAGTCCCCGAGCGGGCGGAATCTGACACGGCGCGGGCGAGCCGATAGTGAAAGCCGTACGTCGTCGTCACCGGCCCGGGCCGGCCCAGATCCGGTAGGGCGCCGGCAATAGCCAGGAGCGCGAGGTGGTCGTCGACGATGATCACTCCGAACTGGAGAGATCGGGATCATCGGCGCTCAGTTGTCGGCTCCGCTCGGCGAGCTCGCCCGCCAGTTCCGCGAGCGCAGCATCAGCGTCCCCTGACGCCTCGGTGTCCAGATTGAGCTCCCGATCGACGAGGGCCCGAAGAACCTCGCTCCGTGTGGAGCCCTCAGCTGCAGCTCTTGCGTCCAGGGCGACCTGTTCGACCTCGGTCAAGTAGATGTTCGTCCTACGCACGACCCGAGCATACACCGCGACATACACCGCCGCAGGTGGCGACTGTCAGTTTCGTTGCGCCGCTACTGTCAATTTCTCTGCGCTCCACACGAAGGTCCAACTGCAGGTTGCCATGCGCGTCCCGGGCCAGCAAGGCGGCTCGACTGCGCGATGCCACGGAGGCCGATGGTCACACAACGTCGATCGTGCACCGAGGACCTCGTGCTCTAGCCAGCCGGGCATCGGCGGTGATGAGCGTGCCGTCGAGGACTTCGGCGAGCGCGACATAGAAGGCATCCCAGGTCCGAATCGACCCTTTGAGATCCCAGACTCTGCTCAAGAGCTGTCGGTGCCCGAACCGCTCGCCCGGCCAGTCTCGAAGGTCCTCGACGGCCTGACTAGCCGCCGTGGCGTCCAGGCTCCCCAGGAGGTAGTCCCGCCGAATGACGCTGACCACTTCGACATCGACGACAGAGGGTGCGGCGTGATCAGGATCTGCGGCGAGCCGAGCGCGGACGTCGTCTGCTCTGGCGGTATCGGCTACGACTTCGTACAGGCAGCTGGCGTCAACGATCAGCATCGGGCCATTCGCCGCGTAGCTCGTCGAGCGCCGCCACCACGTCGGCGCGATCGATGTGCGACGGTCGTCGGCTCGTTCGGGCCAGCCACTCCTCTACGGTCGGACGCGCCGCAAGTCGGGTGGCCTCCCTACGCAGCAACTCCGGCACAGTGAGGCCTGCTTCCGACGCACGCCGCCGAAGTGCCTCGTAGACGTGGTCATCGAGATCGCGCAACTGGATGGTCTTCGGCACCACTCGAACATATCATGCGCAGACGCATGACTGCACGCGACAGCGCATGTCGGAGGCCTTGCTGCCAGGTTCGTCTGGGCAGCCACTGCCAGTGTCCCTGCGCTCCATAGACGCGCAGGTGGATAGTGTTCTGTCCACGGCGGCGGTCCTTCTGAGGAGACCCCATTGAGTGATCCAGGCGCAGTGCGGGACGCCAACGGCGGGCGGTACCTGCGGCGTTTCCGGCAGCACAACCAGCATCATTGAGCTCTACTCCCCCGTCGCCCTCGCGGACGCCCAGGAGAGCTATGACAAGGTCATCGAGCGCTTCCCGGTGTGATGACCTGGGTCGCTATTTTGCCCATGGTGACACTGACCCGAGCGCTTAGTCCCTCACCTGCTGGGCGAGGTAAAGGGCCTCGCCGAGCTGGTCGATCAGCACGAACTGGGTCTCCAACCAGTCGGCGTGCTCCTCCTCACCGGCGAGGATGAGCTCCATGAGCTCCCGGCTGCCGTTGTCGCCGTGCTCGGCGCACACCGGGATGGCCCGGTTGAGCCGGTCGACGGCCTCGGTCTCCAGCGCCAGGGCGAGCGAGAGCTTCTCCGGGACCGTCTCGCCAACCCTCACGCTGCCGAGGCGCTGGAGGTTGGGCACGCCATCGAGGTGGAGGATCCGGTCGATCAGCTTCTCGGCATCGCCCATCTCGTCGATGGAGTCCTTGCGGATGTGGTCGGCCAGGCGGCCGTAGCCCCAGTTCTCGCACATCTTGGCGTCGACGAAGTACTGGTTGATAGCCGTGAGCTCGGCGGTCAACACGTCGTTGAGCAACTCGATGACCGTCTCGTTCCCTCGCATGGCGACACCCTAGGCTGACGATGGCCGGCCGGAGGCGGGCCAATCCGTCCTATGCCGCGTGACTGCCCGCCTGATCGGCGTCGTCGACCAAACCGTAGGCGGCCAGCAGCGCTCGCAGGGCCGGGACGCAGCCCCCACAGGAAGTGCCGGCGCCACAGCGCCGGGGCAGGGAGGCATGGTCACCGGGCGCCGGCCTCGATCGCTGCCGAGATGCACCGGTCGGTGACCGCTCGGCAAACGCAGACGAACACGGGCTGATCAGACCTCGGCGGAGCGGATGACGGAGGGAACGCCACTGGCGGCTAAGGCCGCCGCCACGTCGAGGGACACCGAAAGGACGGTTGGCAGGCGATGGCCTGTTCCCACCGCCTGGCAGCTGGTCCGGCCGTCACCCACCAAGATGCGAACGAAGCGAACTCGTCGCATCCCCGGGACAATCACCGGACCCTGCGGTGCCGTCAGCGCAGTTCGGTCGTCCTCCCTAAGCACATCTCCAAGGTATTCCTAACCCACGAGGTTGGCAACACCTCTGGTAGATAACATGTGTTAGAGGATGCAGCTCGTCCATTGCCGAGCTTGAGGTCGCCCGCCTCTGGTGGTGCCTGACGAACGACCAGGTCTGGGATGATGACGCCGCGTGGCCGACCCACGGCAATGCCCGCGAAGAGGCTGCCGCTGGATCCCTGACCGGCGTGAGATGTCTACTTTCGGCCTCGCTTCGTCGGCCTCCTTGCCTGCCTCTTCGCCTTCTTTTTGGCTGCCGGTCGTGACAACGACTTGGGCCGCGCCCGCCCCGCAACTCCTACGTGGGCCCGTACAGGCGACGGCAGGCGCAGGGCCAGGGCCGCTCCGGCGATGGGCACGATGCCGGCCAAGAGAAGCAGCAGATTCCGAAGGGTTCGACTGGTGCCGCTGTGCGCCGCGGTCGCCGTTACGGACGATGCGGCGACGAAATAGCCGGTCGTCTCCAACTCGGTGAACAACCCGTTGTCCTGCCCGTATGGCCGGTAGGCCCGCTCCTGCCACGGGCCGCCGTCAGATGAGAAGAGCAGCTTGTCGGCAGCCTCAGCGGCGGTGAGGGCAACGGTCCCCTTCTTTGCCAGCTGCGACAGCTCGGTCTGCGACGGGACGTAGCTGAGCTCCACCTGGTAGGCGTTGCTGACCGGGCGCAGGCCCGCCGGAAGCGGGGCCAGCGTTGAGGGGTCCACGGGGACGATCCGCACCTTGACAGCGATGTCAGGCGGGCGGGGCGGCACCGAACCCATGTCCAGGCCGACAATGGCC
>JBBQRO010000263.1:0-4008 GCA_038214685.1 Acidimicrobiales bacterium
TAGTTGTAGGGACTGTCACCGTGCTCCTCCTCAAGTCGTTGGTTCGCAACTGCTTCTTGAGGTTGACGCGGTGACAGTCGCGTCCTGGGGGATCCCTCCCTCAGCTCACCGCCCCGTACACCACCCCCTGGCACTCAACTCGCATGTGAGCTTCCCGGCGACAGGCCCCGGATCACAACGAACACCCGCATCCGCCCCGGGTCGCGCCCTCCTGGTCCGGGAAGCGCAAGCAGCAGCAGCGCAGCTGAGGGTCAGGACCGACGGGCCGAACAAGGTGGGTCGTCCGGTCGGCTGTTCCTCTCCGGCATGCGCCGCCGGCTTGGGCTCTCGTCGAGGCAGGCGCCGAGCTGGATGTCGATGCCCCAGAGCCACCAGCCGTGCGGGAGTCTGGTGCTTCAGGGTCAGGTTGCTGCGGCCGGCAGGAGGAGGGCCTCGACGCCGACCTCACCGCCGGGATCCGGGGAACGCCGGGATTCAGGCGGTGGCGAGTCCGATCACGTTGGTGCGTCCTGGGACGGCGCCCGACCCTTGGAACTCGGCGTCGCCGTAGTTGAAGACGCCGCCGTCGCGTGCGATGAAGCGGTAGCCGCCACCACTGCGCGTCGCCGCCATGCCGACGATCGGCTGGGCCAGGGTGATCGCTCCCGTCGAGCCGTAGAACGGCACGCCGTAGGCGAAGATCCCCCCGTCGCTGGCCACCAGCCAATAGCCCTGGCCCGTGAGCCCCGCTGCCATCCCGACGACGGGCTTGTTGAGGCGGATGCCACCGGTCGAGCCGTAGAACGTGGCGTCGCCGTAGGCGAAGATGCCGCCGTCCGACGCCACCAGCCAGTAGCCCTGGCCGCTGGGGGTGGCGGCCATGCCCACGATCGGCTTGTCCAGCCTGATGCCTCCGGTGGAACCGTAGAACTCAGCACCAGGGCCGTAGCTGAAGATGCCACCGTCTCGAGCCACCAGCCAGTAGCCCGACCGGTCGGGGAGCACCGCCATGCCCACTATCGGCAGGGTCAGGGTCAGGTCGATCGCATCGCCGTAGTAGTCGGCGCCGTCCTGGGTGGACACCTCCCCGTCGTCGGTCACCGACCAGAGGCCGGGATCGAATTGGCGGGCACTGGCCGTCCCGACCACCGGGTTGGGGCCGATGTAGTCCTCGAAGATGCCGGAGGTGGTGCTCGTGCCCGGCGGGATCGCCCCGAAGCGCTGGAAGCCTGCGTTGCGGGCGACGATCGAGTAGCCGCCGGTGGGCTGACCGGCGGCCGGGCGGTTGAAGCGCACGAGCGTTCCGTCCGACGGGGCAAGGTCGATGTTGCCGTTCACCCCCCCGTCGTAGACGAACAGGCCGGCCACCGCCGGCCGCTTGACGTCGCCGAAGCA
Source organism: Acidimicrobiales bacterium (assembly GCA_038214685.1). Taxonomy (GTDB): domain Bacteria; phylum Actinomycetota; class Acidimicrobiia; order Acidimicrobiales; family AC-14; genus CADCTB01. The sequence goes on from JBBQRO010000263.1 coordinate 1,375, forward strand.
TCCCGGTAGGGCCACGGTCGCGGTGTAGGTCTTGGTGACGGAGTCGGAGGTGGCCACTGCATCGCAGACAAAGGCGAAGCTCTCGTAGTCATAGACCTCGGCGACCAGGGTCGACCCGAGGTCGAAGATGTCGATGCCGAGCTCGGCCTCGCCGTCACCGCTGGTGTCCAAGGCCCAGGTTGCGAACGTGTTGCCGTTCAGCCAGGACGGGTCTGTTGCCGGGGCGGTGTACTGCTCAACTTGCATGGTGAAGATCAACGAGCCACTCGGCCCGCTGCCCACGCCGACCTGGCGGATGTCGCCCCTGGGATTGGCGAAGTCGGCAGGGTCGCTGATGGTCACGGCGTCGCCAGCGGTCGCCGTCGCCCTCACCGGGCCACCTGACGCTTGGGGGGCCTCTCCGCCGAGGACCCCTCCGGCCTGGGCCCGCAGGACGGCCCGGGCGGCTCTCGCCGACGCAGGCGCCCCGTCGCCCACGGCCGCCGCCGGCCTCGGCGCCGCAGCCCCGAAGATGATCACCATGCCGGCCAGGAGCACTGCTACCGCCCTGGCCCGCCGACCTGTCCTGCTCCCCATCCGGTTCACGTCACTGAGTGTGACAGACATGCTGGAAAGTTGGTTGAGGAGTCCGTGGGGCGGCCCAGGCTACCCGCCGATGCGCCCGCTCTCGTCGCGGAAGCGCTCGACGCGAAGGCCTCGGGCTTGGTGAAGAACGCCCACGGATGCGTCGAGAACACGCTCACGGGCTGCATCGGCATCCGGGTCAGGGGCTGACCGCTCCCGGGGTCTGCGGCTACGGTCGTGAGAATGGTGATGCGCCGGCGGTGCGGGGCGGCTATTGCATCCGCCGTGCTCGCAGCAGGATGCGGGAGCAGCACGGCGTCGTCGCCCACGGCCCCGGTTCCCGACTGCTCCACCTCGGAGGCGGTCGAGGAGATGCCGGTTTCCGCCATCGCCCTTAGCGCCAGAGGTCGGGTGTGTTGGCAGGTGCCGCTCACCGTCCCGAAGGAGGGCACGCACACCTCCAACGAGCCGGTGACCAAAGGCGGGACGGCGTTCTTTTCCACTGACGGTGAGGTGCGAGCCGTCGCCGTGGCGACCGGGCGCCGGTCCTGGACGTGGTCGTCCGGGTCCGCCGAACGTCGGCTTAAGGTGCACTCTGCGGTGGACGGGATGGTCGTCGTGACCAAGGACCAGTCGCTCGTGGGCCTCAACGAGAGCACCGGCGCGCTTCGCTGGGAGCAGCCTTGGCCGCTAGGAGTCGGTTCGTCGCCCCGGCCGACCGGTGACGGTGGGATGCTGTTCAGCCTCTTCTCCGGCGAGGTCAGCCAAGTGGTCGACAGCACCAGCGGCCGGATCCGGTGGCAGGGCCGGCAAGCGCCCATGCTCGGGCCTGGAGCGACCCCAGTGGCGGCGGTGTTGTCGGGGCCGGCGATCGTCGGCGACGCGGTCGTGAGCACCTTGACGAGTGGAGGCGCAGCTGCGGTCAGCCTGCGCTCGGGTTCCGAGCTGTGGCGCAGTGCCGGTCCCTTCAGCCAGGCGACCGCGGCAGGCGGCGTGGTGGTCCTCACCCCCCCTCCGGGGCCCGCTGGGGCCTACGAGGTGCAAGCCACGGCCGTCGACCCGGCCAGCGGCCGCCCGCTGTGGCAGACCGCACCATTCGAGCCTGGAGGGACCAGCTTCTCCGAGGCTGCTGGTGCACTGGTCTTCGGGGACTTTTCACGCCTCCCGACCCTGGCCCGGCTCGACCCGATGACTGGCACCGACGTGTGGAGGATGGTGACGCGCCCTTGGCGGACGGTGGCGGCCGGCGACCGGTTGGTGGGCGTCGAGTCGGGGCAAGGCACAACGACGGTGGTCAGCCGGGACCTCGCTACCGGGGCGGTTCGCTGGGAGACGCCGGCACCGTTCAGCGTCCAGAACACGAACTTCCAGCTGCTCCCCGTGCAGAGTGAGGGAGGCGACGTGATCGTCCTCGTCGTAGGTAGGGACCTGACCGCGTTCGAATCGACCACCGGTGCGGTCGCCTGGACCTTCACGCTGCCCGGATCGGCGTTGCTCGACGGCATCACCGCAGCCGACGGTGGCCTGATGCTCCAGGCGTCGGGCTGCGAGTACAGGGTCGTGAACCGCGGCTCAGGACCCTGTCCCGGCACGAGGTGAGACCTGCGCCAGCCGGTAAGAGCCCCTGCCCGGTGCGCCATGTCCCGCCACCACCCGAGCCGACGCCCCTGGTGGGGGTCTGAGTAGCAACGGCGCAGGATCGAACGGTAAGCCAGCCGGCCACCGATCCAGAGCGATGATGGTGGGGTGCTGGGCTTGGCCGCAACGGTGCAGATGGCCAGCCGCTTGAACCGAGATCTCAGGTCGGCTCCCCGCCCGCTTCACATCGAGCTTCGCCGAGGCGCCTACTGCTCTGTCTGTGAGGTGACTTGTGGGGTAGGTTTGGGATCATGTTGATGATGCGTGGTGCGCCCCGGTTGTTGATGAGTTATGAGCAGCGGCGGGAGTTGGAGGCGATCGCAGGTTCGCCGTCGTTGTCGCATCGGGCGGTCCGTCAGGCTGAGGGTCTGCTTTTGGCGGCCGATGGTGTGCCGAATGAGGAGACGGGCCGCCGGGTCGGGGTGAGCGCGA
>JBBQRO010000264.1:0-4007 GCA_038214685.1 Acidimicrobiales bacterium
CTCTCCCCCGACGCGGCCAAGGCAGCCGCCACGGCGCTGGCCGCCCACCCGTTGGCCAAGCGGCTCGATCTGGAGCGCATCGAGAAGGCCGCCGGCGACATCGAGGCCGTGGCCGCCGAGCCCAACGCCCTGCGGCTCACCGACGGGGCGGTCATTCGCTGCGCCCAGGCCGACGACGAGTCGCTGTCCGCCCACGTCCTGATCGACAATTTGGCGGCCAAGGCCACCGCCACCCTGGCCCTGCTCCACCTCCTCGATCGGTCCGGCATCGACCCCGCTTCGGTCGACTACGTCATCGGCTGCGGCGAGGAGGCCATCGGCGACCGCTACCAGCGGGGCGGCGGCAACATGGGCAAGGCGGTGGCCGAGGCTGCCGGGCTCACCGGGGCCTCCGGCGCCGACGTCAAGAACTTCTGCGCCGCCTTCGTGCCCGCCCTCGTCGTGGCCTCCTCCCTGGTGAGCGCCGGCGTGTTCGGGCGGGTGGCCATCGTCTCCGGCGGGTCGCTTGCCAAGCTGGGCATGAAGTTCCAGGGCCACCTGGCCAAGGAGCTGCCGATCATGGAGGACGTACTCGGCGGCACCGCCTGCCTGGTGGAGGCCGACGACGGGAAGTCGCCGAAGGTCCGCCTCGACGTCGTCGGCCGCCACAAGGTGTCCGCCGGCGGCTCGGCGGCCGAGGTGATGAAGGCCCTCGCCGTGGAGCCTCTGGCCCGCCACGACATCGCCATGACCGACATCGACGACTACGCCACCGAGCTGCACAACCCCGAGATCACCGAGCCCCAGGGTTCGGGCAACGTCCCGGAGCGCAACTACCGCACCATCGCCGCCCTGGCCGCGGCCAAGGGCGACATCGCCCGCACCGAGATCGCCGCCTTCGTCATCGAGCGGGGGATGCCCGGCTATGCCCCCACCCAGGGCCACCTGGCCTCCGCCCTCTGCTACCTGCCCCACGCCCTGGATCGACTGACCACCGGCGATGCCCGTAAGGTCATGCTCTTGGCCAAGGGCAGCCTGTTCCTGGGCCGCATGTGCCAACTGTCCGATGGAATGAGCGTCCTGCTCGAGAGAAATGTTGACTGAGAACCACGGAGGGAGGTGAAGCACATGCTGAAAGGAAAGAAGGTGATCGCGGTCGGCGAACGCGACGGAATCTCCGGGCCCGCCATCGCCGCCTGCGCCAAGGCGGCCGGCGCCGAGGTGGTCTTCGTGGCCACTGAGTGCTTCGTCTGAACCGCCGCCGGGGCCATGGACCTTGCGAGCCAGGAGTCGATTCTCCGGGCCAGCCAGACCTACGACAAGGCCGACTTGTTGGTGTTGCTCGGTTCTCCAGACCCGGAGAGCGCGAGCATCGCCGCCGAGACGGTCATCGTGGGTGACCCGTCCTACGCAGGTGCCCTGGCCGGAGCCCAGTTGGGCCTCCTCACCTACCACGTGCTCGAAGACGTCGTGCACGCCGACATCCCCGACGACGTCTGGGACGCACAGATCGGCGTGATGGCCGACGTGCTCGAAGCCGACGCCCTGGCCGAGACGGTGTCCGCCCTTCGCGCTCAGATGTAGCCGGCCCGACGTCACCGAACCCGTGTCCTGAGGGGAAATGTCCGCGAAGCGCTACGTGGCATTGCTCCGCGGGATCAACGTGGGCGGGCGCAATCCCGTGCCGATGGCCGCGCTGCGGGCCGCGTTCGAGGCCGAGGGCCACGGCGGCGTCAGCACCTACATCCAGTCCGGCAACGTGCTGTTCGAGACCGACGCGCCGAGCGGCTCGTTGGAGGACGACCTGGAGGCCGCGCTGGTGCGCCACTTCGGGTTCCCGCTCATCGTCGTTGTGCGGTCCCACCGCCAGCTTCGCACCATCGTCGACAAGGCCCCTGACGGCTTCGGCGGCGACCCCGGCACCTATCACTCCGACGTGATCTTCCTGAAGGCGCCATTGTCGAGCCGGCAGGCCATGCGGGTGGTCGTGCAACGCGACGGTGTCGATCAGGCTTGGGCCGGCGCCGGCGTTATCTATTTCGCCCGCGTGAGCGCTCGTCGCACCCAGAGCCGGATGAGCCGCATCGTCGGCACCCCGGAGTACCAGAGTATGACGATCCGCAACTGGGCCACCACCACCAGAGTGCTCGGCCTCCTCGACGGCCCCGACCGCCGTCCGGACTGAAGGGGTCAGGCCACTCGGCCGAGCCCGTCGGGGGACGCACCCATCGCCACCGACGCACCGCCCGACGGATCACCCGGATGGACAACCGGGTACCCCTCAGCGTCCCAACCCAGCGGCGCCCAGCGGATCTCACGGTCTGCCCATCCGGGGTCGCCGCTGAGCTTGCGGTGGTACACCAGCCGGGCGCCGGCGGGGGTGTCGACCACGCAGCCGTGACCACCACCGGTGAAGAACGGGCGGGGCAGCTTCTGCCATGAGGCCGGATCGGCGACGTCGCCTCCCGTGCACTCCAGCAGCCCCATCTTGTACGCCTGGGTCCAGCTGGCGTCGGCCGCATACAGCACGAACAGCCGCCCGGAGAGGGGATGGCGAATCACCTCGGGGCCCTCGTTGACCGGCGCCACGCTCATCTCCCAGCCGTGCTGGGGCCGTGACAGGCACCGGCGCTCGCCGCTGATCGTGGACGGGTCCGACATCGGGGCGATGTAGAGGTTCTGCGGGAACCCGTCGTCGGCGCCCTCCCAGCCCGACCACACCGCGTAGAGGCGGTCGTCCTGGCTGAACACGGTCAGGTCGATGGCCCAGACGTCGTGGGCCGGGTCGGCCACCGGCCCCAGAGCGCGGTAGGGGCCCAGCGGGTCGTCGGCCACGATGGCGTAGCTCCGGTGGTTGGCCGGCGGGCCGTCGCTGGCGGCGAAGTACACGTACCACCGGCCCTCGATGTGGTGCAGTTCCGGCGCCCACAGGTGGCGCCCGTGGCCACCGAGCCCGCCCGGCGCCCAGATCACCGTCTCGGTGTTGCGGTCCATGTGCTCGAGGTCGCGGAAGCGCTTGACCACGATCCGGCGATTGCCGGCCGCCGCCTGCACGAGCAGCAGTGACCCGTCGTGGGCCACGACCCACGGATCCTGCCCCGGGAACGGCCGGCGCTCGCGGAAGGGATTCGACAGCTTCATGTCAGGCCTCCCAGGGGGGCGGCGACCCTGTCGGCCATGAGCCCGAGGAGCCAGCCGGTGATGAGCAGGACCCACACCGTCACGCTGGCGGTGATGAGGGCGACGCCGTCCTCGTCGGTGAGGTAGCCGACGACAGGGACAACCCAGAAGACGCTGCGCAGCACGCGACGGACCGGCTTGTTCTCGAGGTCAGCGGAGAGGGCGTCGACGCAGTACACCACGAACCCCATCGTCACCTGGGCCAGCACGAGGAACGCTGCGGTCGGCATCCGGTCGTACTCCAGTGTGAGGAGCCATCCCATCGTCACCAAGAACCACACGACGGCACCGAATCGTCCCAACTTGGCCACATTCCGGTGGGTGAACCACCGGGTCAGTGTCACCATCCACAGCACGGCCCGGGTCAGGCGCTCGACCGGCCCCCGCACCTCGTCGCCCACGGAGTCGGCGCAGAAGACCACGAACGCCAGCGTGAGCTCGGCCAGGACCAGGGTGATCACTGCTGCGCTCCTGGCGCTGGCGATCGGCCCCCCGGCTGCAGCCGGCGGCAGCTGGGACGGACCCTGAAAAGGCGGGTCATGGGTACAGAATCGGCGTGCGTGACCCCGAACTTGACGTGGCCGATCCTCCGTCGCCGAGCGAGGCCCGTTGGTGCAGCTCGACCGGATTCCGGGGCCTCGTCGGAGCGGCGAAGGGGTCGCCACCCGCCGAGCCAAGTCGAAACAATGTGGCAAGTACCCTGGCTGATCGAACGTCTGTTTGGTACAATGGGGCTCGTGGAGGAGCGGGAAAGGGAACCCGAGTGCGGCGACCTGGAGGCGGAGATCGCCCAGGTCTGCGGGCTGATGAACGCCACCGCCGCCCGCCTGGTGGGCCTCATGGCCCGG
>JBBQRO010000265.1:0-3994 GCA_038214685.1 Acidimicrobiales bacterium
CCGCAAGCGGAGAGCTTCCCGACCCCCGCGGCGCCCTCGCCCTGTTCGAGGAGCTGCCCCGGCCGCAACCGTGGCTACCAGCTGCGCCCGTCCCGAGCGGCCGGGCTGCTTAGCGCCAGTTTTCGTTCGGTCGTTCCCAACGGGCCAAGGCCTACCAGGCCGATCTGGCCGCCGTCATCCGGCTCCTCCCGCCCCATGACGGGCCGTGGATGGTCGACGAGCTGGTCGGCCCGGTCCTGCGGACAGCGTTCGCCGCCTTCGCCGCCGATCACGCCGCAGCCTCGGTGGCCCGGGCCCGGTCGACCTGGACAGTCTTGTTCGACCTCCTCGTTGCCGACGACCACCTCGACGGCAGCCCCATGGCGGCGGTCCCCCGGACCAAGCAGGCGCCCCGGTGCCCCAAGCCGCTTCTCGGCTGGGACAAAGACACCGTCGAACGCCTCATCGCCTCCGTCATGAGCGGGAAACGGGCCGGCCGGACCGTGTGGCCCGAGCTGGACCGGGTCATCGTCGGCCTTCTCCTCGGCACCGGGCTCCGCTCCGCGGAGCTCCTCGGCCTCAACCTCGGCAGTTACGAGACCGCTTCCGGCGACGCCTTCGTCCGGGTTCTCGGCAAAGGGTCCAAGCACCGGACCGTGCCCGTGCCCCAACCCCTCCCCGAGCTGATCAACAGCTACCTGACCTCCCGCCACGACAAGTTCCCCACCTGGAAGCGGCGCCGGCTGTCCCACGCCCTACTCGTCGCCCCTCCCCGCCAGTCCACTCCCCCAACCGACCTGCAGGACGGAGGGTGCCGGCTCACCGCCGACCAGCTCGACTACCTCCTCCGCCAGATCCTGGCCGCCGCCGGCCTCGGGTCCCGCAAACCCAAAGGCGCCAACGCCCACGCCTACCGGCACACCTACGGAACGCTCCTCGCCGCGGAGGGCACCCCGGTCGCCGACCTGCGCGGTCTCATGGGCCACGCCTCCCTGGCCACCACCCAGGGCTACGTCGACTCCGTCGCCCGAGACCGCCAAGCCGCCGCCGCCGCCAACCCCGCCCTCCGCCACCTCCGGGCCCCACAGGGGCGGTAGGGGCCCATCCAACTCCAGGCCCACGGGCATGCGGCTGACGTCGGTGCTGCAACGGCCAGCCGAGGGTGCGGGCTGAGAGTTGAGCCGGCCAGATCAGACCGAATCGGCCGCACCCCTACCCCTCCCACGGCCGATCCGGCGCCTCTACTGCGGAGCTGTCAGCCGGAGTCGAATGGCTGAACGACGCGGGTTTGCCCCAAGCGGGCCGGTCGGAGCAGCTCCCCCCCGCGCAGACCCGCGTCCTCCGCCCTGACCACCCGCACATCCTTACCCGCCACAACATCGCCTCCTGGACCAGCGAAGCTGGCGACTCCCGTGGCTCCCTCGCCCTGTCGGAGCAGCCCACCCCTACCCCTAGCGGGGTCGATTCCGAGCCCCCCAGGAGGTACTGACTGCGTCGCCCGGGAGATCAAGGCTGCGGTTGCGCCGTCGGTCTGGGAATGGGCCCACGGTCGAGCCGCAGCATCGTCACAGCCCGCGCCGGCTCGGCGTCTTCCATGCGATCTAGCAGACGGATGAGCCGATCCACCCCACGGACGACTCGGACGGCAAGGCTTGATGTCGATGGCATCGACGACACTGAAGGTGCTGATCCTCGTCAAGGCAGCGCCCGTCCTGACTCGCGAGCTCGATGAGACGATGTGCGTCGCTGGCATCCGGCTTGAGGCCGACCCCGTCGAGTGGGTGCGACTCCACCCGGTGCCGTTCCGCGACCTGAATGACGACAGCAAGTTCAAGAAGTACGAGGTAGTCACGATCGACGTCACCTCGCCACGGACCGATCGTCGACCCGAGACCTGGAGCCCGCTGCACGGCTCCATCGTTCGTGGTGAAGCGGTGGGGACTGACGTCGGTTGGGCCCAGCGGATCGCACTGGTTGAGCGGCTACCCGAGCGCACGATGTGCGAGCTCGTGGAAGCGAACAGGGCGGGCTCAGGCCCTGGTGTTCCGTCCTTGGCGGTCGTTCGCCCAGTCGGGCCGCCCACCGTCCGCATCAGCGAGCGGGACGAGGCGCAACTCGCAAGGTGGCGCACCCGCGCCGCGGGGGCCGCTGCACGCATCAGCCTCTTCGACGATCCTTCGACCGATAAGCCAGCATTCGAGGTGGTCCCATGGCGCTTCCAGTATCAGTACCGCTGTGCCGCGACCTCCTGTCGAGGCCATGAGCAGACGATCGTAGATTGGGAGATCCTCGCCTTCTGGCGACACGTCCGCCGCTTCCCCGACTGGCAGGAGCGGATGGTGAAGCGCTTCTCCAAGGAGCTCTGGGAGGGTCGGGACACCCTCCTGTTCGTCGGCAACCAGGAGCAGCACCCGATCAGCTTCCTCGTCCTCGGGGTGTTCTGGCCCCCCGCCGGCGCGAAGCAAGGGGTGCTCGACCTGTGACCCGCCAACTGGACATCACGGACGCTTCAGAGCACGATCCCATCGTGTCCGGCCGGATCTACAGCGTGGGCTACGAGGGCTTCGACACCGACGCCCTCGTCCGCCGGCTCACCGACGCCGAGGTTTCATGCCTCGTAGACGTGCGTCTCAACGCCGCAAGCCGCAAGCCCGGCTTCTCAAAGAAGTCCCTCGCCGCCAAACTCGGCGAGGCCGGGATCACCTACGTGCACGAGCGCGAGCTGGGCAACCCGAGCGAGAACCGGGACTCCTTCCGGACCGGCGACGGCACCGAGGGACGACGCCGCATGCGCCAGATCATCGAGGTTCAAGCCGGGCCGGCACTTCACCGCGTCGCCGACCTGGCACGCCGGCAACGCATCGCCGTGCTGTGCGTCGAGCGCGATCGTCACCGCTGCCACCGCGACGTCGTCACCGAGATGGTTCAAGAACTCGACCCCGCTATCGATGTCCTCCACATCCTGTAGCCAGCGCGTCAGGTCGATCGACCCGGTCACCTCAAGGGCCAGGGAGGCGCTCCACCAGGTTCGGCACGGGCGGCGGCACCGGCGGACAGGCTGCTCACACCCCGCGACCTAGGGTCCGCACCGCCCGGATGGTGGACCATCCCGCGAGAACGGCCCGTATCTAGGGGTCTGACAGGAGTGTCCTTGGTGTAGCCAGCGGGGGTGGCGGGCTGCGTGGTGGACGCGTTATCTGAGGGTGTCCTTGGCATCCCGGGCGCGGCGGTGGGTCTGCCGTAGGGTCGGTCGCATCCTCCATATTGGTCTGGCTCGATGATCGTCCATCGGGTGGTGATGCCGGTAACGGGGGCGGTGTCGTGGACGGTGCTTGGCGGTGACGGGGTGCCGGTGGAGCCGATCGAGGTCTACCTGTCGTATCTGGCGGCGTTGGAGCGGTCACCGAACACGCAGCGGGCGTACGCGTCGAGCTTGAAGCTGTGGTTCGAGCATCTCGAGCGGTGCGGGTTGTCGTGGTCGGAGGTGGGTGTGGATGATGTGGCCCGGTTCGTGTCGTGGCTGCGGGCGCCGGCGGTGAACGTGATCGTGTTGGAGTCGGGCACGGGGGTGCGGACGGCGTCGACGGTGAACCGGCACCTGGCGGCGGTGTTCGGCTTCTATGAGCATCACGCCCGGTCGGGGGTGGCGGTGGCGGCGGGGTTGGTGGCGTGGCGGCGTATCGGTCGGGGCGCCTACAAGCCGTTTCTTCATCACGTGTCGAAGGGCCGGCCGATCGCGTCCCGGCCGGTGAAGCTGCGGGTGCCGAGGCGTGCTCCGAGGACGCTGTCGGCGGAGGACGTGGTGCGAGTGCTGGCTGCGCCGGGACGGGCCCGTGACCGGTTCCTGCTGGCGTTGCTGGCCGAGACGGGGATGCGGATCGGCCAGGCGCTCGGGCTGCGCCACTCCGACTTCGTGAGCCGCGACAAGGAGGTGTGGATCGTGCCGAGGGACGACAACGCCAACGGTGCCAGGGCGAAGTTGCGGTCACCGGTCCGGGTTCCGGTGACGGCCGCT
>JBBQRO010000266.1:0-3964 GCA_038214685.1 Acidimicrobiales bacterium
GACAACTCTTCACCACCGGCCCCTGGATCCCACCCCAACCAGCCGGCACCTGAACAGTTACCAAAGAAGTTGATCACCGCTGTGAGGTCCTCGACGACGATGCCGACGTTGTCCAGTCTGAGGGCCATCTGACGAGGCTACCGAGTCGGACTGCCCGGAAGACCGGGGTCGTGGACACCGGTTTAACTCTCAGAAACGGTCCTTTCTGAGACGACGACCCGCAGCGGTCGAAGCGGCTCCTGGACGCGTTCACAACCCGTGACCACAATCATCGTCTCACAGGCCGCCCTGTGGACCGGTTCTGATACGGTCGGCGGCGGTGGGTGATCTTCTTGGGTACGCCAGGATCTCGACGCTCGAGCAGAACGCCCGACTCCAGACCGACGCCCTCAAGGCGGCCGGGTGCTACCGGGTCTTCACCGACCGGTCTTCGGGGTCGCTCGACGAGCGGGTCGAGCTGGCCAAGCTGTTCGACCAGGTGCGCCCCGGCGACACCGTGGTCGTGTGGCGCCTCGATCGCCTGGGCCGCTCCCTGCGCCACCTGATCGACACCGTGAACGCGCTGTCGGCCCGCAAGGTCGGGTTCCGCAGCTTGACCGAGAGCATCGACACGACGACCTCGGGCGGCAAGCTCGTGTTCCACATCTTCGGGGCCCTGGCCGAGTTCGAGCGGGAGCTGATCCGCGAGCGGACCAACGCCGGCCTGGCCGCGGCCAGGGCAAGGGGCCGCCACGGCGGCCGCCCCACGGTGATGCCTCCCGACAAGGTGGCCACCGCCCGTCAGATGTACGAGTCGAAGAAGTACACCGTTGAGGCGATCGCCAAGGTGCTGGGCGTGAGCCGAGCCTCCATCTACCGGCACCTGGCCGATGCCACACCGGTCGAACCTCAAGCGGCCCTGTCGCCACCATGTCTCGGCTTGCCCGGGCCGCGTCGCCGGAGTTGATCGAACGGCTCGAGGCCTGCGTAGCATGCTTCGTGCTACGCTTGCTGACCAATGGCCCGCTCGTTGCACGTCCGCCTTGACGACGCCGCAGCCGCCGCGCTCGACATCATCCGTGCAGGGGGCTTGAGTGACTCAGAGGCCGTGCGGACCGCACTTCGCGAGTCGGCGGCGCGCCGCCGAGCCCGGTCTGCTCTTCGCGAGGAAGTCCGTGACGTCGCAGCCGACGAGAGCGACCGAGCGGAGATGCGAAGGATTCGAGAGCAGATGACGGCGCTCGCGCCAGCGCTGCCCGACTAGAGATGGTCCGCGGAGAGCTTTTCCATCTGCGCGCGCCGCGGGGAACCCGAGGTCATGAGCAGCACGGCGCCCGCTATGCGGTCATCGTGCAGGCTGACGAGTTCCTCGACCTCTCGACCACGCTGGTCGCGCCGACCTCCACCAGTGCACGCCCGACCAGCTTCCGTCCAACCATCACGCTCGATGGGCGAGAAACACGCGTCATCGTCGAACAGACGACGGTCGTCGACCCACAACGGCTTGGCCCATCGGCGGGGCGACTGGAGGCAAGCGAGTTGCGCGCGGTGGACGACGCTCTTGCGCTGATCCTCGGTCTTTGAGTGGGCGTCGCCGGTTCGGCCCGAGGTCGCAGGGTCGTGTAGGTGGCGTTGGGGTGAAGGCGGCTGTGAAGCCTGAGCCGATGACATCGGCCGTCAGAGGCCCCACGTCAGCGGAACGGGACCATCGTCGCTCCGTGGAGCCCGATCAGGCAGCCCTACTGCTGGTTTCGCGCTCATCTTTGGCCGTACCCCTAGGCCCCGCCGGCCGGCCTCACACCCCGGCTCCCCATGGGGAGTGGGTTGCTCGCTCGCGGCGTCCACGTCAGCAAGCATGCTTGTATACATGCTCCCTGGAGGTGTGGCCGTACCGGCCTGAGAGTTGGCCTACGAAGTCGGCCGACCGTGCTCCGCTTCACGGTTTTCCTCGACCGCTTGGCTGAGCGCTCTTGTCGTCCACTGCTCGACCGTCACGCCGGCACCGATCGCCGCCAGTTTCACCCTCTTGCGAAGCCCCACGGGGATGCGAACGCTGAACATCGTCGTCGGTGGCCGCTCGCCTTGCTCCCCGGGAGGCAAGGTGTGGGGCGCCGGCGGGTCCATGGCTGGCGGGGGCGGGGCGGCTGGATGGCGCTCTGCGTCCGCTGCCTTCGTCAGCGCCTGGCGCCGCTGGGGGACCGCCATCAGCGGGTTCCGGCCGTTTCAACGACGAGCTGGCCCAACAGGACATCGAGAGCCTGAGAGGTAGTCCGGGCTCGAGCCCCGAAGGCCTGCACCGGCGCGTGGGCGCCGAGGGCCTCGCCGAGGACGACACGGGGGCGTAGAGGCGGGTTCCAGACGTAGTCATAGGCGGCCTGCAGCTCGGCCAGCCGGAAGGCCGCCTCGGAGCCCTGGGTCGGCATCTTGTTTACGATGATCCCCGCCACCCTGAGTCCGGGGTTGTAGTGCTGGGCGACGATGCGGCAGGTGTCCAAGACCAGCTCGACACCGTGCAAGCTTGGGGCCGCCGGCTCGGTGACAACCAGCGCGGCGTCTGCCGCGACCAGTCCGTTCACCGTGAGCCGTCCCAAGCTTGGAGGGCAGTCGATCAGGACCAACTCGTAGCCACTGATCCCATCGAGCGCGGTACGGAGCCGAAACTCCGTGCCGATCGCAGTGTCGGTCTCTCGGTGCGCCAGGTTCAGGCTTCCGGCTAGGACGTCGACATCCCCAGCCCAACCAGACCGGGTGATTGCATCAACAGCCGAACCTTGCTGGTCAGCCACGAGGACGTCGTTCACATCGAACGAAGGATCGGTGACGCCCAAGGCTGTTGTCGCGTTCGCCTGGGGGTCCAGGTCGACCACAAGCACCTTCCACCCGCGGGCCATGGCCGCCCCGGCCAAACCCAGCGTCACCGTGGTCTTACCGACGCCGCCCTTCTGATTCACGACTGCGGCCGTCAACATCCCCGACTCCTCCCCTCAAAGTGCCTGCTGCTTGCTTGCTTGCAAGCATACTTGCACAGTTTCAAGAGACATGTGGGGGATTCCCTCTCGGGGCGGGCCCGCCAGGTGGTGATTCGAGGCAGCCTTCGGGGGTCGACCTCGCTTGGGCGCGCGTTCCGGGGGCATCCGCGCGCCGGAGTCGCGGTGACTGGTAAGGATTACACCCATGGGATTTGGACCGCCCCTTACGACCACAGAGGCTGGGAGCATCGCGGGTACGACGGGCCGCGTCGTCCGCGGCTGGATCGAAGCCAGGCGACTGCCCGCAACCCGATGTGGCGCTGGCGTGTGGCTAATCGACCCAAGTGACCTGGACAGGTTCTTGGCAGGGCCTCGCCCAACGCCCGCCGTTCGACAGCGACCACCCAGGCCACCGGCCGGCCCCCAGCTGGTGGGTCGGGCGCTAGTGGAGCTGGAGGGTGAGCCGGCCACGCCCGAGGAACTCGCTGCGCTTGTCGGGCGGCATCCCGGCAACGTCCGCAAGCACCTGCTCATCCTCAGGTCCTACGGCCACGCCGAACGCCAGGATCGCTCCTGGAAGCTCACCCCCGCCGGGGAAGCCGCCTACCGGTCGGAGGTAGCCGCCTAGCCGAATCCGTCCTTCCTCAACAAGCCGAAGGGCGCCCGTTTGAGGGGCGCCCAACGGTCGATCTCCTCACGAAAGGAGGCTCTGCTGCTGTGGAGCCCAACACTACCCCCGGTCTGTGCCGTCGCGAGCGGACCACCGCCCCCGTCCGAGGGGCGCGGCGAGCACCTCGAGTCAGCCTTCCGGCCCGACGCTCCGTCGACCAGGAGGTGATGGCCCAGGCCAGCTAGCCGCAGCGGTCTAGCCGAGAAAAAGCAAAGGACGCCCCGGCCAGGGCGTCCTCAGCAACACATCCTCGAAAGGAGGGGTTCAGTCGATGGACCCAACCGTACCCCAGGCCAACGCGCCCTGGCAAGAGTCGCACGCCCCCAGTTCACCCGATCTCCCGTGG
>JBBQRO010000267.1:0-3955 GCA_038214685.1 Acidimicrobiales bacterium
TCGCTCGACGTTCCACTCGACGGCGAGCGTGGCCCGGGCCTGGCTGCGCCGGGTCGAGGACGAGGACCTCATCCCGAAGGCGGCCGTCGCCGGCTCGATGACCCGGTACCTGTTGGCTGGGTGCGTGGGTACCGACTGGGACCGGTTCCAGTGGCTGAAGCGGAACGCCCGGGGAGCCGCTGCCGCCGACCGGCTGACCGAAGCCCTGGCGTTGGTCCGAGGCGAACCGCTCACGGGCGCCGAGGATTGCGCTTGGGCGCTGCCGAACATCACCGAGATGCGCTGCGCCATCGGCGACGCCGCCCACGACCTGGCCCGGCTCCGCCTCGAGGCCAACGATCTGCCCCGAGCGACCGCGGCTGCCCGGCAAGGACTGCGGGGGTCCCCGTGGGACCAGCGGCTCTATGGCGACCTCTTGCTGGCCGCCCACAAGGCGGGGAATCCTGCCGGGGTCGTCGACGTCTGGAACGAGCTGCGGGCTCGCCTCGAGGACGAGGACGACGACGTCGACATCAGGATCGACCCCGAGGTCCGAGCGATCTACGAGCGGTGCTGCAAGCGGCACGCAAGATGAGATGGATGGCACGGCGCCGACGTCCCCCCACCGGCGAATCCGGTCCGGTCCGGCGGCCCTCCGCTGGAAAGCGCCACCAAGACTCCTGGTTCGGCAAGGCGCCCCAACGGCACCAGTGGGACGCGCCAGCGTGAGTCGCCGGCGCACGTTATGGGGCGGGCGCCGGGGTACACTTCGCCGGATATGTTGCGCCCGCTGGCTTCCGCGGCTCCGGCGTTCGCAGCGCCAGGCGGCGGGTGGTGTGGACCAGCCCAGCCGTCCAACCGGTCCGGAGAACGTGATGCTCCAAGAGGTGCGGCCCAATGCGGCTCACCAGTGGTTCCCGAGGGTGGGTCGGCCGATCCGCAGTTGCGCCCCGCTCGCTCTAGGTTCTTGGGCTGTATGGAGTTCGACGACATCGAGTGCCTCGTGCGGGAGAAGCTGGCTCTTACTGGCGACTTCGCGGTATCGAAGCGACTCGTCGACCGTAACTACTTGTCACTGACAATCACTGCTCCAGTGGCCGCGGACAACATCGGTGCTCGACAGGGCAGGGTCCAGGCGCGTATCTGGACGGGCGGCGCGGAGGCCTTCTTCCTGGAATTGGACGAAAGATTCAATTTCAAGGAGTTCGATTGGGAACTTGATGGGCAGGCAGACATCATCCGACGTATGACTAGGTTGGCCATCGCCTACCTGCAGGGTCACGGCGTGGAGGGTGAGAGCAAGGGGACTTTCGGGCGGCGCCGGAAACACTTTGAAATTGAGCTAGATGGAGAGACGTACAGGTTCTTGAGCAACTCGTAGTCCCATGTCCACCATCTTCCTCTGACTCGGGCGGAGCTGGCTGAACCGGCGAGTCAGCGGACTGTCCGGTCTATCTCCCTACTCACGGCTCAGGTCCGGGACAGCGCGACTCCGGCACCAGCGGGGCGCTTGGTAACGGCGTGCAACTCGGCTGCCCGAGAGGTCGTGAGGTCGAGTCAGCGGCATCCCCTGCGGGCGCCGCAAGGAGAGAGGCGGGGGTATTTAGGGATTCCGCCCCCCGCTTTTGACTACTGCAAGCGACGGACCAAGCCACCTCTCAAAAGAACCGTTGCGGTAGCGGCCAGCTCCCTGCATCACAATCCGGCGGCGAGACGTCCTGGAGGAAGCCGGTAGCCACTTGCACACGATCGGCGGTGTCGATCACTTCACCGTCCTTATCGGCTTGTGGAACGGGCAGGAGCCACCCCTCATCGCTGCGAACTGCTCCTGCGGAGCCGCACGCCACCTGTAGGGCCGCGACTGCTGCGGGCGCCGCTGGGGCCTGGACGGAGATGCCCGTCGAGACGCTGCGCAAGCCGGTGCCCGACCGGGCCAGCTTCATCCAACGCGGGATGGTCGAGTAGCCGTAGAACCACGGATCCTCTACCTCGCTTGGCCGTCCGGCCTCGCACCAGATGGTGTACAGGTAGGCGTCTCGGTACCAACTGCGCTGCACCGTCTTGCGCAGCATGGTGAGCTCGTAGCCCGTAGAGGGCACAGAACGCGAGCTCCCGGGTACCTGGGTACGGGCGATTCGGCCGTCATCAGCTCCATTCTGGCCGGTCCCCGGGTGCCGACGGATGGGCGGTAGCTACGAGGTGGTGCGAACCCGTCGGCCGGTCACGGTGAACAGCGCCCTGGCCGCCGTCGACGACCTCAACATCCGCCGCCACCTCAGACCGGCCAACGCCAACCGGGTCGAGCCCCGGACACCGCCCCCGCGCCCTGAGCTCACGGCAGGCGCCCCGGAACGACCAACCGGCCAAGACCTCGAGGCCGGCGTCCTCGAGGAGACGAGCCGTTCTCTGGCGCACCAGGATCGCGTCGTCGGCAAGATCAGCCGCATGGGATCTCCGCCGTCACCCGCGTCCCCTCTCCGGGGAGACTGTCGACCACAAGCCGCCCGTCCAGAGCCGTGACCCGGTCGGTTAGCCCCTCGAGGCCCGACCCGTGACGTGCTGCCGCACCACCCACGCCGTCGTCGACCACCTCAACACGGAGTCCGTCGGAGCACCGTCCCACCCTGACCATCACGGACGAAGCCTGCGCGTACTTGGCTGCATTGGCGAGCGATTCACACACCACGTAGTACGCCGCCGCCTCCACTGGTGGGGGCAGGCGGCCGTTCGCCGGGGCGTACACCTCAACGGGGATGGGCGAGCGCTCGGCTAGGGACTCGAGGGCCGCGCCCAAGCCCTCCTCGACGAGGATGGCGGGGTGGATGCCCCGGGCCAGCTCGCGCAACTCCCGTAGCGCCGCACCCAGCTCGTCCGCCGCCTCCGCCAACAGGGCGTCGATGCCGTGGTCGGTTCGCGCGCTGCTCGCTCCCGGTTCCCTCGGTGGCGCCGCATCGATCTCTCGGGCCAACCGGCTTCGGGCCATCGTCAGGGCCAGCGACAGTGTCACTAGGCGCTGCTGGGCTCCGTCGTGGAGGTTGCGCTCGACCCGGCGACGCTCGGCGTCGGCCGCCTCGATGATGCGGGCCCGCGAAGCCCGAACCTCACCAAGGCGGGCAAGGACTTCGGCATGTAACCGCTCGTTTTCCATGGCCAACCCCGCCGCCGCGCAGACCGCGCTGAGCAGGACAGCCTCCTCTTGGAGAGCAGCGTCGTGCAGCAGTGCACCAATTCGCTCCCCCGACCGCTCGATCACGGTCACGGCCTGGGTGCTGCCGTCGAGGGGGAGCCCTAGGGAACAACCATCGCTGTCGACGTACCTGCCAGTCGCCGCGCTCCAGTAGGCGATCTCGACGGTCGGGTCGCTCAACGCTCGGGCCACGGCGCTGCGGAGCTGGCCGCCCGGTGCCCGCTCTCCGAGTTCCACCACCAGCTCGCCGACGCCGGATCGGGCCAGGCGGCTGCGGAGCAGGCCAGCTAGGAAGGCGACGGGCACCGCTGCCAGGGCCACCCGCTCCATCCATGCCCACCTCCGGCCCAGGCCGACCGGGACGCCGAGCTCGGTCAGCAGCCCGGCCGCGGAGACCGCGGCGTAGAGCAACGCGGTGGGCAGTACCGGAGCCAGGACACGCCGGGCGGCCTTCGTCCCCTTCCGCCAGTGGACCACCAGGACCGCTGAGAAGGCGCCGATGACAACGAGGGTGGACACCAGAACCGTGATGCGCAGCAGATGCCCGAACCTGGTGCCACCGTCGACTACCAGGAGGTTGGTCGGGCACTCCCGGCACTGAGACAGGTCGAGGGAGCCGACGCCGACGATGATGACGACGTAGGAGCTGACAACGACGAAGCGCTCCAACCGAGTAGCTAGACGCCCGCTCGGAAAGGCCACGGCCAGGTGGGCCAGAAAGGCGATGGGCAGCACGACCAGGACCAGCCCGGTGGTGAACACGAGAGGGTTCTGACCCGCTCCCACCAG
>JBBQRO010000268.1:0-3945 GCA_038214685.1 Acidimicrobiales bacterium
CTGAAGGGGGTGTCCAGCTCCACCCAGGGCGACCAGATCCGTGTCACGGGAAAAAAGCGCGACGACCTGCAGGGAGCGATCGCCGCCCTGAAGGCGGAGGACTTCGACCTCCCCCTCCAGTTCACCAACTTCCGGGACTGATCTCGCCGGATCGCCCGAGCGGGGCAGTCCGATTTGTCCTAACATGAGCGCTGACGGGAGTGAGGACATGGGCACTACGGCGGTAATCGAACCAGGCTCCCGACGTCGGCGGTCGGATGCTTGGGTCCGGTTCGGAACCCCCGGTGTGCTCCTGGGGCTCGCTGCCGTCGGCTGGTGGTGGTCGGCTCGGATGGCCGAGGGGATGATGGGTCCGCCGGTGCCGGAGGCAGGGATGAACCCGATGCCGCCGATGGCCATGGACTCCATGGCCGGTGCAGAGGTGCTGACCGTAGGGGCCTTCCTGGTGGCCTGGTTGGCGATGATGACGGCGATGATGTTCCCGGCCGTCGCGCCGGTCGTGAAGCTCTACGGGCGGGCGGCAGCCGCTGGCAGGGTGGCGCCCCTGCCGTTCTTCGTCGCCGGCTACATCGGGGTGTGGACGCTGACGGGCTTCCCTGCCTACCTGGCCTGGCGAGCCCTCATGGACCCGATCGCCCTGGGGCGGCCCTGGGCGGGCCGCCTGGCCGGCCTGGCGCTGATCGCGGCCGCGCTGTGGCAGCTGACCCCGCTCAAGTCAGTCTGTCTGCGCCACTGCCGCTCACCGCTCTCGTTCTTCCTGCGCTTCGGGGCCACGGTGACGCAGCCCGGCGGGGCGGCGCGAATGGGTGCCACCCACGGCTTGTTCTGCCTCGGCTGCTGCTGGGCGCTGATGGCCGTGCTCGTCGCCCTCGGCACCATGAACCTCGCCTGGATGGCCGGGCTCGCCCTCCTCATCCTCCTCGAGAAGAACGCCCCGTTCGGCGAACGAGTCGGCCAGCTCGCAGCACTCGGGTTCGCAACGACCGGCATCGCCCTCCTCGCCCGCCCCGCGATCCTGGCCACCCTTACCTGAGAGGAAACGAAAACGATGACCACAACAGAGACGACAACGGTGTGGCGCCTGCGCGGCACTGGCTATGAGTTCTGCAACTGCCAGCCCGGCTGCACCTGCAACTTCTCCGGTTTCCCGACCTCACCCGACGGGAGTTGCAAGGCAGCGGTCGGAACCCATGTGATCGAGGGGCACTGTGGCGACGTCGACCTCTCGGGCATCAAGGCCATCGCCATCCTCGACTGGCCGGGCCCGATTCACGAAGGGAACGGCAAGGCCATCTTCGTCGTCCCACCCGCCGTGTCCGACGTGCAGCTCGGCCTCATGGCCCAGATCTTCACCGGCCAGCTCGGCGGGCTCCCCTGGTCGATCCTCGGCACCACCTTTGAGGTCGGCGGCGTGGTGCGAACCGAGGTCGAGATCGACGACGACGGCATCAACAGCGGGTTTCGAGCCGAGGGAGTGGGCGAGGCCAAGGGCGGCAGCCTCAAAAACCCGGTCACCGGGGAAGATCACCAAGCCGCCATCGTCCTGGACACCGGGTTCATCTGGAGTCGCGGTGAATGCGGTCAAGGAACGTTCCACGTCGAGGCCGAGGGCATCACCCTGGACTTCACGGACAGCAACTGGATTCACTACGCCTTCGACTGGACCAACCAGGCCTGAACCAGGCGCGTTCGCTTGGGTGCAACGACGAGCAACGCGGCTCGGCGAACAGCGACGTGGACGTCAGCCCGCCGGCGACCTTCCGAAGCCGAGCGCGTCGAGCGCAAGGAAGCGGCGATGCGGGAGCTGCTGGGCGAGCGGGTCCCCAGTAGGCCGAGGAGGCGCCCAGACCGTGCAGGGCGAGGACCAGCGGGCCGGCACCCACGTCCAGCGGAACAGCGTGGGCGGGACGGTTCTGCTCACCAGGTCGTGGCTTGGGCGCTGACTAGGAGAGGGAGCCGAGCAGGGCGCGACAGGCCTTCTCACAGCGGCGGCAGCTCTCGGCGCAGATCTTGCAGTGCGCCATGTGGTGACCGTGGGGCTCGCACTCGTCGCCGCAGGCCTTGCAGACCCGCACGCACGCCTCGAGGACAGCACGGGTGACGGTGGCGTCGTACGCCGTCTGACGCGAGAGCACGCGACTGGTGCTCGAGCAGATGTCGGCACAGTCGAGGTCGAGGCGGATGCACTTCACCATCATCTTGATGTCCTGCTCGGCGACGCAGGCGTCTGCGCACTGCGTGCAGATGCCGGCGCACTCGATCAGGGCTTCGATCGCCCCGGCGAGAAGCTCGGGATCCGCGTCGAACGAGCCCGGATAGGCCTTCAGCATCTCGTTGACATGTGACATGGTCGTCTCCCTCGTTGGTCGGGTTCCCCCGAACACCTACCCGTCGTGCGGCCGAGGCCAGACATCAGGAAAAGTCCACCGGTCAGAGGCCGCCGGCGAGCAGGGCCTGCATCTCGGTGATCTCCTTCTCCTGGGCATCGATGATCGTCTGGGCCAGCTGCTTGGCTGGGGCGTGCGAGCCCTTGTCGAGCTCGGTGCGGGCCATCACCACGGCACCCTGGTGGTGCTCTGTCATCATCGTCAGGAACATCCGGTCGAAGTCCGACCCCGTCGCGGTGCGCAGCTCGGACATCTGAACATCGGTCATCATCCCCATGGAGCCCATGCTCCCGCCCCCGCCGCCGTGGTTCATTCCGCCCATCCCGCCCGAGCTGCCCGACTCGGACTCGCCCCACGCCGCCAGCCAGCCTCTCATCGTCACGATCTCGGGGTCCTGGGCGGCCTGGATCCGGCTGGCCAGGTCCTTCACCTTCGGCGACGCCGCCTGCGCCGATGCCATCGTCGACATCTCCACGGCCTGCAGGTGGTGACCGATCATGTCTCGTGCGAACGAGACGTCCTGGGCATTGTGATCCTTCGGCTCACCAGAGCAGGCGGTGACCAGGAACAGGCCAGCGAAAAGGATCAAGGCAATGCGCTTCACGGCAGGCTCCGAGTCGAGAGGGGGGTCGGACTCGACAAATTGTAGTGTTCACCTCGCCTTGTGCCCATTCAGGCACAGAGGTGGCGCAGCATGGTGGCCAGGTGGTGGGACTGCGTCGCCGCTCCGGCCAGCGCGGCCAGCACAGCCCCGAGGGCGACGGGCTCCCAGACCGGGCGGCCGGGTTCAGACCTCAGGGCCCCGACACGGGCCGCCACCCCGAGGGCGGCGGCGGCCATCACCGGCGCCGGGGGCGCCTCCTCGCCGCCCAGCGCGGCGCGGACGAGGGCCTGGGCCACGAAGGACCGGTCGCCCACCTCTCGCGCCGCATGTTCATCGGCCCAGCGCTCGGTCGTGAACCGGACCCGCTTCACGAGCGGCCGCAGCGGCGGCATCGCCGCTGCGGCCAGGCGCACGGCACGGACGTAGCGGTGGTGGTGGAGGTCGAGGTGGGCGCGCTCGTGGGCGAACATGGCCCGCCGCTGGTCGACCGACAGCACCGCAAGCATCCCGGTCGTCACCACGATCGAGCCCGGCCGACCCGGCACGGCGAAGGCACCCACGGTGGGAAGGTCGACCACCTGGACCGCCGCTCCCCCACCGAGCCCGGACAGCTCTCGCCGCTCGCGACGCAGCACCCGGCCGACGTTTCCCACGGCCAGGACCGCCAGGACGGCGACGGCCACAGCGACGGGCCACGACCCGTGACCTGCGAGCTGCTGGCACCACCCGTACCGCTCGACCAGCCTGCGGCCGCCGGGGAACCCGCTGGCGATGATCGCCAGCGCGCTCATGGCGGCGGCGACCGTGCTCGCAACGGCAAGGACGGTCAGGCACCACGTTCCCTGGCGCGGCCGCAGCCGATGGGCGACGGGGGTCACGGCCGCCGTCGCCAGGGCGACGAGCGCCACCGGCACGAAGAAGGGCCAGCTCACGCCTGTGACCGACGGCGCAGCG
>JBBQRO010000269.1:0-3941 GCA_038214685.1 Acidimicrobiales bacterium
GACAACGACGAAGCGCTCCAACCGAGTAGCTAGACGCCCGCTCGGAAAGGCCACGGCCAGGTGGGCCAGAAAGGCGATGGGCAGCACGACCAGGACCAGCCCGGTGGTGAACACGAGAGGGTTCTGACCCGCTCCCACCAGGACCCGGGCCGCCAGCCAGGCCAGGCCGGCGACGGTGAGCAGTCGTCCGACGGAGCTGTCGGGGCGTCGGGCCCACCCCAGGAGGCCGGCAGCCACGAACAGCACGCCAACCCCAAGCTCATAAGCAACCTCCGCGACGCCGAGATGGTCTCCGCGGAGCTCCGCCGGAAGAAGCGCGGCGATGACGCAGCCCACCATGAGCGCCAGCACCAAGGCTTGGCGCCGCGCCGTCACAAGGCCGCCCCAAGCAAACAAGTCAGCGCTGGTCCGGACAGTTCATCCTTGGGGATGAACCCTCTCGCTGAGCTGTGGGCCAAACGCGAACCGTAGTCAGAGGCGCTGCGGCTAGAGGTGAGGATGACCGCGGTGCCGGCGCCCGCCTCCTCCAGCAGTCGAGCCACGGTGAAGCCGTCGAGATCGGGCAACTGGATGTCCAGCAGCACCATCTCTGGTCTGAGGACGGCGACCGTAGCCAGGGCGCTCTCCCCGTCGACCGCCTCTCCCACCACGTCGAACCCGGCGTCGTCGAGCATGCGACGGGCCATGCGCCGGAAACCGGCGTGGTCATCGACGATGACGACGGTCGTTCGCATGCCGTGATGGTCGCACCATCCCGCCGAAATGGCTACAGGGCTGACCCGGATTCAGGGTTAGCCCTGATGACCGGCGCTCGGTCCCGCCGTAGCTTCGACACCATGAGAATCGACGAACCCAGCCTCGCCGATCAGTCCCGCGTCGCCCGCATCGCCGCCATCGTCGCCGGCACCCTGTTCGGTGCCATCGCCGCCCTCCACGGGCTGTGGGCCACGGGGATCACATGGCCCTTCGGCGACAAAGAGGCCCTGTCCGAAACCGTCTTCGGAGGCCCGGCCTCGACCTTCCCACCGCCAGCGGCCACGATCGTGGTGACGGTGCTCCTCGCTGCGGCAGCCATGTTGGTCACCGGCCGGGCCGGCTTGTGGGGCGCCCGGATGCCCCGGTGGGTGTTCGCTGCGGGCACATGGGCTCTGGCGACCGTCCTGTTCCTGCGGGCCACCTTCTACGGCCTGGCGGCGATCGGCTCAGACGCCATCAACCGATCCTGGGAGCTCGCCCTCTACACGCCCTTGTGCCTGGTGCTCGCCCTGCTGTGTGCCGTCGTCGCCCGCGGCGACGCACCGGCCCGCCCGGCCCAGCGTTCGCCGAGTGGGCATCAGGAGGTCCGTGGGTGACCAGGGCACCCGTTGGGCTGTGGGAGCGAGGACGGTGATGATGAGCCAAGCCGGCGAGGTCGCCACCGACCCTGCCTGGTTCTTCTGGTCGGCATTCCTCGCCACCACGCTGCCCGCCATCCTGGTCATAGCGTGGGTCGCCTCCCGGCTCCTTGGGGTGCGCCGCTCGGTGACGGCCACCGTGCTTTCCGGGGCCCTTGGTTGGCTGGCCGCCATCATGCTCGCCCTGGTCATCACCGACATCCCGTTCCGCCAGGCCAGCCAAAGCGAGGAGTTCGGCCGCAATGTCTGGCTTTTCTCGGTGGTCTTCACCATGCTGGCCACGGCGGGACTGCAGCTCTTCGCCAAGCCGGGAGCACTTGCCAGGGCACAGAGCGGCCTGGTCTCGGTCCCTCGGCCGATTCGCGCGCTGCGACGGAAGTACCGACGTCTCCGTCGTTACACCGAGATAACCCGCATCGCCGCCCGCCACCGCCTCTCTCCGTGGCTCAACGGCAGCGACGGGCCCCCGGCCCTCGCGGCCGACGGCGGCGACTCGGCGGGCCGGCGTCTCCGCCTTGCCCTCGAGGACGGAGGTGGGATGTTCGTCAAGATGGGTCAGCTCCTGTCGACCCGGCCCGACATCGTCCCTCCGGGCATCGTGGCCGAGCTCGCCCACCTGCGCGACCAGGTGGCCCCGGCTGACCGCGAGGCGGTGCGAAGCCTGCTGGAGGCCGAGCTCGGAGGACCGGTAGCCGAGATCTTTGCCGCCTTCGACTGGGAGCCGCTGGCCGCGGCGTCCATCGGCCAGGTGTACCGGGCACGCCTCCACAATGGCGACGAGGTCGTCGTCAAGGTCCAACGACCGGGGATAGCGGAGGCGGTCGGCCGCGACATCGATGTCCTGGGTACCCTTACCCGGGCGGCGGAAGAGCGCGCGCCGTGGGCGGCGGAGTACCACGTCGCCGAGCTGGCGGAAGAGTTCTGCGAGCGCCTGGTCGAGGAGCTGGACTTTCGCATCGAAGCCCGCCACGCCTCCGAGATTGCCGGCAACCTCGCCGGGCTCCCCGCCGTTCACGTGCCCCGCATCCACCACGAGCTCACGACCGCGAAGGTCCTGGTGATGGAGTGGCTCGACGGCGTGAGCGTGGGCGACGGTGATCGGCTCGACGCCCTCGGCATCGATCGACGTCAGCTCGCCGACACGCTCCTGCGTTGCTCGCTCCAGCAGATGCTCATCGACGGCCACTTCCATGCCGACCCCCATCCCGGCAACCTCCTTGTCCTGGCCGACGGACGTCTGGGCCTGCTCGACTTCGGCGCCGCCGGTCGCCTCGACCCTCTCCACCAAGCGACGCTACGAGGGCTGATGGTCGCGGTCGACCAGCGCGACGCGGCGGCCATGCGCGAAGCCATCCTGGCCGTGGCAACGGTGCGACGCGACTACGACGACGAGCAGCTCGAGCGGGCGCTGGCCCGCTTCCTGGCCCGCCACCTCGGGCCGGGCACCGCCCCCAGCCCGGCCATGTTCAACGAGCTGCTCCAGCTGTTCTTCGCCTTCGGGATAGCGCTGGCCCCGGAGCTGACCACGTTCTTCCGGGCGTTCGTGACGTTGGAAGGTTCCCTCACCACGCTTTCTCCCGGGTTCCTCGCCATCGACGGCGCCAAGCAGCTGGCCAAGGAGTGGGGCGGCGAGCAGTTCTCAACGGCCGCCCTGGGAGACCTAGCCCGCCAGGAGGTGGTCTCGCTGCTGCCCCTGCTCCGCCGCCTCCCCCGCCATGTCGATCGCATCGCCCGCCTCGTGGAACGGGGCCGGCTGACGTCGCGCATCAGCCTGTTCTCCGACGAACACGACCTAAGGGTCATCACCATGCTGGTCAACAGGATCGTCCTGGCGTTCACAGGCGGCGTCCTCGGCATCCTCTCGGTCGTGCTGCTGGGCATGTCGGGTGGCCCCTTGCTCTCGGGCACGACCTCGCTGTTCCGGTTCTTCGGCTACGTCGGGTTGTTCCTCAGCATGGTCCTCATCCTCAGAGTCCTCGTGAGAGTCCTGCGCGACGGTCTCAACTGAGTGTGGATCCGTGCAGGATCCTGAACGTCCAAACGTGTCGACGCCTATGACGGGGGCCCACGCCGAACGGCAGTGCGTGTCGAGCCGGCCGGCAACCTCGACCTTGAAAGCTCCGAGGCGGTCATTGCAGGAACACGCGCTCGATAATGCACGCACCGATCCACAGACGGTCGATGCGGTCGGACCCAAGGGTGGCCGCCCGGCTTCGGCACGTCGCGGGCGCCGGGTATCAGGCGACCTGCCGCCGCTACCGTCTGTCTCCATCGCTCGAACTCTGTCGGAACCGGGGGACGACGGGGCGCTTGAGCACTGCGAGGGGGGTCCTCCAGAGCGGAGGGGCTTCGCGGCCTGCGGCCGTTCGTCGGCTACGGCCAGTCCGTACAGCGTCGCTACATGTTCCTCGACCTGGATCAGCCTCACGGGTCTAGAGGCCGCCGGCGCGAGGCTTGTGAGGTGCTGCTCGTCGACGCCGCCAATGTCATCGGATCCCGGCCGAACGGCTGGTGGCGGGACCGGGCCAAGGCGGCTGCGCAACTCGT
>JBBQRO010000270.1:0-3937 GCA_038214685.1 Acidimicrobiales bacterium
GAGCGCATGCTCAGCGACCGTCGCGCCTCCTTGGCCGGTTGGCCGAGCGCTCTGAGCGCCGCGAATAGAACGCCCTGGACCTGCACTGAGGCGGTCCACAGGACCGTCATGGCCATGGCGATAAGAGAGAGCTGCACGTCGACGAAGGCGAGGAGCCCAGCAATCGCGAGAACCACGAGTGGAAGTGTCAGGAGGCGCCCGCCGAGCATGGCCGGCACCTCGGCAAGGTCTTGATTCGTGCCGACCCGCTTTGCTGTGAGTCGCTCCAGGCCGAAGTTGAGGATCGAGGAGACGAGGAGCTGCGCGGTGTACGCCCAGACGAAGGCGTCGTACTCGCCCCGAGGGACGATGCGATCTAGTAGGACGATGGCGCCGGTGAGGGCCAGAGCACCACCGTGACGGCCTGCAAGGAGGATGACGCCACCCCGGAGCAGGCTGGTTGCATCGGGGCCCTCAGCCACCGCCGTGGATGAGCTCCTTGACCCCGAGGAGGTGGAACGCCGACGACGGGGTTCGACTCACTAACGGCGAGGAGGCAACCGCCGCGAGCTGTCCGATCAGGCCGCCGCGGAACGCGCCATAGGGGCCGCGCAGGATCGCCGGCCCGCCTCTCCCGACGACCGAGTAGCCGATGGCCTTGAACTCTTCCGGTTCAAAGCCGCAGCGATGCTCCTGCCACGGCTCGTCCTCGCCAGGGGGCTGAGGAACGAAACCGTTGGGGGTGAGCACGATCACCAGGCGGCGGGCGACCCGCTCAAGTTCGCCGAGGAACTCGAGCGCCTCAGCCTTGGGGAAGTGCTCGACGACGTCGAGCGATACGACCACGTCGAAGGCATCGTCGCGGAGGGGGAGCCGCCGAACATCGGCGAGAACGCCGCGCCGGCACCTTCGCCCGGCCACTGCCGCGCGCAGCGCCGGTTCATAGATGTCGAACCCGGTCGAGTTCAGCTTCCCCAACACCTCGCTGCCACGACCATCCGAACAGCCGATGTCGGCCACCTTCTCGCCCTGGCGGATCAACCGCTTGAGCGACGCGTCAGCCGCGAAGAGGTGGAAATAGGCGGTACGGCTCAGGCTTCGCAGCGCCTCCATCATCGGCCATCCTGGCAGCCCAGGAGGCGTCTCCTGGCCCGCATCGCCGGCCTTCCACTAACCGGCGGGGACGCCTCGCATCGAAGCCCTTGGAGCCGACAACGGCCTGGAGGCCCCTCGGGCGACCGCTCAACCCGGGTCGCGAACGGATCCCGTCTCACCGGCAAGGCCACGTCCGTTGCCTCCCTGCGTTCGAGGTCATCGGGCGCTTCATTCGCTGATGAGGGCGTTGGCTACACTGGTCCAACGTTCGGGCCGGTGCCAGCGTTCGATCTCGGCTCGGCCACTTGATGCGGCCAGGCGCCGTGCCGCCGGATCTCCAAGCAGGCTGACAAGACGCTCGACGAAGGGCGATCCAAGCGCTGCGACGGGAAACGGTGCGGAGGGATGAAGGCCTCGGGCCGCTGCGGGGCTGATCAGCTGACAGACGCTGTGATCGGCCGCATCCAGAACCTTCGTCTGGATCCCGGATGCGTGACGCAGGGGAGCGACGGCAACCTGTGCGCCACCAAGGACGTCGCCGAGGTGGTCGAAGTCCGCAACCAGCTCCCATCTGTGGCGGTCCACCACTTCCCGAACCACCCGGGACGGACGGAAACCGGCTATGCGGGTCGTCGTGTTAGGCCGGCGGGCAAGGACCCCCGGCCACAGACGGCCAAGCTCGATGACCGCCTCGACGTTCGGCGGGTATGCGAGGTTGCCGAAGAAGACCACATCGACCGACGGCCGCCCGGCATCGGTGGGCTCAGGCGGCATCCTGACCAGGGGCAGCCACACCGCACCGAGCTTTGCGGCCTCGGCGTGTCCGGCCAATACCGTCCGGCTCCTTCGTAGGTTTCGTTCGAATCGTCGATGGGCTCCCGACAGCGCCAGGTACCCCGCCGAATGCAGGGCGTGCAGTGCTCGCGCCCGGTCGCGATAGCTCGTGCTCAGGAGGTCGACGAGGTCGAGGACGTAGCGCGGTGAGGCGGCGGCCAGCGCCGGGTGATGTGCTCGGGCGGTTACGGCGATGACGGCATCAGGTGAGAACGGCTCAATCGTCGCCATCGCCGTCCGCGGGGACCAGCGGAGGGTTTCCGGCACGACCTCGCCGGTCACGGCCCAGGCGAGTTGACGCAACGCGGGTGGGCGTGGGCCTCTTCCGTCGAGGAGGTGGACGACCAGTACCTCATGGCCGGCGGCGGCCAACACCAGCTGCCAGGTGCGGATCCGCTCGCGCTCACCGAAGGCCTGGGGCCGTCCCAGGGCGGCGACGACCACTCTCATGCTCGAAGGATCGGGTGAACGATGGCACGGAAGCTGAGGAGCAAGCGGGTGGCGGCCCACGCTGGTCCTGGCTGCGACGCCCACTGCAGAGCGGATCGGTAGCGGTGCCGCTCGGCCGCCTTCTCGCTCCCTCCGGCTTCACCCACATGGTGCACCGCTGGCGGCAGATCGTGAAGCACTACCGTTCCCCTGGGCAGTGCCCGAGCCAACCGGTGGCACAGGTCGACGTCCTCGAAGTACAGGAAGTAGCGACCGCTGAGCCCTCCCACTTTGCGT
Source organism: Acidimicrobiales bacterium (assembly GCA_038214685.1). GTDB lineage: Bacteria > Actinomycetota > Acidimicrobiia > Acidimicrobiales > AC-14 > CADCTB01. The sequence goes on from JBBQRO010000270.1 coordinate 2,635, forward strand.
ACCGCGGCCGCAGGCAGGGAGACCAGAGCGAACGATGCCCAGTGCGTTGCCAGCGGGAACCGGCCACCGGTGCGGCCGCGCAGCTCAGCGGACTGATCTCTTCCTGCGACCCCTCCCAGACGTACCAGGGCTCGGCGAAGCAGCGCGCTGCGCGGGAGGAACCTCCCCAGGCGCCATCCTCCTGCCAACGTGGCGAGAGGACCGGGATAGCGGCTGACGACTATGGTGCGACCGCCTGACCGGTCCACGACTGGTACGACGCCCAGCTCGTCATCGGCGCCGCCCGCCAACGCTTCCCAATGCGCAGGGAGAGCGAACAGATCGGGGTTGACCAGGACCACGCGTGGCGTGTCGACCTGCGCCAAGGCCAAGTCGACTCCCGCCCCAAAGCCTACGTTGGTCTCGGGAGTGAGGAACGTGGCGCCCGGCACGACCAACGGATCGAGCAGGTCGTCGTTGCGAACCACGATGACAGGCGTTCCGGCCGGCAGCCAGGAGAGGTCAAGGGTCCTGATGCCAAAGGCGACGATGATCGCGGTGGCGGGAGCGGGAAAATCGGACGTCACACAGGTGCGCTCGGTGCTCGCGGCGAGCTGCCCGTCACCGCCGTCCCTGCACGTCAACGTCCGCCCAGCCCGACGATGTGGCGCAGCGTGCGGCCGACGATCCTGGCGTCCAGGGACGTTCCCTGGTGGCGGAGGTAGTAGAGCTCGTACTGGAGCTTCTCCAGGGCATCCTGCTCGGTGGCTCCGTAGGCGTACTTCACTTGGGCCCAGCCTGTCAGACCGGGGCGCACCAAGTGGCGTGCGTGGTACCACGGGAGCTTCTCGGCCAGCTGGTCGACGTAGTGGGGCTGCTCGGGGCGAGGGCCTACCAGGGAGAGGTCGCCGCGCAGGATGTTCCAGGCCTGGGGCAGCTCATCCAGGTGGGTGCGGCGCAGCCAGCGGCCGACGGGGGTGATCCTGGGGTCGGACTCGCCGGTCCAGGCGGTCGGGGCGTCGCTGGTGGTCATGGTGCGCAGCTTGACGATGGTGAAGACGGTGCGCCCCCGGCCCACCCGGGGCTGGCGGTAGAGCAGCGCGCCGCGGTTGCCCGACAGGTTGAGCAGCCACACAACTCCCAGGACCGGGACGAGGGCGACGCAGCCGGCCAGCCCTACGGCCACGTCGGCCACCCGCTTGGTGCGGCCGTAGCGGGCCCGGTGGACCTCGCCGATGTCGAACATGAGCGACAGGCGCTCCAGCTCGGAGAGGGGAAGCTTGCCCAGCCAGTCCTCGTAGAACAGGGCCAGGGTGCGGATGCG
>JBBQRO010000271.1:0-3873 GCA_038214685.1 Acidimicrobiales bacterium
CCGCGCCAGTCGATACTATGCTGACCTTCGGGCACAGGTGGGTGATAGGATCTTCAATGAGCAACACAAATTGGAGCCGTATTACGTGTCTGCGTACGCGTACTACAAGTTGGAGTTCTTGTTTCGTAACGGCGCCCTTCCCGTCTATTACAAGCCGGCGCGGTATCATCTCCTGATGGCGGCGCGCTACGAGGCCGGCGGGCCTGACATGCCAGCATTTACCGCCAACAGGATCCAGACTTACTGCAATAGAATCGCCGAGCGGCTCTGGGATGACGTCGCGGCAGCCAAGATGTTCGCCCAAGGCATTGCCGCGATTGACGCAGCCGTCGCTGGTGCGGCATTGACCCGTGATGCTGTAAAAACCCAAAGCTTCACGGACGCCGTCAAAACAGCCCTCGGAGTCGCTACGTCGTCGGCACCAAGCGTTTCGTGACGACTACTCGACCGCAGAGTGTCAAAGAGCGCCCACGTCGGGTAGGGAATGATCGCTCCAGTCCGGCACGAGGCGGGCGCGAGGTAATCGGCGACCGGCAGCATGCGTCCGCTGCGTTCCCGCTGACATTTGGCCTCCGCCTGACATCTACCACGACGACGCCGGTTGACGAAGGGAGTGACTCGAAAGGACGCGTTTGCCAATACGCGAGAAGGGCGGTTATCGCGTATTGGGTCCCCCACCGAAGCCCACAAACGAACTAGCGTTCGTCTGAACATGGGTCAGGTCGAGGAGACGGAAGCGATGCTCAAGTGCTGGAGGCGGCTGTCGTCCCGACGGGTGTTCCGAGCTGGTAGGCGGCGCCGATGACCCCCGACGAGGCGAGGCTGCCCGTCGCCTGGACTGAGGAGTTGCCCGCCGAGGCCCACCGCCTGGCCGCCCAGGCCCTCGAGCTCGAGGCCAACCGGCGGGCGCCCAACACCCGTCGCGCGTATGAGTCGGACTTCGACCACTTCGCCGACTGGTGCTCGACCATGGGCCTGGTGCCTTTGCCAGCCACGCCCGAGGCGGTTTACCTCTACCTGTGCGCGCTGGTGGCCGACGACAACGCGGCGGACTACGCCATCACGACCCTGGACCGCCGGCTCGCCGCCATCACCTATATCCACGAGACCAGCGGCCGCCCGGGGTCGCCGGCCAAGCACGTCCGAGTCCGGGAACTCATGGCCGGGATCCGGCGCACCTACGGGCGACCATTGAACAAGCGTGACGCCCTCACCACCACACAGCTGCACACCATGGTGGCCGGCCTCGACGTCGCCACCAAGCGCGGGCTTCGCGACCGGGCCATCCTGCTTATCGGCTACGCCGGTGCTTTTCGCCGCTCCGAGCTCGCGCCTCTTCGGGCAGAGCAGCTCCGGCGACGGGGCGACGGCTACGTCGTCTCCCTGGTTCGCACCAAGAGCGATCAGGAGAGCCACGGCCGTGAGGTCGGCATCCCAGCCTTCGCCGGCTCCTCCCTGTGCCCGGTGGCCGCCCTGGACATCTGGCTCACGGCCGCCGCCATCTCGACGGGGCCGGTCTTCCGCAAGGTCACCCGTTACGACACGGTCACCAGCCAGGCGCTGGCGCCATCGACGGTGGCGTTGATCGTCAAACGAGCCGCCAACGCGGTCGGGATCCCGCCGAGCCGGCTGGCGGGACACTCGCTGCGGTCAGGCCACGCCACCACCGCGGCCGAGAACGGCGCTCCGGACCGGGTGATCATGCGCCAGACCGGCCATCGCAGCGTCGAGACCTTGGAGGGCTACATCCGCAGCGGCAACGTGCTGAGGGAGAACTCGGCGCGCTATCTGAACCTGGACGAGGACGCTTGATGGACGCATACGCCGCGGATCGCCTGCACCCAGGTACCAGACGCCTCTGTTATGCGGGCCGTCTCGGGCTTCCTGTGGGTCGGTTTCCGGCCGGTTCCGCGTCTAAGGGCTCGGAAGTAAATTACATGGTTGTTATTCCGTTTTGGCCGTCGGCGAGATCGTGTAGTTCCAGTCACCGTGGAAGTCGTGCCTCCTGAGGGGAACAGCTGCGAGTTGCTTGTCGGTGACCTTGATCCCGGTCGGGTAGTAGCCCTGGTCGAGTTGGGCACGGACCTTCAGCCCGGTCGTCGTTGTGGTCGCGGCGATGAGCTCCACCACCACTTGGTGACTGGTGAGCGGACGGCCCCGCCAGTTCATCGAGATGGCCGAGAAGAGCCGGTGCTCCACCTTGTTCCACTTCGAGGTGCCCGGCGGAAAGTGGCACACGGTGATCTCGATGCCCGCCTCAGCGGCGAGCTTGGCCAGCTCCACTTTCCAGAGACGGGTGCGGTAGCCGTTGGACCCGCCGGCATCGGCGGTGATGAGCAAACGAGTGGCATGGGGGTAGGCGACCTTGCCCACCTGGTCCCACCACCGGCGGATGCTGGACACCGCGAACTCGGCGGTGTCGCCGTCGTCACCCACGACGACGAAGCCCTCGTTGGCGGCCATGTCATAGACGCCGTAGGGAACCGCCTTGCCGACTTCGGGATCGGGGAAGTCGTGCACGTCGACGCGCACCGGCGTCTTGGCCGGCTGCCACTCCCGGCCGCCGTTCTTGAGGTTCCCGACGACCTCCTTCTTTTTGGTGTCCACGCTGATGACCGGCTGGCCGGCATCCAGGTGGGCCTCGACCTGGGCGTTGAGATGACGGAACTGGGCGTCACGGTCGACGTGCTGGGCGCCCTCGTTCTCCTTGGCCGGCGCCTGCAGGCTGTAGCCCATCTGGTGCAACAACTGGGCCACCGTCACATGGGAGATCTCATAGCCCTGGGCCTGGAGCTCCCGGGCCAGGGTTCGGGTGGACTTGGTAGTCCAGCGCAGTCGGCACATCGGGTCGCCACGGCTCTCGGGGTCGACCAGCTCGTCGAGGGCCAGGAGCAGCCCGGGCTGGGCGTCGATGGCCTTCGGGCGACCCGCTCCCGGCGGTCGCACCCGCACGCTGACCTCAACGCCGGCGTCGATCTCGCCGACGGCCTTCTGCACCGTGGAACGGCTCATGCCCGTCGCCTCGGCCACCGCCACGATCCCGCCTCGACCCACCAGGCGGGCCACTGAACCGGCCGCGATCCGTCGTTGGCGCTCGTCGAGATGAGGCATCACCGTCGTGAGCATGGCCGCCAACGCCTCGTCAGTGACGACGAACTCCCGCACACGATCAGCCTATCGCATCTACTCCTTGTGCGCGCGTACTATTCTCTAACGAAACCTAACGCCGGACGGTGGTCGCGAATTCGCTAGTCGCAGACCGCTCGCCGCGCCAAGACTGGACCGATGAAGCCCGAAATGTCTTCTCCGCTTGAGCAACTCCGCCGGACGTTCGCGACGCTGGACGAGTGGGGCGTGGCCCTTGCGAGTGCATTTCGTCCCGAGGGAGGAAGCGCTCTATCGGCCGACGACACGGACTGGGTACCGCTTCCCGTTAGTCAGGTGGCGGTGATGGGTCTCGGCAGCGCCCGCGACCACCTACACGCGGTTCGCGTGCTGATCGAGGCGCGCCAGCTGTTCCCGTTCGCCCAGTCGACGTTGATTCGAGGCGCAGTCATCGGAGCTGCTCAGGCAGTCTGGGTCTTGGCACCCGACGATCGTAAGTTGCGACTCGAACGGGCACGCCTTCTTGCAGACCACATGTACGTCGAACACCGGAAATACCTTGACGTTTTGAGGCGGATCGCCCCCAGGCCGCACATGAACACTGAGCTCGTCGCGGAGCATGTACGAAAGCGTCAGGGCGAGCTGCGCTCCCTCCGGGTCCAGGATGGCCAACGGGCCTCCCTCAACACCACTGAGATGGTCAACGCGGCTGCCTTGTCGGCATTCGGCGATCCCGCAATGACAGCCGTGGCCGAGAGCATCTGGAGG
>JBBQRO010000272.1:0-3841 GCA_038214685.1 Acidimicrobiales bacterium
AGCGTGGCAGCGTCACCCGGGACGAGCTGAGCCTGGCTCTCGGGCGCAACTCCGGTTTCGATCAGCACAGTGGGAGCACCGAGATCGGAGGCGGGCTTGTTGTACCTCACCCGCGACCCCAGCTCGGCGCTGTACAGGATCACCCCTTCGTTGCGGGGCTCGGATTTCGACTCCTTGATCGTTCCCCGTGCCGTCCACTCCAGGGTGGCGCGGGTCTCGCCGGCGACGCGGGCTCTGGTAAGGACGACGTCGGCGCGAAAGCTGCGCAGCGACGAGTGGCCGCGCCGTATGGCGTCCTTGACCTCGTCGATGGACGGCTGGGGCGCGACGGTGGTCACCGGCGAAGCCGGCTCCGGACCGAGGGTGGGGCGAGGTCCTTGCCCGCATCCCGCCAGCAGCGGGCTGGTAAGGACCACCACCAGCGCCACCGGCCTGGACAGGGCTGACCACTTCATGGCGGTGGCGTTCATCGGGCGGCCTCGAGCGAGCCGAGCACCTGGATGAGTTCCTCCCGCGTGAGGTCCCCGCTGGCCGTGACGACGAGGCGGTCGGTGACGGCCCAGGCGTGCTGTCCGACGCTCACTCCGACGCTGATCTGACCGACGCCGCCTGTCGCCGACCCCGTTGCGATCGTCAACGGTTCCGGCGCATCGCCAGAGCGAGGGTCGACGGCGCTGAAAGGGTTCTGCCACCGGGTGCGGTCGGGCCCGGTCTCGCGCATCGTCACCACGAAGCGGTCGAAGCCCCGCTGCCAGGCGAGGGAGACGACGTTCCGTGACGGTGGGTTGTCTGGGCCCGTGGGTGCGCCGCTGGTGCTCACCGCCACCTCCGCCAGCTTGAACCCGGCCGGCACCTGCTGCGGTATGAGGGGTGGGTAGCCGACCGCGCCGGCGACCTCCCGCATCGAGACCCGGCGGTAGCCGCGGTCGAACGAGCTCACCGGCGGCGTACCGGGGGGGTAGGGCGGTACGAACGTATCGGACGGGAGGGGACCGTCGACGACGAGGTTGGACACGCGTAGCTCTCGCATGATGACCTTCTCTCCGCTCGGTGGGATCGTGATCTGTATGACTTGGAGGGGGAAGCCGGTCTGCTGGTCGACGGTCACGTCGAGCTCGCCGACGGTCCGGCCCGAGACGCTGAGCGGAACCACCAGGTTCCAAGCGGGCCGACCGTCGAAGGTGGTCTCGGTAACGGGCACATCAGCGTCGGAGCGCAGGAAGGCACGGACCAACGAGCCGAGCGAGCGCGACAGCGCGGTTGGGTTGGGGGATGGATCGGGAGGGCCGGGCGCCAAGCCGGTGAGCTCGGCGGCCAGCGTGGTGGAACCCGCCACCGCACTGAAGCTGCGCTGTGTTCCCCGTTCGGTGCTGTAGGCGGTGACGCTGTTGTCGTGCAGGCCGTCGACGCGGAAGTCCCCCGCCGAGGTCAGCGCGAAGCGGTAGCGCTCCAGAGGCGGGACACCCGGATCCCCGGGAACCGACCTGGGGTCCGGGGGCCGGTGCTCGGACAGCTCCCCGGTGAGCGTCTGGAGGCTGGACAGGGCGGCGTCGACCCGGGCCCGCAGCTGGTCGGCAGTGATGGCCTCGGCCGGGTTCGGCCCGAGCAGCCTTGAGGACCGTCCGCCCGGCAACCCGACCCAGCTGGCCACCAGCACGACCACGAGCACCGCCGCGGCCGCGCCCAGCCACATCGGCGATCCGACCTTCCAACGCTGTCGCCGGTCGGGCGCCGACTCAGCCTCGAGCCGGGCCAGCAGGCGGGGGTAGAAATCCTCTCGGGGCGGCGGCACGTCCAGCTGGCGCAGCGCGGCGCCGAGCGTCTCGTCGCGATCTTCGAAGTCATCGGTCATCCGGCCACCCCCAGTGCCGTCCGCAGGACGGCTCGAGCCCGGTTGAGGCGAGATCCGACGGTCCCGGGCGGGACTCCCAGAACCTTGGCGGCTTCCCGGTAGTCGAGGCCGTCGGCGTCGACGAGCACGACTACGGCCCGCATCTCCGGCGACAGCGAGGCAAGAGCGGCGGCGAGATCACCACGCGCCACAGCAGACTCCTCCGGTCCGGCCCTCGGGTCGACAGAGTCGGACTCGATACCGGAGAACAGGGGAACGACCCTCCGCCCCCGCCGCAGCTCGTCGATGCAGGCGTTGTAGGTGATGCGGTAGAGCCAGGTGCCGAGGGACGAGTCACCGCGGAGCCTCCCCAGGGCCTTGAACGCCCGCACGTACGCCTCCTGCAGCACGTCGTCGGTGAGATCCCGGTCCTCGAGCAGCCGGTAGGCGAGCGCTCGGAGGCGAGGCTCGTAGTGCCTCACCAGGTCGGCAAAGGCAGTGGCGTCGCCGCGCTGGGCCCGGCGGACGAGCTCCGGGTCGACATCGGGCAGGGGCTCCGCCCGTCGAGCCGCGAAGAGAAGGTCGAGCAGCGCTGGCACCCGCCAGGGCAGTCGGAGGACAAGCCCCGCCGCCGTCATCGCCGAACCACGTGTACAGCATTGCCGAGAACGGACCGGCGGGAAAGAGCCTCATGCTTCTTGGACGGGCGACGAGCGAGGATCCTTCACTCCTGGCCGCTCTTCTCTCCGAGCACGGTGACGGTCGGTAGACAGGACGGCCCTTGACAGCCGAAGGGCATGAAGTCGTGGCCCCGATCCATTCCATTGCCGCTTCGGAGACCCTCACACCCGTGGGAAGCCGGTACGCCGCGACGTGGTGGGTAACCGTGCACCGCGATGCCGTCGCTGTGGAAGTACCGCGGCCGGTAGCGGCTTCCCAGCTCGCCCCAGTCGACACCCCCACCCCACCTACCACCGGCGGAGCCGTGTCCGCCAGCTCCGTGAGCGACCTCGTGGGGCGCTCGGTGCCCGGCGACTTGTTGAGCACCCAGGCCACCTCGCTCCTGCGGAGCACTGCAGCACCTGCCGGCTCTTTCGACCTCGACCAGGTTGCCGCTGCGGCTGCGCCCTCCGGGTCGATCCGCGTCGGCGAGGGCAGCGAGGGTCGCCGGGTGGGCGGCGCCGTCGCTCTCGAGGCCTCCACCTCTGGAGGCCGCGCTGCCTTCGATGTGAGCTACCCAGCGGAGCCGTGGAGTATCAGGCTCAGCCAGTACCCGAGCCAACAAAGGCGCCGCTGCAGGTCAAGCACCCGCTCCACAACAGCCCGGCCGCGTCCGACGCGCCCTACTGCTACGTGTGCGGCGTGGTCATGCAGCGGGCCGGTGCCTGCCTCGTCTCCAGTGGCTGCGGCACGACCAGCGGCTGTTCCTCCTCCTGATGAGCCGGTCAGTCTGGCGACGAGCCCGCCGCGACCACGGCCAGCCCGCGGGCCGAGAAGCGGGGAACGACGTCACGGTCGAGGGCGACAGCGAGCGTCAACCCGTACTCCGCCGGGTCGGCCATCCCCCACGCCATGACGTCTTCCCGGAGGGTCGGCGAGGGCTGGTGGTCGGTCGTGCCGTAGGCCGCCTTCACGTCGGCGAGGACTGCCGGCAGCTCGATGGCCACGCGCCGGGCCACGTCGTCCTCGTCGTGCAGGAGCAGCCAGTCCAGGGTGTCCCAGCCAAACTGCCGGTGCCTGGCCTCGTCGCGCAGAATTCGGTCGAGCGCCCGGCGGGCGACCGGTACCCGCGCACGCTCGCGGAGCATACGAAAGAGCGGCACTGCCACGGTCTCGCCCACGCAGAAGAAGCGGGTGATGGCCGAGACAAGGGCGCCTCGAGGATCCTGGCCCGGCAAAAGGACGAGAGAGGCGCCGTCGATCACCGGCGGCGCGGTCGCCCCACCGCTCGCCCCCATCGCCGCTGCCGATAGCTCGCTGTGCGACAGCTCATCCTCCACGATCCGCAGG
>JBBQRO010000273.1:0-3833 GCA_038214685.1 Acidimicrobiales bacterium
TGCATGGCGGCCAGGGCGGCGTCGACCTCGTCGTCGGGGACGACGGCCACCAGCTTGCCCTCGTTGGCCACGTAGAGCGGGTCGATGCCGAGGATCTCACACGCCCCGTTGACGATGTTGCGGATGGGCAGCGCCGATTCCTGCATGACCACCCCGACCTCGGCCTCGCGCGCCAGCTCGTTGAGCACGGTGGCCACCCCGCCACGGGTGGGGTCGCGCAGGAAGCGGGTGTTCGGCGCCGCAGCCAGCAGGTGCTCGACCAGCTCGCCGAGGGGAGCCGAGTCGGTGGGGATGTCGGCCTCCAGGGCCAGCTCGCCCCGGGCGATGAGGACGGCCACGCCGTGGTCGCCGATCTTGCCGCTGACCAGCACCTTGTCGCCCGGCCGGACCGACTTGGCGTCGAGGTGCACGCCGACGGGGATGACGCCCACACCGGCGGTGGTGATGTAGACGCCGTCGCACGCGCCCTTGTTGACCACCTTGGTGTCGCCGGTGACGATCTGCACGCCGGCCTTGAGGGCGGCGGCGGCCATGTCGGCCACCAGGTCGCGCAGCTCGGTGATGGAGAAGCCGTCCTCGATGATGAAGCCCGCCGAGATCCACTGGGGGACGGCGCCCATCATGGCCAGGTCGTTCACCGTGCCGTTCACGGCCAGGTCGCCCACCGAGCCGCCGGGGAAGCGCCGGGGCTTGACCACGTAGCCGTCGGTGGAGAAGGCCACCCGGTCGCCGCCGGGCAGCTCCAGGACGGCCCCGTCGGCCATGGTCTCCAGGCTCTTGTTCCGGAACGCCTCGAGGAAGACGGCGTCGATGAGGGCGGCCGACGCCTTGCCGCCGGCCCCATGAGCCGAGTTGATGAACTCGTCCTTCAGCTTGGGCCGGCGCCGGCGCCACGCCTCGATCCGCTCCAGGACCTCGTCCTCGTGGGAGTACTGGTCGCGGGATCCCTCACCTTTGTCGCTGTGGCCCTCGCCGCCGCCGTCTGGGCCCTCGCCGCCGTCGCCTGGGCCCTCGCCGCCGTCGCCTGGGCCCTCGCCGCCGTCGCCTGGGCCCTCGCCCGTCGCGGTCATGCCGGCTGCGGCGCCTTCGCCCGCCCGGTCAGCTCTACCGGCACGGTGGTGTGCTTGGTGAACCGACCGTAGTTGTAATAGGCGGCGCAGGCGCCCTCCGACGACACCATGCAGGTGCCGATAGGCGTCTCCGGCGTGCACGCGGTACCGAACACCTTGCACTCCCAGGGCTTGATGACGCCCTTGAGCACCTCACCGCACTGGCAGGCCTTGGGGTCGGCCACCCGCACGCCGGGCACGCTGAAGCGCAGCTCGGCGTCCCATGGGGCGAACGCCTCGCGCAGCTTGAGGGCGGACTGGGAGATGAAGCCCAGGCCCCGCCACTCGAAGTGGGGGCGGAGCTCGAACACGGTGTTGATGACCTCCAGGGCGCGCGGATTACCGTGCTCGGGCACGGCCCGGGTGTACTGGTTCTCAACCTCGCAGCGGCCCTCGTCGATCTGGCGGAGGAGCATGAGGATGGCCTGGAGGATGTCGAGGGGCTCGAAGCCGGCGGTGACCAGAGGCAGCCCGTACTTCTGGGGCACGAACCGGTAGGGCCGGTTGCCGATGACGGTGGACACATGGCCGGGGCCGAGGAAGCCGTTGAGGCGCAGGTCGGGGGAGTCGAGGATGGCCTTGAGCGGCGGGACGATGGTGACGTGGTTGCAGAACAGGCTGAAGTTGGTGATGCCCTTCTGCATGGCCTTCATCACCGTGACCGCAGTGGAGGGAGCGGTGGTCTCGAAGCCAACTGCGAAGAACACGACCTGCTTGTCGGGGTTGGCGACGGCGATGCGGAGGGCGTCGAGCGGGGAGTAGACCATGCGCACGTCGGCGCCCCTGGCCTTGGCCTCGAGCAGGTTGCCGTTGCCGCCGGGCACCCGCATCATGTCGCCGAAGGAGGTGAAGATGACCCCCGGGGTCTCGGCCACGGCGATGGCATCGTCGACCCGGCCCATGGGGATCACACAGACCGGGCAGCCCGGGCCGTGGACCAGCTCCACCGTCTCCGGGAGCACGTTCTCGATGCCGTGCTTGTAGATGGTGTGGGTGTGGCCGCCGCACACCTCCATGAACTTGAAGTGCTGACCCTTGGCCAGGTCGGTGATGTGGCTCAGGATGGTGCGGGCCGCAGCCGGGTCGCGGTACTCGTCGACGTACTTCACGATATCTCCGTCCTCAGAATTTCCATACGAAAGATGTCCATCCTAAAGAGGCGCCTCGGCGCTGAAGTCGCGGATCTCGTCGTCGTAGACGCTGCCCAGCTGCTTGATGAAGTCGAGGGTGCTGGCCGCCTCCTCCTCATCGATCTTGGTCATGGCGAACCCCACGTGGATCAGCACCCAGTCGCCGACCTTGATGCCGCCGGCGTCGCCCATGACCAGTCCGACGTTGACTTCACGACGCACACCGTCGACATCGACAGTGGCCCGGTGGTCGGCCGGGTCAAGGATCTCCACGATCTGACCGGGAATCCCGAGACACATTGTTCACTACCTCCAAGAACGGGTGTGGACTCCCAGTCTCTCACCTGGGAGGGGATTTCAGGATCGGGAAGCGCCGGCCCGAGTCGAGAGGGTGTCGTACCGGTCGAGCAGGGTGACGAGGATCTCCCGGACGTCGCGCAGGCTTTGCACCGACTCGTTGAGGCCCTTGCGACCGTGCTCGGTGAGCACGTAGGTGCGGCGGGCGGGGCCAGCCTGGGACGGCTCCCACCACGAGGAGACCATCTCCTCCTTTTCCATGGCCCGCAGGTACCGGTAGAGGCCTCCGGGCTCGGCGCCCTTGATGCCCATGCGCCGAACGTGCTCGAGCAACTCGTACCCGTGCGACGGGCCCTCGGCCAGGAGCAGCAGGAGGCAGGGCTTCAGGTAGTGACGGGGCAGCGTGCCGGTGGAGTCACCGGAAACCCCGGACATCGTGCTCATGTGGTCGCTCCGCTCGGTGTCATGCATTGGCCTTTCCTGCGGCGTGATCGGGTCGGGCGCCCGGGCGTGACCGGGCGCACGCGTCGGCCTCGGCGGCCGATGTGTGGCACCAGCACTCGTCGTTGCACTCGTTCCGTACCGGACGCACGAAATCGGTGAAGGCGGTGGCCAGTTGGGCCTCGCCGTCGGCCAGTGCCCGGGGCGATAGGGCGTACCAGTCTCCGTCGCCCACCAAAGATCCATCGGCGACGAGGAGGTTCAGGTAGGTGGACAGGTTTTCGAGGGCGTCGACCCCCAGATAGGTGCGGATCAGGTCCATATCGACGAGGTCGCCCAGTCCCTCGCCGTGCAGCCAGTACACGACCTGCAGGATCTCGCTACGCCAGTACAGGTCGCGCAGCTGCTCGGATTTCGGAGCCGATGAAGTCACGGGGTGCCGCCCTGCGTGGTACGTAGAAACCGGATAGATGCAATATACATCTATAGGGGCCCGCAGCGGGAAGCTTTTTCGACCCGCAGCTTCATGTAGCCGTTTCCGGGCTCAGCTACCGCAGGAGTACTCCGGCGGACAAAAGAGCGGGCCAGTCAGCCCTTGGGCTGCAGGAGCTTGTCGGCGAGCTTCGACACTGCGGCAATGACCGGGCTGCTCGGGTCGAAGTCGATCAGGGGGATTTCGGCCTTGTCTGCGTCGAGGACGAGGGTGCTCCAGGGCAGCTCGCCCTCGAGGACGAGGCCGTGGCGCTCGCAGTACTCGGCGATGGCCGAGGCGTCGTCGGGGGAGCGCAGCTTGTTGGCCACCACACCCACCCGGGGGATGGGCAGTTCGGAGGCGAGGGCGGCCATGCGCTTGGCC
>JBBQRO010000274.1:0-3796 GCA_038214685.1 Acidimicrobiales bacterium
CCATGAGGGCCGAGCAGGCCTCCTCGTTCGTCCAGTCGAGAGCGAGGACGTCGGACCAGGCTTCCATGGTCGAGAAGTCGGAGGCGCGACCGTGGCCTGCGCTGCGGTCACGAGCCAGGGTCAGGAGCGCATAGGCCTGCAGGGCCTCGAGGTCAGACCGCTCGGCCGTCGCCCAGTCGGCGTACATGTCGTCGTCGAGCATGCGCCCGCGGGCGGCCAGGCCCGCCACGAGGGTCGCGTCTCGTACGTCGCCCGGTGCCTGTGACAGGGCCCGCCGCAGGGTCTCACGCGCAACGTCGGCATCGACCTGGACCCGTCCCTCCAGCCAGATGACATCCCTGTCGGCCTGGAGGATCGGAAAGGGAGCCAACGCCGTTCGGGCCATCGTCAGCGCCTTCGAGACGGCGTTGGCCGCCCGCGCCGGCGCCAGGTCGGAGAAGAGGAGCTCCGCCACCTCCTCCCGACCGACCCTGCGACGATCACGCAGGACCACTATCTGGAAGAGCCGGCGTGCTGACGGGCGCGACCAGGGACCAGCCACCCGCCCATCCGGAAGCTCGACTCGAAAGCCACCGAGCAGCTGGACCCGCACTGGCCCGCCAGGTTCCACCGCAACCATCCTGCCGGATTTCTGCGGCGAGGGGCTGCTTCCTGTTCCACCAGAGGCCCGCCTGCTCGGCGAGGTAGCCCTCGACGACCACCCGGGTCTCCTCCCACCAACATGGCTCAGCGGTACTGGTAGTCGACCTCGCTGAGGAAGGTGTTCGAGCCCGTCGGGAAGCTGGTCCCACGACCGGACATCCCCTTGAGCGTTCCCGTCCCGCCGTAGGCGTGAACGGTGGCGTCGAAGCTCGTCGGGCTGAAGCGCGCCCGGACGTTCCCCTCGAGGGTGCCGCCCGCCACCGACAGCGTCTCGTTGACCACGACGTGACCCGTGCCGTCCGGGTGAGTCACCTGCAGCAGCGTCCCCGTCAACGCCGCGCTGACGACCGTCCCGTCGGCCAGGCACAGGTCATGTACGCCGGTGATCTCGAACCTCTCAACGAGCGCTCCGCCTCCCCCGCTCGACGTGTAGCTGGCGGGCGGGCCCAGCGTCGTGGTCCCGACGCAGGTGATCGTGCTCGCGTCGGCAGCCGTCGGCACCGCCAGCGACCATGCCGCCACCGCAACCGCCGCCTTGAACATGTGAGCGCTTCGCATCTCGGTCCTCCTCTTCGGGTCAAGTCCTGTGTGGACACTGCCCGACTGATCTTCCCGAACTCTTCCCGGTGCGCAGGCCGCTCGGAGCCGATGGACAGGCGTCGCCGGACGGGGTCGATGTAGGTGACCGTTACCCGGTACGAGTTCGAACCTCATGTCCATGGCTGGATTCCTTTCGTCGGTCGATCTTTGCGAACAGCTCGATTTTGTGATCCTTGAGCGGGTGGGGTGCTGCATGTACGTCACTTTCACGAGGCATGGACCTCATGTACCCCCTGCGGCGTATCGTGTTCCGCGACGCGGGTCCCGACGGCGTCTGCGGTGACGATCGGGTGTTCGATGGGTCGACGCGTACGCGACTTCGAGCGAGGCGAACTATCGGGGACCCGCAGGGATGGATGCAACCTTGTCTGGCACAGTGCAGTGCATGTCTCCTGATTGTTCTTGTTCCGTTTGACGCGACCGTCGCAGGGGAGCATTAGTTAACCTGGTGCATGCGCACGATGTCAGCCTTTAACTCCGGGGTGAACGACTGCCGCACACGCTGCCTCCGCTGCTCCATCTCGCATCCTCTCCGGGGGCAACCCCCCAGTCGGTGGATGTCCGTCGAAGCGGGTCAACCCCCACCGGTGGTGCCGTGACCGGAAAGGCGTGGGGTGGCTCCGACGGCCCCCGAAGGCGCGGATCGCCCGGTCGGTCACGCAGTCGACGTGCGCATCGCCACGTCCGGCCTGGAGTCGCTCGTGGATGCGGTGGCGGTAGGCGCTATGAAGGCGCGGCGATCCGGGCCCATCGCTCCGCGCCGCGACCGAGTCGGCGATTGACGCTCCGGGTGAACGAACGGAGAGAGGCGAGGCGCACATAACGTCCCGGCAGTCGGGCGCCTGTGAACAGGTGGACGGATCGCACTGAGCTGGTCATCGTCGCATCACCTGATGTCGACCGGCGTCACCCGGCGCAGCTGCACCTGGCCCACCGGGGCCGGAGGTGGCGCTCGATGCCGCTGACCGTCTGGCGCAGCGTGCTGGGCGACCAGGTGTTGGCGGCGTGATTACGTGAGGTTGTAGGCCGGTCAACGGGTCTCGACCGGCGTACGCGACCAACTCCCAGCTGCCGCCTCGCTGCCTCAGGTGCCCGGGCACACTGCTCCAGCACTAGGACCCCGGAGCGACGGTTGATCGGATCTTGATTGGCAACCGGGCTCTCGGGGGAGCCTCTCGATCCAGGAAAGTGCCTCTGACCTGGGCATTCTTGGAGCGGACGACGGGATTCGAACCCGCGACCCTCACCTTGGCAAGGTGATGCTCTACCAGCTGAGCCACGTCCGCGTTGGTCCTGGCATCGTAGCCGGGGTGCTCAGTGCCGCCAAGGCAGAAGCCCCAGCGCCTCGGGACGGGCCGCCCCCCCGGTCGGCCCGTCCCGAGGCCCCCCTCATGCTGGGGCCGGCGCTTCCGCGCCTGAACGTGGCCGCCGCTTGTGCGCGGGTGGGCTCTCGCCCGTCCGCTCAGCGGCCGCCTTGACCAGCTCGTCGAGGCTGTCCTGCAGGAAGTGCGTCATGCGGTCCACATCGGGGACGGACTCGCGGCACGCCACGAGCCCGAAGTGGATGCTGCCTCGGTAGGAGAAGATGGTGATGTTGAGGCCCACCCCATCGGTGATGGGTCCCATCGGGTACATGGCCTCGAGCTGGGCGCCGCCGGTGTACAGCGCCAGGTTGGGCCCCGGAACGTTCGAGATCACCACGTTGAACAGCGGACGCACCTTGTCGGCGACGCGCATGGAGCTGTAGAGGCGGGCGGCGCGAGCAGCGACGGCCGGAGCCATGAACTCGGTCCAGTCGCTCAGGGTCTCGGCGCCGATGGCCTTCTCCTGGTCCTTGGCCCGGCGGGTGCCCGAGACGATGGCCTCGAGGCGGTCGCCCGGGTCGTCGATGGTCGTGGCCAGCGAGGTGAGCATGGCCGAGACCTTGTTGCCCATGTCCCCCTTCTCGCCCTTGGTGCGGACGCTGATGGGGACCATGGCCACCAGGTCGGTGTCGATCACCTCGTCGTTGGCCTCGAAGTGCTTGTGCAGGGTGCCCGCGCACAGGGCGATCACCACGTCGTTCACCGTGCAGCGGAAGGCGTTCTTCACCTTCTTGACCTCGTCGAGCGGCACGTCCGCCATGGCGAAGCGGCGGTGCGGGGTGATGGGGGTGTTGATCGAGGTGCGGGGAGCGGCGAAGGGGGCCGGTGGCGGCTGGACGTCCGGGTGCTGGTTGCGGCGGCGGAGGTTGAGCGCCATCTCGATCGTGCGCTGGGTGGCCTTGACGGCGGCGGCCGGCTGGCGGGCCAGGCTTCTCAGGGCGTAGGCGACCATCTCGGCATCGGTGGGGACCCGGTCGGGCTTCCACTCCTCAGCAGGCTCGTGGCGCTGGACCTCGGGCGACAGGTCGAGGAGGCTGACCACGATCTCGGCGCCGCTCACGCCGTCGATGGCGGCGTGGTGGGTCTTGGACACCAGCGCCACCCGGCCGCCCTCGAGGCCCTCGACGACGTACAGCTGCCACAGGGGCCGGCTGCGGTCGAGGGGGATGGCGTGGAACTCGGCGGCGAAC
>JBBQRO010000275.1:0-3745 GCA_038214685.1 Acidimicrobiales bacterium
GCTGTCGACCCCGTTCCACGACTTCGCCGGATCGACGATGGTCCACATGACCGGCGGGGTGGCCGCCCTCATGGGCGCGATCATCCTCGGCCCCCGGCTCGGCAAGTACGGCCCTGACGGCAAGCCCCGGGCCATCCCCGCTCACAACATCCCCTACGCCGTGATCGGCACCTTCATCCTCCTCGTCGGCTGGTATGGCTTCAACCCCGGATCCCAGCTCGCCGCAGATGAAGCCATCGGCGGGATCGCGGTGACCACCACGTTGGCCGCCGCGGCCGGGGCCATCGCCGCCATGGCGCTCATCTGGCTGAAGACGGGCAAGCCCGACGTGGCCATGACGGCCAACGGGATGCTCGGCGGCCTCGTCGGCATCACCGCCGGCACTGCTGCGGTGAGCCCCATCGGAGCGGTCATCATCGGTGCCCTGGCGGGTCTCATCGTGGTTTCCGCCGTGCTCTTCTTCGACCGTGTCCACGTCGACGACCCGGTCGGGGCCATCTCGGTCCACGGAGTATGCGGCGCGTTCGGCACGATCTGCGTCGGGCTGTTCGCCACCGAGGACAGCGACTTCTGGAAGCAGGGGCTGTTCTACGGGGGAGGCACCGACCAGCTCGTCAGCCAGGTCATCGGCGTGGCCGCCGTGGCCGCCTTCGTGGCCGTGTCCGCCGGACTGCTCTTCCTGATCATCAAGGCCACCGTCGGCCTGCGGGTCTCGCCCGAGGAGGAGGTCGCCGGCCTCGACGTGCTCGAGCACGGCGCCCCCGGCTACGGCCCTGACGTCACACCAGCGCTGCCGCCGACCCCGTTGCCTGAAGGCGCTTCCGCGGCAGCCGTCCCGACGGGAGCGCGCTTGTGATCCAGCTCGTCACCGCCGTCATCAAGCCCCAGATGCTCGACTCGGTGAAGGACGGCCTCAAGACCGCCGGCGTGCACGGCATCACCGTCACCGAGGACAAGGGCTACGGCCGCCAAGGCGGCCACACCGAGACCTACCGCGGCGCCGAGTACACCGTCGATCTCGTCCCCAAGCTGAAGGTGGAAGTCGTCTGCTCGATCTCCGACGCGGACCGGGTGATGGACGTCATCCGCAAGTGCGCCTACACCGGCAAGATCGGCGACGGCAAGGTGTGGATCCTCGACGTCGAGCGCCTCCTCCGGGTCCGCACCGGCGAGATGGGCGACGACGCCATCTGACACCTGATGTGTCCTTCCTCTGCGGTCAGCGGCACCCCACTGACCGCAGAGGTCCGACTTGCCGTCGGGTGGCCAAGCGGCAAAGGCTGGTTCACCTACTGGAGGACGCGATCCCCCAAGCGCTGCGTTTCGTCTCCCCTGGGGCCAGGATCCAGCGCCCATCGCCGCTGCGGAACGCGTCCGGTGCGCACGTCATCGGCTCGACGGCGAGACCGCGCCGGGCGCGGGCGGCGGCGAGGGTGTCTCCGGTGAACACCATGACGTAGGGAAACGCATCGTCCATCCACACCGTTGTTGCATATCGGTCCGGGCCCTGCAAGGTCACGTGGGCCAGACCGTTCTCGTCTCGCTCGAGGTCGATCAGACAGATGTCGAGGACGGCGGTCCCGATCGGGCGGGGTGCGCGGAAGTCGTAGGAGGAGCCGTCCACCGGCATCTTCGTACCGGTTGGTATGCCGCGATCGTCCGTCTCGAGCCAGGAGGCGGCCGGCACGGTCAAGGTGGCCTCGTCGATCCGCTCGGTGCCCACCGTGATGTAGGGATGGAAGCCAGCGCCGAAGGGGAGATCGCTCTCGCTGCGGTTGGTCACCGAGGTGTGCACCGCCAGGCCCGCATCGGAGAGCTGGTACTCGATGGCCACCTCGAGTGTGAAGGGGTAGCCCGGTTGCGGGCGCAGGAGGCACTCGAGGACGGCCCGCTGGCGCTCCTGCTCGACCACCCGCCAGGTGACCCACCGGACGAGGCCGTGGATGGCGTGGCCCCGCTCGGGTTCGGTCAGGGGGAGCTGGTGCTCCGTGCCCTCGAACCGGAACCGGCCGTGGGCGATGCGATTCGGCCAGGGCATGAGCACCTGCCCCCGACCTCCGGTGCACATGTCGCCGACCTCATAGCCGTCCAGGACCGACTGGGCGCCTCTCGCGTAGCTCCGCAGGCCGGCGCCGACCTCGGTGACGACTGCCTTCTGGTCACCCCACTCCAGCTCGATCTGGTCGCCCGATGGCGGGACGGGCCCTCGCCCGGCGGGATAAGGCTTGATCACCGGCGGCCGCTCTTCATGCCCCAATTCTCGGCCTCCGCGATGGCCCAGGCCGCGTTCACGAGGCCGATGTGGCTGAACACCTGGGGGAAGTAGCCGAGCACCTCGCTCGTCGCGCTGTCAACCTCTCGGCCGGGAGTCTACGGCGTCTCGGTGTTCGCCGAGGTCGGGGGACTTACGTGGAAGGACATCGCCTCGACCAAGCTCCGGCGAGCGGAGTGGGTGGTGCTCTTCACCGCTGGGGCGCTCCTGGCCGATGGGCTGGAGCTGTGGGACACCGGGCAGTCCCCGCACTACGACATCGTGCACGGCGATCTCGATGAGCTCGTCGGCCGTATCCTTGGATGCGAGCACCGGGTGGTCGAGTACCCGCTACGAGCGCAAGGAGACCTGTCGTGACGCCCCCGATCCACCTCCGCAGCGACCTCAACGCAGAGGACGACAACGGCGAGAACTGGGCGCTCGTCGGGAACGCCGGTGATCCTTCCGTGGTGCGAGTCGGAGCGGTGGTGGTGGCGGGCACACCCAGTTTCTGGTCGGTCGTCCGGATCACCGCCGTGGACCCCGACGGCCAGGTCCACTTCGTGCAGCTCGACCGGGACGACCCCGCCGCCCAAGCCCTTCTGGCCACCGTCGCCTGACCTCCCAGAATCACTCGGGCGGACGCGAGCGGAGTGGCACGGTCACGAGCGGCTCTGAGTCGGCCGCCGAGCGCGACGGCCCGGTGGTCGCAGGACCTCGGCGGAAGCGCCCGCGGGATGGAGCGCGATCCGGACCTGAGACGGCCGGCCGGCGGAGCCAAGGAAAGCCCCCTTGACCTGCGCCTTCGTCGGAGAGCGGGTGACGGGAATCGAACCCGCGTTCTCAGCTTGGGAAGCTGATGTTCTACCTCTGAACTACACCCGCGAGGTGCTTCTGACTTTAGCAAAAACCCAGGTCAGAGGCCCTTTCTCATTCCTCTGCCTCCGACCCGCTGAGGCCCGTGACCTGGGCGTGACCTTAGCGTGACCTAACGGGATCGCAGTCAGCAGTTGGCCACGGCGTCGAGGGCCGAGCAGATCTGTCGCCGACCGCCGGCCCCAAGATCGCCGAGCCTCACGGTGAGCACCGATTTTGGGACGGCGGCGAGGTTGTCGAACGTGGCGACGCTGTCGTGGTCGATCCCTTGGTCGGGTCCCACAGGGATGCAAGTCGGTATCTCCCGGATGGTGCTCGTCACGGGGGCCACGACGACGTTGCTGACCACCGGGATGACCTCGTCCCGGGAGACGATGAGGACCGGTCGCCGCTTCTGGTTCGGGGTCTCCATCAGCCAGAGCTCGGCCTGTGCTACCACGGCTCCGCGTCGGTCATCGCCATGGCGCTCGCCATGGCCAGCTCGTCATCCTCGGGAGATTGCGGGTCCTCCCGATACGAACGGGCGATGGAGGCGCCGACACGGGCTCGGCGGACCGAGTCGGCAAGTTGGTGCACGCCGCGGCGGATCACCGCCGATCGACTGGCGCCGACGCCTTC
>JBBQRO010000276.1:0-3721 GCA_038214685.1 Acidimicrobiales bacterium
TCAGATCGAAATCGGTGGCCCAATCGGCGACGGGGCCGTAGTCCGACACGACGTTGCTACGGAACCGGAGACCGGCGTTGGGCGAAGAGTCGGTCATCGCTCGAGCACTCCCCATGGTGAGACCATGAGACATCATACGCCACTCATCTCGTGGATCGACAAACCAACGTGTCACCATGTCCGCCGCGCTCGCGACGGGGAGGCCTTCGCCGCGCCTCCCCATGAGCGGTGAGGCACTGCGCGATCAGTCGTCGGTGATGGTGATTGCGTACTCCGGACAGTTGTCGACGGCGAGCTGTGCTGCCGCTTCCTGGCCCGGCGGCACGACACCTGCGCCCTTGGCCCAGGCCGTGCCGTACTCGTCGACCTCGAACAGGTCGGGGGCTAGGACGACACAGCGATTGTGGCCCTGGCACTTCTCCTGATCCACGTGAACGCGCATGACGCCGACGATAGTCAGCAAGCACAACATGAGTCGAACCGCGCCTGGTGTCGCATCGGTGGATCACCGGCCATTCCCGTTGGGGACAAGGCGTCATCCGATGGCCGATTGAGGGCATTTCGGTTCCGGTCGGGGCGGCTCGACACGTGAGACGGGGCTCGCCTGGTGTCGTGCAGACGCTACGATCACCAGGCAACATCAGAGCGGCACAGGGAGCGAGCCAATGGACTTCGACCTGCCGGGCCACGACAACCCGGACCGCAGGTCGGTGCGGGACTGGCTGCGGGAGCACCCGCAGCCGAGCGGACGCGAGCTGGCTGAGGCCGGCTACGTGGCGCCGCATTGGCCGGCGCCGTGGGGGGTGGATGCCGACCCGATCCGACAGCTGGTCATCGACGACGAGCTCAAGCGGGCGGGCGTGCCCCGGCCGATGAACCCGATCGGCATCGGCTGGGCGGGCCCGACGATCCTCCACGCGGGCACCCAGGAGCACAAGGACCGCTACCTCATGCCGCTGCTCGCCGGCGAGGAGCTCTGGTGCCAGCTGTTCTCCGAGCCCCAGGCCGGCTCCGACCTGGCCAACCTCGGCACCCGGGCAGTGCGCGACGGCGACGAGTACGTCATCAACGGGCAGAAGATCTGGACCTCGCTGGCTCAGTTCTCCACCTTCGGCATCCTCATCGCCCGCACCGACCCCGATCAGCCCAAGCACCAAGGCGTGTCGTACTTCATCTGCCCCATGGACACTCCCGGCATCGAGATCCGTCCGATCATCGAGATGACCGGTGGGCAGACGTTCAACGAGGTCTTCCTCACCGATGTGCGTATCCCAGCGGAGAACCTCGTGGGCGAGGAGAACCGGGGCTGGTCCCTGGCCAAGGTCACCCTCGGCAACGAGCGGGTCTCACTGTCCTCGGGCGGCGCGCTGTGGGGCCACGGGCCCAACGCCGCAGATCTCCTCGACCTGGTCCGGGCCCACGGCCGCGTCGACGATCCGCTGCTGCGCCAGCGGCTGGCCCAGCTCCACATCGAGTCCGAGCTGCTCCGGCTCATCCGCCTGCGCACGGTGACGGCCGCGATCAAGGGCCAGCCCCCGGGAGCCGAGGCATCGATCCGCAAGGTGATGGCCGACGAGCACGGGCAGCACATCATGGAACTGGCCAAGGACCTGGCGGGCACCGCCGGCCTCCGCAACGACGTCGGACCCTTCGGCGGGGCTGCAGATCTGTGGGCCCACGGGTTCCTCTTCGCCCCCGCCCTCACCGTCGGCGGCGGCACTGGCATGGTGCAGCGCAACATCATCGGCGAGCGTGTGCTGGGCCTCCCCCACGACGTCGACGTCGAGCAGGGCCTGTCGTGGGCGGAGGCCAGGAGACGATGAGGGGCCCCGATCACGATGCCGTCGTCGTCGGTGCCGGCTTCGCCGGGCTCTACCAGCTGCACCACCTGCGCCGGCTCGGCCTGCGGGTGACCCTGCTCGAAGCCGGCACCGGGCTAGGCGGCATCTGGTATTGGAACTGCTACCCGGGCGCCCGCGTCGACTCGCACGTGCCGCTCTACGAGTACTCCGACCCTGCGCTGTGGCAGGACTGGTACTGGGACGAGCGCTTCCCCGACTGGCAGGCGTTGCGCCGCTACTTCGACCACGTCGACGATGTGTGGGGCCTGCGCGACGACATCCGCTTCGAGACCAGGGTCACCGCCGGCGCCTGGGACGAGGCCCAGCGGTGCTGGGAGCTCCGCACCGACGCCGGCGACACTCTGCGGACGCGCTTCGTGGTGATGTGCACCGGGTTCGCGGCCAAGGCCCACGTGCCCGACCTCCTCGGCCTGGACACCTTCGCCGGCGAGTGGTCCCACACCGCCCACTGGCCCCAGGGCGGGGTCGACCTGACCGGCCGGCGGGTGGCGGTGATCGGCACCGGCGCGAGCGGCGTGCAGGTGGTCCAAGAGGCCGCCCGGGTGGCCGAGCACGTCACGGTGTTCCAGCGCACGCCGATCATGGCGCTGGCCATGCAGCAGCGCCGCCTCAGCCGTGAGGACCAGGACGAGGCCAAGGCGGAGTACCCGTCGATCTTCGAGCGTCGCACCCAGACCAACAGCGGTTTCGCCTACCCCGAGCGGGGGGTCAACACCTTCGACGTGTCGGCGGACGAGCGCCTCGAGACCTACGAGCGCCTGTGGCAGGAGGGGGGGTTCGCGTTCTGGGCCGGCGGCTACTCCGACCTGCTCCTCGACGAGGCGGCCAACCGCACCGCGTACGACTTCTGGCGCGCCAAGGTCCACGAGAGGGTGCACGACCCCGCCGTCGCCGAGGTCCTCGCGCCGGCCGAACCGCCCCACCCGTTCGGGGTGAAGCGCCCGTCGCTGGAGCAGTGGTACTACGACGCCTTCAACCAGGACAACGTCGAGCTGGTGGACCTCCGTCGGTCGCCGATCGAGTCGATCGCCCCCACCGGGGTCCGCACCACGGCGGGCGAGTACCCCTGCGACCTGCTGGTCATGGCCACCGGCTTCGACGCCGTCACCGGCGGCCTGGTGAGCATCGACCTGCGTGGCCGCAACGGTGAGACCCTGGGTGACCACTGGGCGGGCGGTGTCCTCACCCACCTGGGTCTGTCCAGCCACGGCTTCCCCAACCTGCTGTTCCTGTACGGGCCGCAGAGCCCGTCGGGGTTCTGCAACGGGCCCACCTGCGCCGAGGTGCAGGGAGACTGGGTCGTCGAGCTGCTCGCCCACCTGCGCGACACGGGCACCACCCGCATCGAGGCCACCGCAGAGGCCGAAGAGGAGTGGCGGACGATGGTGCACTCCATCGCCGACATGACGCTGTTCCCCCGGGCCGACTCGTGGTACATGGGCGCCAACATCCCGGGCAAGCCCCGGGAGATGCTCAACTGGCCGGGCGGCCTGCAGCTGTACCTGGCGTCGTGCCGGGAGTCAGCAGCCGACGGCTACCGCGGCTTCGCGCTGGACGACCCGGGCTGAGGGACCCGCCCCCGAGGCGGCGGGCAGGCGGGACCGGCTCGCCCGCCGATCAGCCCTCCGTCGCCGCCAGAGGAGCAGCGAGGCTGTGGAACTCGGCGAGCAGGTCGGCGCTGTTGGGCCGGGAGGAGACGGCGAGCTCCAGCTCGGCGCCGGTGGCCGCCCGGTTCTGCTCCTCGAGCAACCCGAGCGACTCGGCCAGCGACGCGTCCCACAGCTGGCCGATGATGTCGGTGCCCGGGTAGCGCTTCCCCGACTCACCGACGAAGGTGCGGTCGCGCATCTCGGTGAGCG
>JBBQRO010000277.1:0-3710 GCA_038214685.1 Acidimicrobiales bacterium
AGGGTGACGGCGGTGGCGGCACCGGGACAGCCTCCCACCGACACCCCGGAGTGCTCGGCTTGAGGACGGAGCGCAGACGCTGGGGGGGCGGCACCTGAGCGCCAGTCGGCGGCCTCGCAAACGCCCGGTACCGGCACCAGCCGCTCGCTCGGTAACACCAGGCGGCCCGCCCGCTCGTTCAAGTGAATCATGTGCGCCTTGCCGTGCGCTCAGGCCAAGCGCCTGGGCTGCCCGATCCACGGCGAAGCCGCGCACTCGTTCAAGTTGCGGGTGCGGGTCAGGCCGTCGCTGAGGAGGGAGGAGCAGGTCCTCCCGCTGTGGTCATCGGCCCAGTGGTGGTCGCCGTAGTGGCCACTGCGCTGGTCGTGGTGGTGGCCAGGCCGCCGGCCCGCCGTTCGGTGCCCTTCGACCCTAGGACGAGTGCGGGCTTGGCCGGTGTTCTCATCCATGGCGAACGGCCCAAACCGACCTTCCAGCGCGGTGGGCGCCGGGTGGGGCCACCGGCGTCGTCCGGCCGAAGGTCCCGAGCGCTGAGCGCCCAACGGGCGTCGGGTCCTGTTGGGGTGCAACAGCCCAGGGCAGCGCACTGGACTCTAAGGGGCCTCTTGTTCAGACGATCCACCCGGTGAAGGTGCCGACAGCGCGAAGGTCGACTGGTGGAACCGTGGAACGAGGTGCAGGTGAGAACTTCGGGCGAGGTCGACGTTCCCCGCTCCTCGCGAGTTGATACGGCGAGGGCGCTCATCGCGGCGATCGCCGAGTTAGACCCGACCGGGATCTCGTCCACGGGAGTAGGGCTCCTGAACGTCTTTCTCCCAACGGCGCTTGAGCGCCGGACACGGGACTTCCATGAACAAGTTGCAGGGAGGATCGCAAGCCTCACGACGACGACACTGGATCTCAGGTCAGAGCTCGACGAGAGGTTGGCGGTGGCGGCACTGGCGCAGGGCACGCTGAGCGCCGCGAGGTCAGCGAGCGAGGAGCATCTGGGGTATTTGGCGAACGCGACGGCGCGCGCCTTCTCGACGACGGATGAGCGATCGGCCGATCACGCGATGCTCCTCCTACGTCTGGCGGGTGATATTTCAGCGACGCACCTTCGATTGCTGGATATGTACGCCGATCCGCACGCTTACGCGCGACGGACCGGGAAGAGGTTCGAGTGGACTCGAGACGATCACGGGCAGTATCCGCTCATACAGGTGCCTGCGGTGCTAGATCCTCAACTTGCGGCGGACCACAGCTTCGTGAATGCTCTGTTCAGAGATCTCGAGAAGCTCGGACTGGTGGGTGATGACGATCCGATGTCACGTATTGAAGATGGTGGTTCGGTTGATAATCCTCCGCCGGATGAGGTGACAAGGCTCGGCCTCGAACTTCTTGCGTTTGTAGCTGAGCCGGCAGAGAAGAACGTCATCTAACTGAGGAGAGGGTTGCCGCCACCAGGTATCGCCGGAGGAGTGCGTCTCGTTTGAGTGGCGCAAGAGGTGCCAGCCGAAAGTTCTTCAGTCCAACTCCCTGTGCCTTGTAGGGTTTGCCCGGTATCGGCACCAGCCGCTCGCTCGGTAACGCGCCGAACGCCGCAGCCGTCTTGGAAAAGGGTTATGTCTCGGGAAGACGTGGAGGGGACTCAAAGTTGAAGTGGCCCCGGCCTCGTGACCGCGGCCGACATGGTGGCCACCACATGTGCCACGCCTTCGGCCTTCGTCTGCCTGCCGCCGTTCGTGATGCCGCGCCCGCTGGTGTGGAAGGTCTCGACGTGACGCAGCCTGCCCGCGATGTCTGGGTAGGCGCGTGCGAAGCGTCGCCAACTGTCATGGGCTACAGCGCCGCACGTAACCACGGTGTGGGTCATTGGCAGCAACTGCAGGATGCAGTGCAGAGCATCAACGCCTTCGACCCGCTGAGCCGCGCTGACGCCGGCCTGTTCAGGGAGGTACCAAGGGTACGCGTTCCACGGCGTGACCTGGCGCTGGTCCACGCCGGCTAGGTCGAGACAAAGAGCCAGAGTGTCCGCACTGGGATCGTCATTTTCACAGCCGATAAAGCCT
Organism: Acidimicrobiales bacterium; assembly: GCA_038214685.1. Taxonomy (GTDB): domain Bacteria; phylum Actinomycetota; class Acidimicrobiia; order Acidimicrobiales; family AC-14; genus CADCTB01. The sequence continues at coordinate 2,052 of JBBQRO010000277.1, forward strand.
GATCCGCCGACGGCTTGATAGGTCATTCGCCCCGGGTCCTGGAAGAGCAGCACGACTTCAGCCCGCACGCCCCCATGGTACGGAGCCACGAACGGCATCCAACGTCCGCCCGTCTCGGCGATCAGCTGCTCGACCAGCAGGTTGATGGGCTGGCAGTGGTCCGCGAACCGCTGCTCCCACTGGGCGGCGCGAAACGCCAGAGAGCGCGCCCGGCGGTGGCCGGACGGCGCAGGCATGGGATCTTCTGGTGCACATACGGCCTCGATCGCCGACATCGCAGCGTCGGCACCGATGAGGCGCAACACCGTTGCCCCCGCCGTCGCGACGCGGCGGACGTCGGCCTCATCGAGAGGATCGAAATGAGCCCACGCGTTCCGTGCTTGTCTCAGCTGGTAGATGGCGCTGCGGCCGGAGGGCTGCTCGAGTTCCTTGAAGGCTCCCCGCCGCTCCAGAAGGACTGCGATGAGGTACGCGATGTCGTGCGGCTGGACACTGCCACGCTTGTCAGGCGGCCAGACACCAATGCGCTCTCCGATCCAGGGTCCCAACCCTTCAACGGCAAAACGAAGCCCCTCCTCAACCTTGGCGCGATCCCGCTCAGCCATGAGGTCACCACTCTTGCAGGGCTGCCCGGGTGGAGCGTGTGAGTCCACCCCCATAGGCCGGGTAGGTGGGTACCGCTAGCCGAGACGACGGCCTCCCCAGACTGACGGAGCGCGGGACGACCCGCCCGATAGCGGCACCAGCCGGGCGCCCGGTATCAGGCGCCCCTGCCGATCGTCACGTGCGCCCCGTCTATGTCGTCCGGAGCCTGTTGCGGCGAGGGTGCGGGGATGGGGGCGCTGCCGCAAAGGTGGGCCTAGCACCCGGCCCATTGTGGTGATAGCACGCTGTCAGTCCGCGGGCCGACGCGGTTGAATGAGGGTCATGCGAGCCGTGCGGTATCGGATCAGCATCGTCCTGCGGGCTCGATGGCGGTCGACGGTGGTCCTGAGCTTGATCGTGGCGGCCGTCGCAGCAGGCGTGCTCGCCTTTGCCGCCGGCGCTGAGCGGACGTCGAGCGCGCCGGACAGGTTCGGCGCGGCGAGCGGAGCAGCCTTTGACGGTGAGGTTCAGCAGGAGAGGGGACGGCCCCGCACCTCCGAGATCGCGGCTCTTCCTGGAGCGTCGTCGGTGGAGGCGACGACCTTTGTGTTCGGTGGGCTGGTCAAACCGGGCGACCCCTCGCCGCTCGAGGTCCTGGTGTTCAGCGGGCGTTCCGGCGCGATCGGGTTGCGCGTGGTAGCGGGCCGGGAACCCGACCCAGCCAGCACGCGGGAGTTCGTGGTGACCCGGGGCTTCACCGAGAGCACCGGCGCGGCGATCGGGGACAGGTTCGACCTTTCGACCCTCACCCAGGCGCAAGCTGATGCGGGCGGCTTCGGCGCCTTCGCCGAGGGCCCGGGTGGGCCGAGCCTGGACGCTGTCCTCGTCGGGGTCGTCGACGGGCCGGACGCGCTCAACAACGCCGAGCCGCTTGCCCTGTTCCCGGCGTCGCTGCTCGATGATCCTGATGTGGGTGTCGCCTCCACGATCATGGGGGTACGGCTGCGGCCGGGGACGGATCTTCCCACCTTCCGGGGTCAGCTCGACAGTCTGCCGGGCCGTGAGGCGTTCAGC
>JBBQRO010000278.1:0-3707 GCA_038214685.1 Acidimicrobiales bacterium
GGCGGTCACGCTCGAGATCTTCTGCGAACCAGGCTTGGGTGTGTTCATGCTCATCCCTTGTCGGTGGGGTCGGCGTCGACCCTGTCGGTGTCCAAGAACCCTGTTTCGGAGGCCGTGAAGGCCCTCCTTCCCAGGAAGAAATCGTCGGGTGCGACGCGCGCCACGCCACTCCCGCTTTGACCGGTGAGGTTTACCACGGCCCGGCGCACAACGAAAGCACCGCTTTCCCTCAGTTTGGTCCGCTGACCTGCACTTTTGCACCTGTTGGACGTCTGTTGGAAACCCATCGCGAGCCGTTGGAGGTTGACGATGGCCCTACGGGGCCGTCCTGCCCGGTTTTCCACACCCCAGGGGTCGGAATCTTGTCCTGAGGGAACGGCGATGGGAGCCGGAAACTTTTTGGTCAGATGAGACAGATCCGACGGTGGTCGACTCTCAGGAGGCCCCTCGACCACGCTTCACCAGGCCGTTCTCCTCTCCGGATGCGACCGGAGACACCTCTCGAGGGGTAACCGGAGCGACCCTCGAGGGTGGATCGGGAACCCTCAACCCTCGATCAACCCCCCATCCGGCGCTGAGGCGGTCCGGGCGGAGGTGCGTGGGGAGGTGTTTGGGTGTCGGAGAGGGGACTTGAACCCCTACGCCCTATTCGGGCACCAGGCCCTCAACCTGGCGCGTCTGCCTATTCCGCCACTCCGACGTGACCTGCCCCCACTGTACGACATCGGCGGCTCTCCGCCCGGCGGGACACTGGCGGCTCGGGCCGTCAGCGACCCGGGCCGACCTTGACCTTGGTGGCGTCGAAGGTTCCCAGACCGGAGACGACCAGCCCGCTCACCCGGGGCGACGACACCGACTGGAACTGGAACTGGGCCAGGGGCACGATCGGCATCTGGTCGAGGATCAGCTTCTCGGCCGCCTGGTAGGAGCCGATGCGCTTGGTCTCGTCGGACTCGGCCCGACCGCTCTTCAGGAAGCTGTCGACGGGGGGGGACGAGAAGCCGGTGATGTTGTCGCGCAGACCCGACTGGAACAGTGGCGTGAGGAAGGCGTCGGCAGTCGGGGAGGCCCCGATCCAGCCCAGGCGGAACAGCTCCTGCTGACCGCTGATGGCGAAGCGCAGGTAGTCGGCGTAGGTGTGGGGACGGAGGGCGGAGGGGATTCCCACCTCCTTGAGGTTGGCCTGGATGGCCTGGGCCACCGCCCGCTGGGTGCCGTCGTCGTCGAAGTCGATCTGGACCTCGGGCACCGCAGTGCCGATCGGGAACGCGGCGGCGATCAAGGCCCGGGACCGGTCGGGGTCGCGGGCGCAGCGCTCGGCGCAGGCATCGGCCTGGGCCCCCGGCACGCCCTCGGGGATGAGGCCTCGGAGCACCTTGGCCGACGGGCCGTACACCACCCGGACAATCGCCTCCCGGTCGATGGCGGCCACGATGGCCTGGCGGAACCGGACGTCGGCGAACTTCGGGTTTTTCAAGTTGAAGCCGTAGAAGAGCTCGCCCAGGTAGGGCCTGGATCCGGCCGGGCCCTGGCGCTCGGCCACCTGCTCGACCCGGTCGGGAGGGACCGAGGTCCAGTCGAGCCGGCCGGCCAGGAAGCTGTCGTAGGCGGCGGCCGCGTCCTCCGCCAGGAAGAAGTCGACGGCCCGGAGCGGGAGGTTCGGCGTCCCCGGCGACGGCACGAGGTGGAGCAGGTCGTCGCCCCGGCTCTGGAGCACGAACGGCCCGCTGCCCACCGGCTGGACGGCGAATGGGGGCGACTCGGAGGTCACCGACTCCCGGGGCACGATCCCGAAGGTGGGGTGCCCGAGGACGGCCGGCAGCGACGACAACGGCTGGTCGAGCTCGATGCGCACGACGTCGGGAGCGGGGGTGGTGACCCCGGAAAGGCTCTCGCCCTTCCCCTCCACGTTCACCGCCCGGAAGCCCGTCACCGTGTCGAGCTGGGCCGCTGCCGGCGAGGACGAGCCCTTCTTGGCGATGCGGTCGAGGCTGTACTTCACGTCAGCCGAGGTGATGACCCGGAAGTTGGCGAAGGCGGCGCCCGGGCGGATGGTGAAATCCCACTTCCGCTGGTCGGGGCTGGCCTGCCAGCGCACGGCCAGGGCGGGCTGGATGGCCAGGGTCTCGGGGTCGTAGGAGGTCAGGCCATCGAAGAGCTGGTCGGCGACCAGCAGCTCGCTGGGCGTGCGGGCCTGGGCCGGGTCGAGGGACTGGGGGCGCTCGATGCCGACTCGGAGCACCCCCGGAGGCGGCTCGTCGGCCCCCCGCCTGACCGCGGTCGGTGGTCCGCCGCTCGAACAGCCGACCGCCAACGTGCAGAGGGCGATGACCATCGCCCCCAGGCGCGACCGCGCCGCTCCGGGGCGCATCGGCACCGCCCTTGGGCGCATAGGTATAGCTGGGGCCGCTACGACGCCTGCAGCCGGATGGCCAGGATGATCGTGGTGAAGGCGAACACCACCGCGATCGACACGGTGATGCGGTCGAGGTTCTTCTCCACCACAGTGGAGCCCGAGGATGCCGCCCCCATGCCGCCGCCGAACATGTCGGACAGCCCGCCGCCCCGCCCGCTGTGCAGCAGCACCAGCAGGATGAGGGACAGGGAGACCAGGACGTGGATGACCGTGACGAGCGCCGTCAGCATAGAAACAACAGGCTACCCGCCAAGGCGGTACTGCACGATTCGGGCGAACTCGTCGGGGTCGAGGCTGGCTCCGCCCACCAGGGCGCCGTCGATGTCGGGCTGGGCCATGAGCTCGCCGATGTTGGACGCCTTGACCGACCCCCCGTACTGGATACGGATGCGGCCGGCCACCTCGTCGCCCACCACGCCGGCCGCCACCCGGCGAATGATGCCGATGGTGGACTGGGCGTCGTCGGGCGTGGCCGTCCGGCCGGTGCCGATGGCCCAGATGGGCTCGTAGGCGATGACCAGGCCGGCCACCTGCTCGGCCGGCAGCCCGGTGAGAGCCGCCTCGACCTGGCCGGTGACCTTGGAGTCGGTGGCGCCGGATTCGCGCTCCTCCAACGTCTCCCCCACGCAGACGATGGGCGTCATGCCGCCGGCGATGACCGCCTCGATCTTGCGCCGCACCTCCTCGTCGGTCTCCCCGAACAGCTCGCGACGCTCGGAGTGGCCGACGATGACGTAAACCACGTCGAGCTTGGCCAGCATGGGCACGCTGATCTCGCCGGTGAAGGCTCCCTTCGACTCCCAGTGGCAGTTCTGGGCGCCGAGGGCCACGGGGATGCGCTGGTCGTCGATGAGGAGCTGGATCGACCGGAGGGCGGTGAAGGCCGGATGGACGGAGACGTCGACCGCCTCGTAGTCCTCGGAGGTGAGCCGGTAGGACAGCTTCTGCACCACCTGGATGGCTTCCAAGTGATTGTGGTGCATCTTCCAGTTGCCGCTGATCAGCGGCCGACGGTCACCGGGGGGCATTGCTCGCCTCTCGTAGGGATGCCAGTCCGGGGAGGTCGCCCTGCTCGAGCAGCTCGAGCGACGCCCCGCCACCGGTGGATACATGATCGATGCGCAGGTCGAGGCCGAACTTGGCCACCGCAGCGGCGCTGTCGCCACCGCCCACGACGGTGAACCCGTGCGAGTCGGCCACCGCCTCGGCCACGTCGACGGTGCCCTCCTGGAACCGGACATCCTCGAACATGCCCATGGGGCCGTTCCACAGGATGGTGCCGGCGTGCTCC
>JBBQRO010000279.1:0-3633 GCA_038214685.1 Acidimicrobiales bacterium
CGGCGTCGTTGCCGGACTGGCCTTTCGTCCGTCCGTATCGCTCACTCCCCCCGACCGATGGGTGGCCCGCCATGTACCTCCCAACGGACGCCGACGCGAGTCGCCCGCCGTAGCCCCCGAAGGTGCCGTTCGGGGCGCAGGGCTGGTTACGCGCGTGGACGACAGACATCCCAGGGAACTGGCGGGCCGGAGGGACCGCTCACGCGGCTAGCGCGTGTCCGGGCCAGCCGCTGGGTGGCGGTACAGGGCACCGCAGTGGTGCCGGTCAGGGCACGCGCGCCTACTGGTACGCAAACTCTCAGTGCGCGTGTGACCACACCCGGCCGCGAGTCCCCCGAACGTTTCAGGGGTCCAAGCGTGGCAGCCCCCCAGGCGCGGTCCTCCGTGTGAGTCGCGCTCTCCGGCGGGCCCGCAACCGAAGTTCGACGACGCTCCCGCCGAACCGCCCGAGGCGCCGAAATGGCGCGCCATTTTTTCTCGCCCACCTGGTCCGCGCCATTTCCGCGCCATTTCGGGAGCCTAGAGCGGTCATCGGCCTGGCAATCAGACGTCCTTCAAGCCCCTGACCTGCACTTTTACGAGTGGGCGATGAGGGTTTTGATCCCCCGACCTCTGCCGTGTGAAGGCAGCGCTCTACCGCTGAGCTAATCGCCCGTGAGGGTGTGCTGGGACTGCCGGCCCCACGATAACGCGGGCTCGGGGGCCCGGAGCGGGGCCCGAAGGGTGGCGGTCAGTCCGACTGGCCGGCGGGCCGGGCCGACGACCAGCCGCATGCCTGCGACGACGAGGCCCCAGTGGTACCCCGACAGGCCGGCGAGAGGGTCTTCGTCGGGGACGCTGATCTCCACTCGGGCCACCCGCCCGCGACCGCGAGCGTGGCCCCTGACGGAGACCAGCCCGTCGGCCCGGCGCTGGAGCGAACGCAGGGGAAGAAGCACGGGAAGCGGGGGGCCGACCGGCTTGGCCCGCACGACAATGTTGCGCTCCTCCCAACGGAGCACCCGATGGTCGCCCTCGTCGAGCCAGACGAGGGTGCCCAGCTCCTTCGGGAAACCCCAGTTGACCCGCCCGCCGAGGCGGGCGTCGACCGACGTGACGGCCATGGTCGTGATGCACATGCCGGGCCGGGCGCCCAGGTGGGCGGGCTGGCCCACGGCGAGCTCCCGGTACGGCCCCACGGGCGAGTCATCGTAGCGGGCCGCCGTGACCGAGCATGGCCCAGGGAGGCGACGGAGCCCGTCGGGCAGGTCCCCCGGTGCTGGCTTCGCCGAGGCCAGGGCCAGTACGCACTCGCCACCCAGCACCCAGGGTGCATGCGGAGGCTGGATGCTCACTCCCACCACAGTACCGGCCGGCGTGTGGTCAAATCCCGTGGTGAAGATCGGCATCATCGCCCCGCCGTGGGCCCCCATCCCGCCCGACCTCTACGGCGGGATCGAGCAGGCGGTCGACTGTCTCTGCCGGGGCCTGGTGGCCGCCGGGCACGAGGTTCTGCTGTTCGCCACCGGCGACTCAACCTGCCCGGTTCCGACCGAGTGGCTGCTGGAGCGTTCCGAGGGGGCCCGGATCGGGTTCTCGGTCCCCGAGCTGCGCCACGTCCTGGCCGCCTATGAAGCGGTGGCCGAGTGCGACCTGATCCACGACCACACCATGATCGGCCCGGTCTACGCCTCGGCGTTGACCGACGTTCCGGTCGTCACGACCATCCACGGGCCCCTCAACGTGGAGCTCATCGATCTGTACCGGCGTATCGCCGACCGGGTCCCCCTGATCGCCATCTCCCACGTCCAGCTCACGGCGGACCCCGGCTTGGCGGTGGCCGGCGTCATCCACCACGGCGTCGACGTGGAGGACTTCCCCGTCGGTAAGGGCGATGGCGACTACTGCATGTACCTCGGGCGTATGGTGGCCGAGAAGGGCGCCCACCGGGCCATCGTCGCCGCCCGCGAAGCGGGCATTCCGATCCTCCTGGCCGGCAAGATGCGCGAGCCCTGGGAGACCGCCTACTTCGAATCCCACATCGAGCCCCTCCTGGGCGATGGGGTGCAGTACCTGGGCGAGGTGCCCTACGAGGAGAAGCTGAGCCTGCTGGCCGGCGCCAAGGCCACCCTGTTCCCGATCCGCTGGAACGAGCCGTTCGGGCTGGTCATGCTCGAGTCGCTGGCCTGCGGTACGCCGGTACTGGCCTTCGCCGAGGGGGCCGCGCCCGAGGTCGTCGCCGACGGGCGGACCGGTTGGCTGTGCTCGGACGAGAGCGACATGGCCGCCCGGCTTGGCACCATCGACATCCTCGACCGGGCCGAGTGCCGGGCCGACGTCGGGGTGCGGTTCTCGACCGAGCGCATGGCCCGCGAACACGCCGAGCTGTACGAGAGAATCCTCAGCTCGACGAAGTAGGAGCTTCGGGCTCCGGGATCCTGGACTCGGCGTCCACGCCGTCGCGTTGGAGGCGCAGAGAGATTTTTGACCGCATCTCCCTGGCCAGCGGCGTGCGCTTACCAGGGGTCGTCTTCGCCGACACCCGCACTGTGGTGTTGTCGACGCCCATCGCCTCGACGCCGAGCATCTCAGGCGGTTCGAGGACGATCTCGGCCCAGGCCGGGTCGGTGGCCACGGCCGCCGCCTCCTCGCCGATAGCGGCGATCGCCGCAGCCAGATCGGCCGTGTGCGGGACGATCACGTCGACGATGGCGCGACCCCACTCCTTGGCCGCGTTGCCCACTTTGCGTATCTCCCCGTTGGGCACGAACCAGACGGTGCCGTCGACGGCTCGCAGTCGGGTGATCCGCAGGTCGATCTCCTCGACCGTGCCGGTCTGATCGAGGATGGTGATGACGTCGCCCACGGCGTACTGGTCCTCGACCAGGATGAAGAAGCCCGACAGGAAGTCCTTGACCAGACTTTGGGCTCCGAAGCCCACGGCGACGCCGACGATGCTGGCTCCGGCGAGGAAAGGCCCCAGGTTCACATTGAGCACGCCCAGAAGGAGGAGGCCGGCCAGGCTCCAGACGACGATCCGGATCAGGCTGACGGCGACACCGGCCAGCGTGGAGGCCCGCTGCTCGCTGCGAGGGCCCGCCTCCCGCAACGGCGAGCGGGTGGCGATCGAGCGGATCGTCCGGGCCGTGAAGCGGGTTCCCAGCCGGACGAGCACGACGGCGACGACCAGGATCAGGACGAACCTCAACCCGCCCCGGACGAATTCCTCGAGCGTGATGCCGGTGTCGACAGCGATCATCTAGCGCCTCATCTGGCAGTCCATGGGTGCCCTGATGCTAGAGAAGGGGCGTGATAGCCGAGTCCCTGGCCGGAAAACGCATCGCCATCACCGGCTCGACCGGCTTCCTGGGCACCGCTCTGGTCGAACGGCTGCTCCGTTCCGTCCCCGGCTGCGAGCTCGTCCTGGTGGTCCGGACCGGGCGGCGGACGACGCCTGCGGCACGGGCCAAGCGGGAAATCTTCGGCAACGACGCATTCCGCACCCTCCGGGCTCAGCTCGGCGACAGCTTCGACGCCGAGATCGCCCGGCGGGTGCAGGTCGTGGCCGGCGACGTGTCGGTCGACGGTCTCGGCCTCGACACCGAAGCCGCCGCCCTGGTCACGGGTTGCGACACCGTCATCCACTCCGCCGCC
>JBBQRO010000280.1:0-3631 GCA_038214685.1 Acidimicrobiales bacterium
GGTCGTGCGTCGGCGGACAGCAGCTCACCGGTGTCCTCGCGGGCGAAGCGGTCGGCGACGTCGGCATCGACGGTATGCCCGATGGTGGGCAGCCATCGGCCGTCGAGGCCAGTGAGGGTGATCTGGTGCCGAGCGTCGTCGTCTGACGTCGGCTGGTCGGCCAACCGCTGGGCGCCGACGTAGCGCGTACCCACCGACCAACTCGCGCCGTCGTACCGATCGAGGGTCACCAGCCGGATCAGTGGCACCGCCGGCCCGCTCAGCTGGAAGAGCTCGACCGGCTCCTCGTCATGGACCCGCGCCCGGTAGGCGCCCAGCGGGCTCTGCTGGACGAGCTCGTCCGCCGCCACCTCGTCTGGCTGTCGCAAGGATCGAGGCGGCTGCGACCACAGGTTGCTGGCCACCCCAGCTACCGCGCCACCAACGACGGCAAGAATGACTGCGGCGGCCACCCTTCGTGTCCGGAGAACATCGTGACTGGGATCAGGGCCCGGGCGTGGGTTGCACGAGAACAAGCCCGCAAGGACGAGTCCTCCGCCAACGAGTGACATCGATGGCCAGGCCGGCTCGACGAGTGCGGCTCCAGTCGCGGCCACCACCAGCGGCGGTAGGAGGGGCAAGAAAGGCCAACGCCTTCGCCATGCCAGGACGACGCCAAGGCCCGCTCCCCACCATCCGAGGACGATCGTAAGACTGATGACCTCCGGTCGGTGCGGCAACGGTAGCTGCGCCCCTCGGACGGCGCTTGGGCCCGCTAGCACCAGGTGCCATATTTCCGCCAACGACGACGGGGTCGGCAAGCCGAGCACGGTTTGATCCGAGGGCAACGTCAAGCTGAGGAAAACCACCATGACCAAAAACGAGCCAACTACGGCCACGCCCCGGGAGTTCCGCCACGCAACGAGAGCCTGAGTGACCATCATCGAGATAGCCACAGCAGCACAGATCAAGATGAGCGGATAGGAGGATCGGAAAGCGCCCCAATAGACCGCTGAGGTCACTACGCCCATGCCTAGACCGAGACACGCCACTTGGGCCGACTTCCGCATCCCGGGCACGCCCAACATCAGCTGCCGAAGCTCTCGTGCGAAGTGCTCAAGTGACTGTGTATTTCTCAGGCCGGGTCGTCACAGACACCTCATTGTCAATTTCGTTGAGTGCATGGAACCCGCAATGATAGGGGCCCCCGGGACGTAGTCCTGTGACCGAAAGCGACACCCGACTAGCGCTCAACGGCATCTGCGTGATGCCACTGCTGTAGAACGGAACCGTGGCCGGTGCCATGTCTGGATCTACGGAAGCTGGTTCGAGGTGACTATAGGGATCGCCGTAGTAGTTACACCCGAAATAGAGCTTCGATTGCCACGGCCCGCCCGACCAATCGAAGGCCACGTCTATTCGCCCGGTCCCCGGGGTGACGACCACACCTTCGACAGAAGGGGGTTCAGCAGCTTGATCGTCGCACGTGAACGTCTGCAGCGAGTAAGTAGTATCGTACCTTCCACGACAAATACCAACAGTCGGGGCGCTAGACGGTACAGCGGCGATACTCGCTGACACGCTGACTTCAACGACCGCTGATTGCCCTGTAGGTTGAGGAACCGTCACTGATTGTTCTCTCGTCCTGAGCTCCGACACGACCACACCATCGACGCGATGTGTGACGATGTACTCCAGGTACCCCGGCCAACCCGCAGGTGGATCCACGTGGCCCGCTGGCCGCGCCCAGGACATCGTCATGGTCAAGTCGGTATTGCGCCGGATTCGCTTCTGAGGCGGGGTCCCTGGCGCCGTGGGGGCTACGTAGGTCGCCTCTGCGGCCGGACCTTCGCCAGCGTCGTTCCGAGCCGATATGGTGAAGGTACGAGTCTCCACCGGAGAGAAGCCATCAAACACGAAGGTCTGCCGGTCCTGACCCTCATACGGCACCTCGATAGGGGCGATACCAGGGGTTCTGATCAGGTAACTGGTCGGAACCCCACCAAAGTCGGCTGATGGCGGGTCCCACATGATCCACGCTGAGATGTGACCTCGCCACAAGACCTGCGGATTACTGGGGGCACCGGGAACCTTCGTTCCCGCCGTCGGCACAGCGAACACTTCCGACGATGGTGCGCTACGCCCTGCGCTTGACTCTGCGTAAACCACTACATCGTAGCGTTGGCCGTTACTTAGGCCCCGTAGCGGCAGAGCCGTGCCCGAAGACGTGCCCTGCACGTCACCCGGGCGGGCGAAGGCGATGTAGCCGCTCACCGGTGCTGTACCTGGGTCGGCTGGCGGCGAGAACGAGATGGTAGCCGTACCGTCGCCCACGCTGGTCACGCGGACGTCTCGGGGCGGGCTTGGCGCCCGAGGGGCCACCGTGGCTGCCACGGCCTGCACGGTCACCGTCGCCGTCGTCTCGTGGCGTTCGGTGCCTCGCTCCACCCGCAGCGTGACCGTCTTCGAACCGGCACTGGTCCAGGTGTGCGACGGGTTGCGCTCCGTCGAGCTACCGCCGTCCTGGAACGTCCACGACCACCGCTCGGGGCTGCCTTCCGACCGATCCGTGAAGCGGACCGCATCCCCTGCGGTCACCGACGTGCCCGAAGCGCCGAACGCCGCCTTGAGGGCGACATCCGCCTTGACCTCGATCGTCACCCGATCAGTAACCCGCCGCCCACCGACGTCAGCGACGACCGAGACCTCGTGCTGCCGTGCCGTCTGCCAACGGTGCTCGACCTGTCGACCCTTCATCGTCGTGGAGCCATCACCGAAGTCCCACGTCACCTCGGCACCGGACCCCTCGGGCGTGACCACGGCCTGCAGGGTCACCAGGTCACCCATCCTCACCGGCGATGTTGCCCGAATGCGGATGCTCGGCTGGCCGGACTGGGCTGAGGGCGATGTCGGAGTTGGGGTCGACTGGCCGGCGACGGGCGCCCCAGGAGCGACCGTGAGAGGCGGGACACCACTCGGTCGTGGGCCGGCTGCGGAACTTCCGGCGGTTTGTGCAGGCGCCCCCGGCCCGACCGTCGTCGTCGGTCCGGCCCCTCCGTTCTCAGGAACGACCCGGTCCGGCGCCACCTCACCGCCAGAACCGGCGGGCGCCTCGATGGGGTTGTCGGCACCGGGGGCGTCGCCGTCCAGAACGTCGTCTTCGGCCGGCGCTGGATCGACCTGCGACCCCGCTGGCTGCCCGGCGGTCCGTGGGTCCGGGGCAGAGGACACGGCACCGCCGATTGAGTCGGCGGCTCGCTCGGTGGCCTCCTTGGCCGCCGCCACCTGCCCTTGGACACGGCTGGACACCTGTTCGGCGGTTTCGCCTTCGGTGTACTTGTCGATCCGCTTCACCCGGTTGTCGAGGTCGATCATCCCGGCGACCGAGCCGTCGGGGTCGTTGAACCACACCCGGTCGTCCTTGACCGACAGGTCGAAGGCGCCCTCACCCTCCACCACCCGTACCGTGTCGGTCACGGCTGGCTGGTCGGGGTCGATGACCAGCACCTCACCGGTGGCGTGGTCGGGCACGAACACCCGCCCCATGGCCACCTGGGGCTCACCGAACCCGGCCCCGCTGCGCCCCGTCGACACCTGCTTGCACTGCCCGTCGCCCGCACAGGCCACGAAGCGGCCATCGCCCCGGTCGACG
>JBBQRO010000281.1:0-3619 GCA_038214685.1 Acidimicrobiales bacterium
TGACCGTGCTGCTGGCTGCCGCCGTCGGCGTCACCATCGTGGTCCGGGCGGCCATCGCGCCATTGGAGCGACTTGCCGCGGTCGCCGGTTCCATCACCTCGGGCGATCGGGGCAGACGCGTGCGCCCGGATCGTCCCACCACCGACCTCGGCAGCGCCGCAGTCGCTTTCGACACGATGCTCGATGCTCTCGAGGCCTCCGAGCAGCGCGCGCACGCGGCCGCCGCTAAGGCCGAGCGAGCCGATGCCGCCACCCGTCAGTTCCTTGCCGATGCGGCTCATGAGCTGCGCACCCCGATCGCCGGTATCCATGCCGGCGCCCAGCAGATTTCGGCGGCTGCCCTGCAGGATCTCGACAACGTGGGCGCGGACGCTCAACGCCACCGCGCCGATCTGGTGCTGGGCGAAGCGCGCCGGGCGGGCCGCCTCGTCGCCGACATGCTCGATCTCAGCCGGATCGACGCCGGGGTTCGTCTGGATGTCCAGGAGTGCGACCTCGTCGATCTGGCCGAGTCCGAACGCCGACGCGTCGCCATGCTCGCGCCGTCGGTGATCACCACCCGGACCGGCGCCGACCGGCTGGTTATGGGAATCGACCCGGTCCGCGTCCAGCAGATCCTGGCCAATCTGGGTGACAACGCTCGTCGGCACACACCGGGCGGGGGCACGATCAGCCTCGATGTCACCCGGCGAGGCAGTACGGCGGTGGTCACCGTCTCCGACACCGGGACCGGGGTACCCGAGGATCAGCGCGAGCGGATCTTCGACCGACTGGTCCGCCTCGATGATGCCCGCAACCGCGACCACGGCGGCGCGGGCCTCGGTCTGCCGATTGCGCGTGCCCTCGCCCGCGCCCACGGCGGCGACCTCAGGTGCGAGACGCATTCTCCGGGCGCCCAATTCACACTCGTCCTACCGATAGGGCTGTAGGTTGCCAAACTGCGTTACATGCGCCGGTCGTGCGACCTGCCAATTTCTCATTCTTGCCGTGGAGATGGCGGAGGGGTTTTGCCGCCGAGATGGCGGATCTTAGAACCGCGCGGACCTTTGAGTACCAGACGGCGCCTCCCAACCGTCGTTGCGGAGGTCGACAAAATCAAAGCGATTGCACAGGAGTTCAGCGTGCCGAGGACGCGCGGGTCGGTGATGACTGATGCGACATCTGAGGCGCTGATGAGCAGGGTGCGAAACGCGCCGGTGGGGAATCCGCCGCGCTCGAAGAGGGTGTCGAGGTAGAGCACCGAACGGGGAACATTCGAGGCGTGTTTGAGTAGTCCGGTGTTTCCGGCCATCAGTGCGGGAGTGGCGAAGCGAATCACCTGCCAGAGCGGCAGATTCCAGGGCATCACCGCCAGGACGACTCCCATCGGTTCCCACCTCGTCCAGGCCCTCGAGGCGCCGACGCTGCCCGGATTATCGAGCAGCTCGCCGGTCAGGAACTGCTCGGCGTGGTCGGCATAGAAGTGCATGGCGTGAATGCACTTGCGGACCTCTTCGCGTGCCTGACTATGGGTTTGCCCATCTCCAGCGTCAACGTCTGGGCTGCGGCGTCGAGGTCGGCTTCGAGGATGCCGGCGCTGGCGTGCATCCATTGGGCGCGTTGATCGAACGTGGTGTGGTGCCTGAGTACAGAGGCGGCCTTCGCCGCTTCGTCCATGCGGGCCTCCACGCCGTGGGCATCGTATGGTTCGAATGTCTCGATGGTCTCACCGGTGGCGGGATTGACCGAGGCGATAGGCATAGTTCAGTCCTCTCGGAGCGTCCGCGGTCTCACTGGGCGTCGCGGGGTTGGAGGAGTTCCACGATTCTGTCGGTCAGCAGCGGACGGATACGTTCGACGACCAGCTCTTGATAGTGCGGCGAGTTGAGGTGCTCTTCGAGGGCTGCACCGTCGCGGTAGTGCTCGACAAGCACCAAGTGGGTGGGGTCACCGGTGTCCTGCAGAATGTCGTAGCCCTGGCATCCTGGTTCGGCCAGCGACGGCGCTTTCGCTTGCGCCACGTACTGGAGGACCTTGGGCAGGGCCGCTTCGGAGGTGCGCCAGTGCGCGACGACGACGACTCCTGCTGGTGTGGTCATCACCGCGCCTTGAGAGCGGCGACGAGGGCTTCGCCGATCGCGGCGCCGGATTGAGGATTTTGGCCGGTGATCAGGCGCCCATCGACGATGACCTTGGAGTGCCACGGCTCGGTCGCCTCGTAGAGGGCGCCTTCCTCCCTCAGCGCGGCCTCCAAGTCGAACGGCACGTCGTCGAGGGCGTAGCCGTCTTCCTCCGCCGCGGAGAATGAGGTGAGCTTGCGGCCTTTGACTAACGGGGTGCCGTCGTCGAGGGTGACCCCGAGGAACGCGGATGGACCATGGCAGACCGCAGAGACGATCATCCTAGCGTTCCACGCGTCGATGACCACAGCCTGGACCTCCTTGTTGCCCGTGATGTCGACCATGGGTCCGAGACCGCCGGGGAAGAAGACTGCGTCGTAGTCGAGCACGTCGACCTCGGAGAGCTTGCGGCTTCGGCTCAGCCGTCGATAGGCCTTGCTTTCAAGGAACTCGACCTGCCCAGCGTCACTCCCGTCGAACCCGTCCTCCGGCGGCGTGCCGCCCAGCGGGGTGGTGAACTCCACTGCAATACCGGCGCGATGGAGCGCTTCGACGGGGTGCGCGATCTCAGGGAAGAAGAAACCCGTGGGTCGGTTGTTCGGCCCGATCACCGCAGTATTGGTTGCGACGAACAAGACGTAGGGGACGGTCATAACGGCTCTCCTTTAGTGGCGTGGGCGACGAGCCGCGCGAACACAGTTGCGCTCTGAGCTCTTCTCTAAATGGCAGTGGCGCACTTGCTTTCGCGTACTCATTCTTCCCCATCTCAACACGCACGTCTGGGCGGATCACCGTGATGAGATCTTCACGCGCAGAACGGATCACTGGACGGCGGAAACACGCTACCGAGAAGTGCCTGCAGCCCTGTACGACGTCCGTCCGTCGATCTCGCCCCTTGCGGTGCCACGGCGCCAACAGCTAGCCCTGTGGCGTTGTGCCCACGCTAACCCCACGGTGCCGACGACGACCACGGCGCCGGTTCAGGATCTGCCATCAGATCTGCTTCAACGCATCGACCAGGGCCTCACCGACCACGGTCCCCGATTGAGGATTCTGGCCGGTGATCAGACGCCCGTCCACGACGAGCTTGGACTGCCACGGATCCGTCGCTTCGTAGAGTGCGCCCTCGTCGCGGAGCGCACTCTCGAGGTCGAAGGGCACGTCCTTATCGGCGTAGCCGTCTTCCTCGGCCGTCGAAAACGACGTCAGCCTCCGTCCGCGCACCAGCGGTGCGCCGTCTTCGAGCGTCACACCGAGGAACGCCCCCGGCCCATGGCATACCGCGGACACGACCATCCTGGCGTTCCACGCCCGCAAGACGGTGTCCTGCACCTCCGGGTTCCCGGTGATGTCGACCATCGGCCCGAGCCCACCGGGGAAAAACACCGCGTCGTAGTCGAGGACGTCTACCTCGGACAGTTTGCGGCTGCGGGACAGCCGCCGGTAGGCCTTACTGTCGAGGAAGTCCGTTTGTTCGGAATCGTCGGCGTCGAAACCGTCTTCGGGCGGTTTGCCGCCCA
>JBBQRO010000282.1:0-3584 GCA_038214685.1 Acidimicrobiales bacterium
GTCGGGCTTCGATCCCCATTTTCCTGAGGGCCTGACCGGGCCGTCAAGGCTTCCCCTACGGGCGGCCTTCGGCCGGCCTTGACCGCCCTCGTCTTCCCCGTCCCGATTGCGGGTCCACTTCGGCGCGCCCGGAGGCGAGGAGTCAATCGCCCTGGTCACCGGCAAAGGGCTGATCGAGCCCCCTCTTCGAGGAGGCGCTGCTTGACACAGAGCGCTCCTTCAGGAATGACAAGTCTCGCGACTGCCTCGTCCTTGGAGCGACCGCGCAGGGCCGTCGCCGCCGAGTCCCTTGCGCTGTCGAAAACGCCGAACCCGGTGATGCCGACGGACACCAGCTGGTCGACCAGCTTCTCGGCTCGGTTGGCGACGGGGCCGGAATGCCCGTGGCCGTCACTTCCTTCGTCGTCGTCGCCGCAGTTGGTGGTCGTGCCAGGCTGGGGGTCGTCGTCGGGCATGGGGGGTGGCTCCTGGTTGGGATGGTTGGTCAACTCACGTGCGGTCGCAGCGTCCAGTCAACGACCGGTGCGGCGTGGTCGGAGATCTCGCTGGCTTCGGTCTGCGTGGCGGCGATTACCGCCGCTTTCCGAGCCTGACAGCCCCCAGAGAACAGTCAGTCGTCGAGATAGGAGTCCCGCACTGTGCCCAGGAGTGTGTTCCCGTGCGCCCTATGGCCGCGCGCATCAAGTACCTCCACCTCGAAGCCTGGGTAGGACTGGCGAAACCGCCCATCCCGCCAACCCCGGACGTTCGACGAGTTCTTCAGTGCACGCTCGTAGATGTACTGAGGAATGCCGGTTCGGTCGCTGCGCATATCAGCGCCATCGGCATGCAGAATTCGCACGTCGAACCCCTCGATCTTACGAATCCGACTCTCTACCGCACGGATCGTCGCCATGGGCAACGATAGACGCCAACCGGCGCTCCGCGTTGGAGTGGGGATCGTCACGTAGCGGACCACCCGTCACGCCGGTCAGGAGTCCCGCCATCTTCGCCGCCCCACCTTTCGAGCCTGCGGGACACCCGGGTCCGGTACTCTCCTGCGCCGATGGCGGAGACGGACGATCAGTGGCTCGACGTGCAGGAGGCCGCCAGGCTCCTCCACGTGCACCCGAACACCATCTACCGGCTCATTCGGGAGGCTCGGCTACCGGCACTGCGATTCCCGGTACGTATCCGCCGGGAGGATCTCGATGGGGTGATCGAGCAATGTCGCATCAAGCCCGGTGAGTTGGGCCACCTGAACGCCTACGCGAGTGGCGCACACCTGGCGCCCGCGGTCCTGACCACAAAGGAGGGCCGGCCTGACCGCCGCTTCGGGCCTCGGGCCCGGAAGGCTGCCCGCCAGGACGCCTAAGTTGCCAGCATGCGCCAGGTGCTCCCGCCGAGGAAGAGCCTAAAGAGGGTCGCCCCGAGCACCACCTTCAGACCGACCTCGGCCGGTCATCGCCACTCCTCCCCTTATCGATCGAGTGCAGCCGCGCCGGACACGTTGGCTCGATCGAGCAGAACTGACAACGCCACCCGACCCGTCTAGCCGGGACCCGGCTGTACACCACCTCGATCAGCCGCTTGACTGCGTCGATGAGCCGACCTGCGGCGACCACCAACAATTCCTCGGTGATGTCGTCGGCGACCCAGGTTCCGTCCTGTGTGTAGAACGTGGCCGCCCGCCAAGGTGGGATCTTCGACCGCAGAGTGTCGAGGAGGGAATAGAGCAAATGATCCGCCCGGTGCTCCGGTCTGGGCGCCCCGCTCTTGACCTCAACGATCAGCCGCCTCCGCTCGATGCCCTCGGGCCCGGGCCTGGGCGCGCCCAGGGAGAGGTCGACTCTGCCCGCGATCCGTACTTTGCCGGCAGCGATCGTGGCTGACACCGGCCACTCGGCCACCGGGCGCCACTGGGCCTGTAGGGGCGGGAAGGCGGACAGGAAGCCGTCGATGCCCACCACGCATTCGCCCACGAGTGCCACCTTCTCCTGATCGGCCAGCGCATCGAGCCAGGTGCGCAGGGAGCTATTGCCTGCAGACGCAGCCTGGTCGAGAGCGGCGTAGGCCAGATCCCTGGGAGCGGCCTCGGAGCCGGCCGCCACAAGAGCAATGGCCTGGTGCACGATGGTCCCCTTGGCAATGGCGCTGGTCCAAGAGAAGTCGCCGACGGAGGCCAGGTGGTGTGCCTCGCAGCCGAGGATGCTGGCGATAGCGCCCTTTCCCCACCGGTGCTGTCCCGGGCCCACGAGAGAAGCGTGGTCGGCCAGATCTTCCTCGATCCATGCCGAAAGCTCTTGCGCCCACGCCAGATCGGCGATCGGACGCTCACCGCCCACATCGAGCAGGTCGTCGGCCACGGCCTGCTGAAGCGGCAGCAGCGCGATGAGGTCAGTCATCACTGCCTGCCATGCCCGCCTGCTCGGTCGACCCAGGCGCGACCTCGTCCCAGGTGCCTCCGATGGCGACGATCCGAGCGGTGTAGATCTCCTGCCCGCCCGACGCGGGGAGGATGCGCACGCGAAGCCACCCCGACTCGATGCCGAACCAAGCCTGGCGGTAGCGGTGCCACCGACCGTCGTCCTCGATCGGCCCCTCAATGGGCGCGTCCTGGGCCATCGTCCGTTCAGCCTGCGACATCCGCCGGAAGAAATCGGCGTGGAGCAGCCAGATCGTGGTCTCGGTGACCAGCCGCAGTTCGAGGTCGGGGCGAATCTCCACGCCGTCGAGGTGGAGATAGTGCAGGGGCACCGGGTCGATCCCCGGTTCGGAGATGTGGATCAGGGCGGGGCCGAGCAAGGGCTCCGCCGCCTCGCCGGCTTCATCCCAAAGATCGGGACACATGTGCGCGCTCCTCTCACCGCCGGAGGGTCCGGCGGCGACCCTAGGGTCGGGAGCGGCGGCGGAGGTGACAGAACGGGTTGTGCGTCATCAGTTCCACACCTTACGACGAGGGTGTGACAACGACCGTGCGGCACTTGTGATTTTGTGCAGCACGGCGCTGCGCGCGAGCTGGTCCGGTAGCAGCGTTCGACACGAGCCGTTACGGAGCGCGGCCCTCAGGAAGGAGCCCGCCGCCTGAATTCGGCCCCGGATGGCATCGGCCCAGCCGGCGGTCCAGAGTCCCGAGTACGGGGGTCATCGCCTCCACGGAGGCCGAGATGTCAGTGTGGGAAGCATGCCCAAGTCCGTCCCCGCGTGGCCCGCCTTCAATGAGCAGCTCGCAGCGGAGTTGTCCGCCCTGGAGGAGCGCTTCATCTCGCTCGTGCGCCGCTCTGCGATCATCAATGTCGACCCCAACCGGCCTGGGAGGAACCTAATCTTCGTAGGTGCCGCAGAATGGGGATGGTGTCCCGATGACTCCCTGATTGGCGACCGGACACTGCTCCTATCCGACTACCACGAGTGGAACGATCGCTTCCGCCTCCTCCATCGGGACCCTCTTCCTCAAGTGGCGACGCGGCTTGAGAACGCGGACGGGCTGCTCCGAGGGTGGCTGGAGAGGAGAGGCGGGGACCACAGCATCCCCGGAAGCGTCGAGCTTGCGGCTGAGAAACTGAAGGCAGTCTTCGAGGAGATGCGCACGCTTCTCGCCCTCA
>JBBQRO010000283.1:0-3525 GCA_038214685.1 Acidimicrobiales bacterium
CCGAACTAGGCGTCGAACCCCGGGTCGTGCCGTTCAAGGTCGGCGGCGACGTTTGGGCCCTGGCCATCACCGAGGAGACGGCCGGCGGGGTCGAGAGCACCAAGAAGGACCCCGTCGTCTTGGGCCGCATCCAGGACGCGTAGCTCTCTCCCTCGGCCACCATCGAGGGGGTTCACCCGGTGCGTTGAAGGTCGCGAAGCGCGCGATAGCCCACGAAGGTGGCGCCGGCGCGGTGGGCGAGCGAGCGCAGGCTGGAGTGGCCGGTGATCAGGTCGTGGTCGTCGACCCTCCCGGCCCAGTCGGGGGCCAAGGCCCGTAGCTCGGCGGTATCCACCGCAGGGCGCACGTGGAGCTCGGTGACGCCCTCGGGCAGCTCCATGAGCGCCCGCTCGATGGCCTTGCGGCTGCCTACCCGGGGGACGCGCAGGAAGGAGTCGGTGAGAACCACGCCCTCCTCGGCGGCCAGGCGGCGGAACGGGAATCCGACCGACCGCTCCGTGGAAGCAGCGCCCAGCCGCATTGGGAGGCGGAAGTCGACAGCCAGCTCGAGATAGACGTCGAAGAACTCCGGCCGTAGTTCGAGGGCGGCCATGTGGGAGTCGAGGTGGCTGACGTCGAAGCCCCAATAGATGGCCCGCTCGACCTGGGCCCGACATTCCCGGCGGACCTCGACCAGGTCGGCGTGATCCCAAAGGTCGGCACGGGTACGCGGGAAGCCGCCGTCGCCGTCGAGGAGGGACGGGGCGTGGGTGATGGGGCCCCAACGAAGGAGATCGTGCTCGGCGTTGAGAGTGAGGTGGACGCCCACGTCCTCGCCGCGATAGCGGGCGGCGGCGTCGCGGGCCCACGGGCAGGGCACCATGAGGCTGGCGCTGGTACCGGCGCCGTCGCGCAAGGCCTCGTAGACCCCCACGTTGGCGGAATGAGACGAGCCCAGGTCGTCGCAGTTGACGATG
Organism: Acidimicrobiales bacterium; assembly: GCA_038214685.1. Taxonomy (GTDB): domain Bacteria; phylum Actinomycetota; class Acidimicrobiia; order Acidimicrobiales; family AC-14; genus CADCTB01. The sequence continues at coordinate 957 of JBBQRO010000283.1, forward strand.
AGCAGGCGGGATCCTGGCGGATACCCGAGCCGTTCTACGAGCGACGTCACGCCCGAGACGGTAGCGGGGCCGGAGCGGGCGGCGGGCGCCGCCGGCTCCGGCCGCACCGGCGGAGACGCACTGGCGGATCAGCCCTGGCGGACCTTGCCCTTCACGTAGGCGGCGATGGTGCCGGTGGTGACCTGCACGTTGTGCTTCTTCTTCACGTGTTCGGCGACCTTGCCCATCAGCTCATCTTCAGTTGATCCCGATCCCTGCCAACGGCAGGCGTGGTTTTCATCCCTTCAAGCGAAGCGGTATGCCACGACTCCTCCTTGTGATGCGCTTGTTTCGCGTGTTGTACCTAGAGGTTATCCGGAGCCGGCCCTGCCCGAGGATGACACCGGCGCCACACGACCGTCGGGGAGCAGGGTGCACGCCGCCCACAGGCCCTGGGATCCCTCCCGGGCCTGGCGGGCGATGGTGGCGAACTCGTCGGTGTGGGCGATGTTGGGTGGGATGGTCAGCAGCTGGGCGTATCCGCCCCGCAGCAGCTCGGCGTTGACGAACAGCCCGTCGGCCCGGCGGTAGACGTAGGCCAGCAGGCGCCCGAAGCGGTCACGCTGCTCGGCGTCGCCCACCAGGCGTATCGCGGTGCCGGCGGGCACCACGGTGGCGGTGAACCGGCTCGCTTCCAGGCCGTAGCAGCCCACCGGCCGGTCAGGGTCCTTGGTTTCGGGCGTGTCGACGCCGATGAGCCGGACCCGCTCGCCGCCGGTGACCTCGAGGGTGTCGCCGTCGACCACCTTTCGGACCACGACGTCGACCCCGCTCGGGAGCAGTGCAGTGGCCGGGCCCAGCGTGGGCGCCGGCTCAGTCCTGCCGGCCCCGCAACCGGTGAGCAGGAGCAGGGCGGCCAGTGCCCCCGCACCCGCCGCCGGGAGCCGGGTCAGGCGGCCGAAGGTCAGGCGGCCAGCTTGGCGCACGCCTCTTCCAGGGCCTGGCGCGCCGCGGCCAAGCCTTGCTTTCCGACGGACCGGGTGTGGTCGTCGAGCTCCCAGGTGGCGGGGCCGTCCCGGGCGGCGTCGGGCAGAAGTGCCAGCTGGTTGTTCATGGTTCCAGGATGACAGCAGGGTGAGACAATTCCTCGGGCGAAGCCCGATGGGAGGGCGCGGCCCGAGCGGGGGACGGGCGGTCGCCCGTCTGCGGGAAACGTTCTGTTCACCGGGGCGCCACCGGTTGGCCGTGTGCTTTGAGTAGGGTGATCCTGGGTAGTCGCTCAAGGAGCAACCCGAAAAGGTCGACGTACCGGGAACAGGCCAGGCTGCCCAGCGTTGGGAGTATGTGATGAGTGAAACGCTTGAGATCGAGGCCATCAACCAGGCTTTGGAGATGATCGACAAGAGCCTGGGCGTGATGCACACGCGCGAGCTGGTCTCCACCAGCGAGGTGTCCGACCTGCTGCTCGACATGCGCTCGATCCTTGCTTCGGCGGGTATCGACCTCGTGGAGATGCGAAAAGTCGTACCCAGCCCCAACTAGCTGGGGGTCGTCGGCAATAGCCGGCGACCGATCAGGCCGAGCACGACGCCGATGGCCACCCCTGCGGCCACGTCTGAGGCATGATGAATCCTGACGTGGATCCGGCTCGTCGCCACGATGGCGGCCACCACGACGTAGAGGGGCCACAGCTCGTCGTCCTCTGACAACATCATCGCCGCGCTCACTGCCGAGGTGGCGTGCCCACTGGGGAAGCTGCTGGTCAGTGGCCGGCGTACGCGTAGCGGCCGCTCGACGTCCCACGGCGGGCGGGTCCGGCGGAAGAACGACTTGATGACGCCGTTGACCAGCACGGATTCGGCCCCCATGGCCACCGTCATCTTCAGGGCGGCGGCCAGGTCGTCGCCTTTGCGCAGGCCCTTGAGGGTGCCCAGCAGCACCCAGACGAGCCCGAAGTCGCCCAGCTCCGAGGCGGCGTAGAACACCCGGTCGGCCACGACGTTGCCGCGCAGGTGATCGAACGCGCGATCGGCGGCCAGGTCGAACCTGGCCACGCTTCTGCGGGCAGTGAGGAGGCGGCCCGTCACGATGCGCGACGCTACAGCGTGGCCGACGCCCCGCCCTCACGACTCAGGTGGCGGTGACGAGCTCGCGGGCCCGGTCCGGGTCACCCCCGAAGGTGGGGCAGTAGTCGTGGAACGAGCACCAGTTGCACAACGGCGACGGCCGGGGCCGAAAATTGTCGTTGGCGCAGGCCCGTTCCACCGCCTTCCAGATGGCTGCGGTGCGCTGTTCGAGACCCCTTATGGACTGGGCCGAGGGCTCGGCCACGATGGCCACGGGCTCCGCCAGATAGAGCAGCTGGATGCGCGACGGGCGCCGGCCGAGGACCCGCTCGCAGAGGAAGGCGTAAAAGTGCACGCCGCCCAGGCGACTCTGCTCGTGCATCACCCCTGGAACCTTCCCGCTGTTGTGCGTCGGCACCATCTGACGTCCGGCCAGGTACAGGGAATCGGGCGCGTCAACCACGACACACTGCGTCGGGATGGTCGGGACGCGAGTGACGCAGCGGATGGCTCGGCGGCCGGCT
>JBBQRO010000284.1:0-3524 GCA_038214685.1 Acidimicrobiales bacterium
CTGGCGAAGAGGGAGAGCACGCGGTCGCGCAGCTGGTGCACGTTCAGGTCGCTGGTGTCGATGACCAGGTCGGCCTCGGCCTTCACGGGCTCGAGGATCGACCGCTCGGCGGCGATCGACTCGGCCACGGCCATGCGCTCGACCGGCCCGGACAGGGGATGACGGCGGCGGCGGTCCTCGAAGCGCCGCACCAGCACGTCGTCGGGGGCGTCGAGGAACAGGACGCTGACCAGCTCGCCGCCGGTGCGCAGCTCCTCGACGGCGACCAGCAGCTCCTCGCCCACCGCGCTGCGCCCGACGACCAGCACGACGCGGCCCTCGCCCGGTCCGCTCGAGTCGGCCCGCCGGGCCAGGTCGGCCACCTGGTGGATGAGCGCCGGCGGCAGGTTGTCGATGACGTACCAGCCGAGGTCCTCGAACACGTTCGCGGCCGTGGTGCGCCCCGCCCCGCTCAACCCGGCGATCACCACGAACTCGGCCACGCCTCCAGTGTCCCCCACCGCTGTGCCTGGAAGGTGGACGCGAATGGCGAGCGTCAACGCCCACCACCACGTCGACACCCCGGGCAGGGGCCTGACCTCGGTCAGCAGTCCCGCACGGCTGGGTCAACGAAAGGAGTACCGAGGAGGCTCCCCGAGGTCTGACCGTTGTTGTAGAAGGCGTCGGCCGATACGTAGTACGCGTTGTTCCACGGGCTCTGGGCTATTCGGTACCACCACGTGTTCCCGTCGGCGACCCTGAAGCCCTGGAGCTTGCAGGCGATCTGCACGGTTTGGCCCCGGGCGATGGTCGGCCCCTGGAGGCCACCCGCATTGGTGTGGTTGGTCCAGGTGTTCGCCGCCCCTCCTGCAGTCTCGGCGTAGGTCGCTACGGATGGCGGCGGCGGGGTGACGGGCGGGGGGGCGCTCCCACCACCCCATCGCACGTGATTTGACTCGAGACCCCCGTTTGCGATCACCCAGTGGTCCGGGCCGTCACCCGAGTAGCACTGGCTCGACGTTGAAGCGCTGCCGGATCCGTCAGTGGTCAGCGAGAAGGTGAAGAAGCCGCCTGGATCGACGCTGTCCCTGCAGCTGATCGTCACCCGCGAGCCCCCGACGAATCCTCGGAGTGTGATCGCATAGCGGAAGCCCGCAGGAGCAGCGGGTCCCTGGGCCAACGAAACCGTTGGACTGGAGCCACCACCGCCCCCGCCGGGAGGAGTGCCACCACCTCCACCACCACCGCCAGGCGGCAAACCGCCCCCTCCCCCACCACTGGGCGGCGACCCACCACCGCCACCGGCTGCGGGGCACGCCCCCGAGTAGATCTGCTTGGTCCCGAAAGTGACCTCGGCGATGGCGAAGGTCCAGTTCTTCACCCATGCGCTGATCTTCACGTCAGCCTCGATCTTGAGCCCCACCTTGGCCGTCGTCTTGGTGCCGCCGGACGGGCAGGCCTGCACCTCGACCGAGATCACCGGTCCGAAGGTTGTCTCGACCCCGACGACGCCGCCGAGGGAGAGGTATGCGCTGATCCCTCCGAACGCACTGGCACCGGCGCTTGCCGAGAAGCCAGAGGTCGAGTTCCACGAGAAGCCGCGAGCGTCGCTGTTGCCGTACGCGCCACGAACGAACCCGAAGGTGATCCTCGGCGCCGCTTCGTAGTTCATGGACAGGGACCCGTCGGCGGTGAACTCGAGCTTCGTACCGAACTGCACGGCTATCGGCGGCGTCGCCGAGAGCACGATGGGCACCCCGGCGTTTCCCTCGTACGAGCAGGACACCTTGCCCGTGAAGCTCGCCGAGAACTTCATCTTGGGACTGGCGACGACCAGGAAGCTCAGCGCCGGGCCCCGCGGGGAGAAGCTGAGCTCGGTGTGGACCTTCGTTAGGTCGAGCGAGCCGGTGATCTGCGGGCCGGCGCCGGGCGTGCAGCGGAACATCCCCAACGAGATGCTGGGGAGGCTGAACGCAGCGGCGACCGCTCGGTCCGGATCCGCCGACGCGCTCCCGGCCTCGGCGGCGCTGTCCTCCGACACGGAGACGTCGAGCCGGTCATACGCCGAGTTGGCGTCGGTAGGGGTCGTCGTCACGGCTGTGCCGGCGGCATCGGTCGTGACCTTCGTGACGGCGGCGAGCACGCCGGTGGGTATCGCATCCGAAGGGGGGACGACCAACGCTCCTCCAGGCTTGGGAACAACCGCCCCCGAGCCGAGGGCCACCGTCTGCTCGCCGTGGGGCGCTGATGAGCTTGACGTGGCCGCGCCAGGCGGCACGACCGTCGTCGAACTCGATGGAACAGCCACCACGGAGTTCGAGATCTCAGGGAAGCCCGGCGCCATGGCCTCCCCGGAGGGTGCCATGCCCACGACGGGCGAGGTGAGCGGCACCCCGCCCGTCGAGCCGAAGTACCTGGCCCCACCGAAGGCGAAGATCCCGCCATCGGAGGCCACCAGCCAATACCCGCCGCTCGCCCGATCCGCGGCCATACCCACGATCGGCTCATTCAGCGGTGTACCGCCCATCGACCCCTTGAAGGACGCAGCACCGAACGCGAAGATCCCGCCATCGGCAGCGTCCAACCAGTAGCCGGAGCCGTCTGCGGACAGGGCCATCCCGACGACGGGGGAAGTCAGCGGCACTCCGCCGGTCGACCCGAAGTAGCGGGCCCCGCCGAAGGCGAAGATCCCGCCGTCAGCGGCCACGAGCCAATAGCCGCCGCTTGCCGGATCCGCAGCCATTCCCACCATAGGCTGACTGACGGGCGTGCCGCCCGTCGATCCCCTGAACTCGGCGAGACCGAAGGCGAACACGCCGCCATCGGAGGCAACTAGCCAGTAGCCCAAACCATCCAGGGTCGGAGCCATGCCGACGACTGGAGAGCTCAGCGGAACACCCCCAGTCGAACCGAAGTACCTCGCCCCCCCAAACGAGAAGATCCCGCCGTCGGAGGCAACCAGCCAATACCCGCCGCTGAGCGGGTCGGCCACCTTCCCGACGATCGGCTGGTTGAGTTGCGTGCCGCCCATCGAACCTTCGAATACGGCCTCTCCAAAGGCGAAGACGCCCCCGTCGCTCGCAGCCAGGCGATAGCCGCTGCCAGGCTGAGGATCGGTTGCGGCCGCAGTCGCCATCGGCGCGGTCGACGGAAGTTGCAGCGCAGCAGTCGCCGAGACCGGCAACGACCGTCCGACGAGCATGCCAAACAGGAGCGCTGCAGTGCACGTGACTAGGATCCTCGCGCCCCTCACGACGGCGAACTGCGCAGGTTGAACCGAGATGTGAGCATGCGCCGATCTGCCGACGCGCATTCGTGACGCACGAAAACACCCCCAAGGTTGTTGCGTGCCATCTGACCGGCATGCCTGGCCGGCGTCAAGGGGCCGTTTGACACATTTCCGCCGACTTCCGAACGGGCCCGAGGGCGTCAGCGCAGCTTCTCGGCGCGGAGGAAGAGCAGGCGGGGGATGGTGGCCGCCGCGGTGTAGGCCTCGTCGCGGGCCAGGAAGCCGGGGGCGGGGCGGGTTCCACCATCTCGGTGAT
>JBBQRO010000285.1:0-3517 GCA_038214685.1 Acidimicrobiales bacterium
CACCACCGCACGGCGGGCAGCCCAAGCGCCCGGCGGCGAGATCGGTCTCGACCACGGCCTGGTCGGTGCCTACGATGAGCACGGGTGCCTCCGGCATCTACCAGGAAGAGCCCTCCCGACAGTCCGGACAAGATCGGCGGGAGGGCTCTTGCGCGTCTACGTCCCGCTCAGCCTGACGCGCCGACGAGAGCCCCGCACGCGGTCAGTGCCAGCCCACCGTCCCGGTCATCAGCGACGCCAGCACCATCGCTGATGCTGATCCAGCGCGGCGCTCAACACATGCAGGAATCGACAGCGGGAGATCCACGATGAAAACGGCGGAGCCGACCATGGAACTGCCGACGCTCCCGCCGGGACGCCGGCGGCACGGCATGCGGACGGCCATGGCCCTGGGCATGACCGCCGTCGTCGCTGGCGGGCTGGGACTTGCCCTTCGGGACGACGGCCGGGCCCGCGTCCGTTCCGAGGGCTTCCCGACCGCGACCACGGTGACCACCATGGCCCAGGCACCGGCGACGACGGCGGTCGTCCCGCCGCCGGTGACTACTCGCCCGCCGAGCACGACGGCCCCGGCACCGACGACGACTTCGCCCCCCACGACCGTCCCGGAGCGGCTCACCTCGGCATCCCGACTCCGGCTGGACGGCCTCGGCCCCGTGCGCGTCGGCATGACGCTCAGAGAGGCCGAGGCGGCGGCTGGCGTGTCCCTCCGGCTGCTGGACATGCCCCGGGACCCCAGTTGCCGGTACGCCGTCCCTGACCTCAGCTCGGGCACCGGCGACGAGATCGGCTTCATGGTGGTCGAGGGGAAGATCGTCCGGATCGACATCGGCATTATGGGCCCGGACCGCATCCTCACCGTCTCGGGCGTCGGCAAGGGCGACACCGAAGCCAAGGTGCAGACCACCTACCCCGGTCGGATCCGGGTCGAGCCCCATCCTTACGTCCAAGGTGGGCACTACCTCGTGTACGTCCCAGCCGACGCCGGGTTCCGGGACTTCAGCATGATCTTCGAGACCGTGGACGGGACGGTCCGCAACTTCCGCGCCGGGTATGCCGGGCCAGTGGCGTGGCCCGAAGGCTGCTCCTAGTCTTAGCGAGTGACCTCAGACCGCCGCTGAGCGCGCGGTGAGCTCAAGGTCGGTGGTTCTCTGGGGGCGGTCTGAGCTCACTCGCGGGAAGGCCGGCCGAGGTGGCAAAGCGTCTGTGCCGGGCCGGCAAAGCCGGCCCTGTGCCCACCCGCCCGGTGGCAGAGCAAGCGTGAAGCGGTCCCCAATAGCGTTCTCCCGTCACCACACATAGATCGACCGCGCCAACGGTCGGGGAGGAGGCCGCCATGGGGACCGTGTCCAGGCTACTGGCCGAGAACGTCAGCTTCCGGTGCACCTCGGTGGACCGCATCGGCATCCGGGGCTACATCCCGGGCCTGCAGTATGAGGGCGGGGTGCTGCGATTCCTGCTCGAGCGGGGCTATCGCATTCCCTCCCCGGCCGGGCTCACCACAACCACGACCGGCTGACCTCCGAGCTCGAAGATTTGGTAGCCGCCTCCGACGTGCCCGTGGTGCGGTTCCGCCGGAACGAGTGCAGGAGGACATCGCCCGCCCCTATCAGCAGGCGGCCGCTGCGGCGGGCCGTCCCGGGCTGGTGCTGGTGGGCAAGGCCCAGGAGCGGACCTCGTCGTGGCGTGGGTTCGTGGACGACTCCCACGCCGCCCATCGCCCGGGTCACCCCCACTTCAGCTGGCGTCGGATGTCGTCGGTGCCCGACCACTGGTACCTGTATTGGTGGGATGCCGAGTGGGGGCCAGCCTTCCTGAAGATCTGCGGGTACGCGCCCTATCCCCTGTGGGCCTGTGCCAACGGGCACGAGTGGGCCAAGTGCCAGCTGTCCAAGGCGGGTATCGGCTTCGAGGCCCTCGACAACGGCCTGCGCTCGGTCACCGACCCCGCCGTGGCCAGAAGCATCTGCGCCCGCCTCGGCTCGGGGCACGTCCGGGACCTGCTGCGGCGCATGATGGCGGTGATGCCTGACCCCCTCACCGTCGATGATCGCCGGGCCGGGTTCGACTGGCGGTTCTCCATCGCACAGCTGGAGGTGTCGGACACCGCGGTGTTCGACGCGCCCCGCCGGGCGCGGGCCTGGTTCGAGGCGGCTATCGCGGATCATCTCGACCTGGGACGCCCGGAGCGGCTGTCACTGGTGGTCGACCGAAGGATCGTCAACCGCGGGAAGTTCAAGACGCCGGGGCGCTTCGCCACTGAGGTCATCACCCGCGACGTCGCCCCCCAGCTGCAGATCCACTACAAGTCCTCCAAGGCCAAGGCGTACCTGAAGGAGGGCAGGGCGCTTCGGGTGGAGACGACCATAAACAACGCCACCGACTTCGGCGTGCCCAAGACCCTCAACGCCGAGAACTGGGGTGCCCTGCGCAAGGTCGGGGCGGCCACCAACGCCCGGTTCCTCGCCGCCCTCGGTAGGGCCAGGGTGGCCTGCCCGACCCGGCCACCCTGGAGTCCGTCGTGCTGCCCACCACCCATGACGGCCAACGCGCCCCAGGCCTGCGCTTCGGCGAGCCCCGGACCATGGCCCTGCTGGCGTCGGTGGCCGCCTTCAGCCACGTCATGGGCGGGCTCACCAACAGGACGCTGCGCTCCCAGATGGCGGTCCTGTGGAACCCCGACTACAGCCAAGGCCAAGCCAGCTACGACCTGCGCCGTCTTCGCCTCAAGGGCTTCATCGAGCGCGTGCCCCATACCAACACCTACCGGGTCACCGCCCACGGACGACGCATGGCCACCTTCTTCACCAAGCTGGCCACCCGAGTGGTCGTTCCCGGTCTCACCGAGCTTGCGGCACTCGTCCGGCCGCCGAAGGCAACACCCCAGCCGGTCCGGGATGCGTGGCGGGCTTACGAGCGCACGCTCGACGCCCTGGTCCGAAAGCGGTTCGCTGCGTGAACCCCGCTCGAAAACTTGCCTCAAACGTCCAAGACTGAAGGCTCAAGCGGGGCTAGCCGGGGCTGAGAGCCCGCCGGAGGCAGCAGGCGGTGACTCACGGCCGGCGGTCTGGGACATCCCTTCGGGTCTCACGGGCCGGCGACGAGGGACGCCTACTACAGAACCTCCACTCTGAACTCGCCTTCCTCTTCTACGACGCGCACTCCGCCTCCCTTCGGCATCGGCGGGACTATTTCGCCGGTGAGGCCGAATACCCCGCCTCGTTGGTGGGGCTGTGCCCAACCGCCAGCACCCGCGCTCCGTCGGCACGCGTTCAAGGACACGGCGCAGGGCCGCGCCCAGCCGTGCCGAGTCCTGCTCGAACAACTCGGGATCCGCCGTGCGAAGAGCGTCAAGCTCACCGCTGCCGGCTTTTTGAACGCGGCCTTCCAGCGGTCCTCCACCTCGGAGCGCAGGCCCTCCTCCACCACCACCCCTCCCTCCACGGCTTGGCCGAGCCCGGCCAGGAAACAGGCAAGGGTCTGCGTCGCTCGCTGCGCCCCGGTCGACACAACGACG
>JBBQRO010000286.1:0-3470 GCA_038214685.1 Acidimicrobiales bacterium
ATCGGCTGCTCCCATCTCGAGCTTGGCTCCGGCGATCCCGTTGGCGACGGCCCCGGGCGCGGTGAGCGCCAGCCGGTCGCCCGTGCCGGCCAGGGTGGCCGACCACGGGCCGGGGGCGGCCACCCGCGCCGGCCACGGCCGGTCGGCCACCTCACCCCTGCCGGCCGACCGCCGTTGTGGGACCCCGTCGGAGCGGCCGGGGACCTGGACTTCGGTGGCCGGATCGGCCGTGGCGCCCTCCGGCCCGGGTCTGGGCCCGCCGCCTCCGCTGCCGGCCCGGGAGACGGCGAGGGCGAGGGCAGCCACCAACAGGACGGCGTCGGCCACCGCCAGCATCGCCACCAGCCGCCGGGACCCTCCCACCACCGATTCCGACCAGCGGAAGGCGCCCGAGGCTACATACGCTCACCGGGGACGAACGCAGGGAAGATGTGCGACTTCGCCCGTTGCGTGCACTCGAGCGAGTGACAGGGCCAATCCACACCCATACCGTGGCCGTATGGCGGAGCGTCGGAAGGTCGTAGCGGCGCTCTCGGCGGTCATCGCATTGCTCCTCTTCGGGGCGGTGGCCGGCCTGGCCCGCCCACAGGTCGACAGGCTCGACCTGTCGACCACATCAGGACCGTCGCCGGCCATGGCCACCGAGACCGACGTGGCGGTGGAGGTGGCCGGCGTGATGAGCGAGGCTCCCCCTCCGGACGCCACCGCTCCGGAGATCTCGACGACCACCGCTCCAGCCCCCACCGTTGCGCCGCCGAGGACGACGGTGAAGGCACGGCCCAGCGCCGGCGTCCACCGTGACAAGCCTCTCGGCCCCGGCGAGGTGGGGTCGGTGGCCGACTTGGGCCCCGGAGAGGTCGAATCGACCGTCCCCGCTCCGTGCATCCCGTCGTCCCTGACGACCGCTCCCCATGCCATCGCCGTCGTTGAGCTGCGCCTCGGCTGTGTCCGGCCGCTTGTGCCTGCGGGCACCCCGGCCGGCCCGGAGGTGAGCTGGAGCCCCGACGGCTCCTGGCTGCTCACCACGGTGCAGAACCGGGTCGTGCGGTTGGCCCGCGACGGGTCATGGCGCCAAGACCTCGGCGGGGGCGGGCAGGCCCGTTCGGCGGTGATGTCTCCCGACGGGGCCCACATCGCCGTCGTGGGCAACGTGCCCTCGGGTACCCTCAGCCAGAAGTCCGCCCTGGTCGTGGCTGCAGCCGACGGCACGGGCGCCACCGTCCTCGAGATGACGGTCATGCGGCCGCCGTCCTGGTCGCGTGACAGCCAGGTGCTCGCCGTCGTCGGCAGCGCAGGAGCCTCGCCGCCTCGGCCCGACGTCCTCTCCATCGTGAGCGGCGACGGCCGGGTCCGAGCCACCCGCTCGTTCCCCAACCGGTCGCTCTTCGGCGTCAACGACGGGCCGCTCGTCCCGGGCCCGGCGCTGCTCGGCCAGCCCCTCTTCCTGCCCGACGGCAGACTGTTCCAGCCAGCCTTCGTCGAGTTGCCACGCCCGGCCACCGGGCTGTGGCTCACCCGGACGCTGACCGACGCCGGTGGTATCGAACCCCCGAACGACCTGAGGTTCAGCGAACCCGTCTCTTCGCCGGCCGACGGGGCGACGGTGGTCTACACCGCACTGTTCTCCGCCGAGACGAACAGCCCGGTCCGGCGCCTCGACCTGCGCACCGGCCAGACCGTGACCCTGGCCGCCGACGGTGTCGCGCCATCCTCGTCCCACAGGGCGAACGCCGTCGCCTTCTTCGCTCGCAACGCTCAGGGCACAGGCCAGGGCCTCTCCGTCGTCGACGCCGGCGGGGCCAACCGGCTGGTGTGGCGCCACTCCGGCACCAACTGCACCTGCCTCGACAGCGGCCCACCCAAATGGACCGCCGACGATGCCGCCGTCGCTCTCGCCACCTGACCCGACGTCCAACGTCGCGAGAGCCCAGAGGAGGAACCTGGTGGAGGCCTCTCCTCTGAGTCGCAAAGTGGGATCAGGGCGTGGAGCAGCAAGCACTGGGTCATGAATGAACGGTGCGATTTTCGGCCCCCGCTTGTTCGTGGGTCTTGCCTTCATCACCGACTTGCCGCCCCTCAGTTGCGATCGCCTGCAGGAGTCCCCGACAGCCCGCCAGCTCGTCCCGGGAAAGGATATGCCACTGGCTTGGGCGGCAGGCCCGCGGCCGCCGGAGCTGTCACCAAGCCCTGGGAATCAGCTGAGCATCTGGCTCCGACTTCCGGTCCTTCCGCCGCCGAGCGATGACGTACACCGCACCCTGCGCCACGAGCGCCACGGCCGGAAAGAGCATGATCACGTTGAACGCCCCGTCGTACACGGGGGGCACAGCAATGACCTGAAGAAGGACCTCGAAGCCGCCGATGACGAGCCAGCCGGCCCAAGCCGCCGTCGAGCCTCGTGCCGCACGGTACGCGCACCAGCAGCCAAGGAGCGCCACCACCATCGCCACGGCGAAGATCGCCGCAAAGATGGCGGCAGCGAGGATAAAGGCCTCGGCAAGCCCGTCGAACGGCTCATCACTGTCCATCAGGAGTCCGATCGGTGACATCGACGATCTTGGTCCAGCCCGGCTGCGCGCTACCAGGCTCTGGGTGGCTTGGCGCCCGAGTCGGCATGAGAGTTCGAAGCGGAGTCGTTTCTGCCGGTTCAGCGGTCCTCGCCTGTGCCGAGCCTCGATCCCCGAAGTCCGCACATACACCGACTAACGCCGCAATGAGTGCAAAGATGCTGCCCATGACAACATTTATGCCGCCGGTGGATGTGTGCCTGTACGCTGCGAAAAGCCCCCAAGAAAGAAGCGTCAGGCCAAGTAGCAGTGTTCCGAATATCCAAACGAACCTTCGACTTCGGACGCCGATCACAAAGATTGCTACTGGTAAGAGTAGGATGGCTGTAAAGCCGCTGATCGAGCCCACTAATACCAGAGAGCCGACGACGACTACTAAAGCTGACGTGAAGCCGCACGCCAAGCGAACGAGCAGGGTTGGAATCCTAACCAAAGTAGGAGCCTCCGAGGTCTCTGAGCCCCGAGGCAGGATGCCGACCGCAGATCCACCACGGGGAGCCGGGGGGATGCCGGCAGGCCATCGGCGGTCTGGGTCCACGCCTGAGCTCCGCGGCGATCCCGTCGTGGAGGAACTCGATCTGGGTGACGGGCACTACGAGCTCCGAGGGCGTCCGGAAGTAGGCGGCGTAGGAGGAGCCATCGGCAGAAGTCTCACATGGCCGAGGCCCCGCCAAGTGTCAGCAGCTTGCAGCACCATCGAGCGGGCCACATCTTGCTCACCGGCCCACTCCACTCCCTCTCGGAGGGAGCAAGCTACCCGCCCCTAGAGGACTTGAGCCGTCAGGCTTGATGTCGGTGAGTCAAGTTCTGCGGGGGTCGTGTTGGCGCGGCTCAAGGCCTCTGGCGGTCAGGCCGCCAGGCCTGACCGGTGGGCGTGGTGTTGCAGTTCGCGGTCGAGGCGGT
>JBBQRO010000287.1:0-3465 GCA_038214685.1 Acidimicrobiales bacterium
GGGGAGCAGCCCCAGGATGGCCTTCAGCAACGTCGACTTGCCGGCACCGTTGGGCCCGATCAGGGCCACCGCCTCACCTCGGGCCACCCTGAGCGAGACGTCATCCAGCGCCAGGTCTCGCCCGTAGCTGACGCTCATCCCCTCGACGGCGAGGAGCGGCGGCGAGCTCGCCATCGGATCAGCTGAGGTTGCCAACGATGACCTTGGTGTTGTGCTCCAGCATCTTGATGTAGGTGTCCCCGTCGGAGCCTTCGGGACCGAGGGTGTCGCCGTAGAGGGCGTCCTCTCCAGCAACCACCTTGACCCCAGCTTCTTTGCCGATGGCCTCGGCCGTCTTGGGGGGCAGCGAGCTCTCCGAGAAGACGGCCCTGGTGCCGGTGGACTTGATGGTGGCCACGATCTCGGCGATCTGGGTGGCCGAGAGCTCGGCCGAGGTGTCGAAGCTGGGGATGATCGAGCCCACGAACTCCAGGCCGTAGTGGTCGATGTAGTAGCCGAAGGCGTCGTGGTTGGTGACCAGCTTGTTGTTGGTCAGCCCGGCCACCTGGGTCGTGATGTCGGAGTCCAGCTTGGTGAGCTTGTCCTTGTAGGTGGCCAGGTTCTTCTGGATGTCAGCGGCGGCGTCGGGAGCAGCCTTCTCCATGGCCGCAGCCATGCTCGTGACCATCACCGCAACGTTCTGAGGGTTGTGCCAGATGTGGGGATCGCCCTCCTCGTGCTCCCCCTCGCCAGCCTTGACCTCCTCGCCCTCGTGCTCCTCCTCGCCCTTTCGGATGGTGATGCCCTCGCTGGCGTCGATGATCTGACCCTTGGGCGCTGCGGCCTTGATCGTGTCGTCGAACCACCCCTCGAGGTCGACGCCGTTCTTCACGATCACGTCGGCCTTGGCCAGAGCATCGATGTCGGCCGGCGACGGCTCGTAGTCGTGAGGGTCGACGTTGGCCTTCAGCACGCCGTACACCTTCACCCTGCTGCCGCCGATCTCCTTGGCGAGGTCGGTGAGCTGGGTGGTGGTGGTGACCACCGAGATCACCTTGGGGGCCGTCGAGCCGGTCGCTGAGGCGCTGGTGGTGGACGTCTCGTCCACCGTGCAGGCCGCACCGGCAAGGAGCAGGCCGGCGACGGCGATGGATCCTGCAAGGTGACGCACGAGTGAGATCCTCCTGATGTGCAGAACCGTAATAGTAACGGTTCCAGGTCTGGTGTCAAACCGGTCGGTGCGGACGGGGACTCGAGAGATCGTGTCGCTCCTGACGAGACCCGTACTCGTTCTGTCTGGGTCCGCCACCCCGAACCCCGGTATTCTCAGTTGTTCTCGACATCGGCGCTAGCGTGGCTCCCGTGATGCCGGACCTCCACGAGACCGCCCTTGCCCGCCTGCGGGCCGATGGGCAGCGCTACACCACCAATCGCCGGTCGGTCGTCGAGGAGCTGGAGCGGTCAGACCGGCCCCTGAGCATCCCCGAGCTGCTCGTGTCCCTGAAGGACCTGGCCCAAAGCTCGGCCTACCGAACCCTCAGCGTGCTGGAGCGCGCCGGCGTCGTGCGCCGCCTCGTCACCCACGACGAGTTCGCCCGCTACGAGCTGGCCGAGGACCTCACCGAGCACCACCACCACCTCATCTGCAGCCGCTGCGGGGTGATCGACGACTTCACCGTCCCCGACAGCTTGGAGACCGAGCTCGAGCGCATCCTGCGCCGCGTCGCATCTCGCCGTGGCTTCGCCGGCGCCAGCCACCGCCTCGACCTGATCGGCACCTGCGCCCGCTGTGCCAGCTGACCATTTCCGCGCCAGCAGGGGCCGCTAGCCGGGGCGCCGAACTGCGGGCCGACTCGGCGCCCATGCCCAGCGACGACGTTGGCCATTGAAGACCTGGGCCTGCCGGTAGTTTCGTCGCTACACGACGTAGACAGGTCATGTGGATCCGGATCAAAGCGATGCATCGCGCGTCCGCGACCAGGACCAGTCGAGGACCGAGGCGACAGATGAAGGACGCCGCCCCAGATCTGGCATGCACCGGCGCCGCTCCGGGTCAGGCACGGCAGGCGTCGGTCAGCGCCTGGCTGTCGTCCAGCGGCTGCGGGACCCTCGGGTCGCGGTGCTCATCCTCGGTGCTGTGATCGGCCTCGCCCTGCTCCTCTCAGTCGTGGCGTTCGCCGCCGACCAGGCGGCGCTCACCGGCAAGGTCAGCCGCAACGTGAGCGTCGGCGGCCGTAACGTCTCGTCGGTCTCCAAGGGGGAGCTGGCTGATGTCGTGCAGGAGGTCACTCAGCGCTACGCCACCACCGAGGTGCTGGTCGCCGACGGGGACGACTCCGGGTTCACCACCAACGCCGGCTCGATCGGCGTGCGGGTCGACCCCGCCGCCACCGCCGAGCGCACCATGGCCGTCGGCCGCACCGGGTCACTGCCGAGCCGTTGGTGGTCGTGGCTCGGATCCTTCGGCGCCAACCGCCGCAGCGAGCTAGCGCTCTCGGTCGACCGGGGTGCGGTCGACCGGCTGGTGGCGGAGAAGGGCGCCAAGGGTGGCGACCCCCCGGTCGAAGCGGCGATCCAGCTGGACAACAAGGGCAAGCTCGTCGGCGTGGCCGGCAAGGCCGGCCGGGGCATCGACGCCGGCCTGCTGGCCGACGACCTTCGCCAGGCAGCCAACCGTGGCACCCCGATCAGCGTCAAGGCCCGCAGAGGCGGGCTGGCCCCCCGGTTCGACAAGGCCGACGCCGACGCCCTGGCCGAGCGGGCCGAGGCGCTCGTCGCCAAGCCGCTACCCCTCGCGGCCGAAGGCACCACCAGCTCGTTGTCGCCGCAAACGCTCCGCAGCCTGCTGACCTCCACCCCCGGGCCCACTGAGCTCGAGCTGCGGGTCGACGAGGCGGCGGCCGGCGCTGCCGCCGAGAAGGCACTCAGCAAGGCTGGCACCCAGCCGGTCGAGCCCACCTTCACGATCGGAGTCGACAAGGTGATCACCCTGGTGCCCGGCGCCGCCGGGCGGCCCTGCTGCGGCCCCGAGGCGGGCAAGACGGTCGCCAACGCCATCCTGCAGCGCCCCGACGGGCCCGTCATCCTGACCGTTGCCGACAAGCAGCCGCGGCTGTCCAACGAGCAGGCTGCCACCTTCGGTGTCAAGGAGGAGGTGTCCTCCTTTGCCACCAAGCACCCGTGTTGCCAGCCGAGGGTGAAGAACATCCAGCGGATGGCCGAGCTGGTGCGGGGCCAGGTTATTCCTCCCGGGGGGTCGTTCTCCGTGAACGAGTTCGTCGGCGAGCGCACCGTCGAGAAGGGCTTCGTGGTCGACAAGGTGATCGAGGAGGGCCGCTTCGCCAAGGACGTGGGCGGCGGGGTCAGCCAGTTCGCCACCACCCTGTTCAACGCCGCCTGGTTCGCCGGACTGGACTTCGGCGAGTACCAGAGCCACAGCCTGGCCATCAGCCGCTACCCGAAGGGGCGTGAGGCGACCCTCGGCTT
>JBBQRO010000288.1:0-3458 GCA_038214685.1 Acidimicrobiales bacterium
CCAGCAGCGAGAAGGTGCTAGCGAGCTACCGGCGAGCGACGGTGGCTGCGGTTCCCTCGATCCCCTTGTCAGGGCTGGTGGAGGCGACCTCCTACGCAGCGCTCGAAGGCATGGCCACCGGAACTCCTCTCGTGGCCAGCGCCATCGGCGGCCTGGCGCAGATCGTCGAGACGGAGGTAAACGGTCTCCTGGTGCCTCCGGGTGATCCCGCCGTCTGTGCCGACGCCGTCGAGCGCATCCTCGACGACGGCGCCCTGGCCCGGCGGCTCGGCAGCGCAGGGAGGCGCCGAGTTGAGCAGCACTACTCGCACGCCTCGTGGGGAACTGCTTGGGCGTCTATCATCTCCGATGCTGCTCTCGCCGACCGATGACGGTGCCCTCGGGGTCCGTGGCCTCCGAGAGCGCGTGAGACGGTTCCTGCCGAACCGGGCACTGCTGTCGCAGGCACCAGTCGCCTTCGCGGGCCTCGGTGCCGCCGCCGTCATGGTGACCGCAATCGGGCTCCTCCGGACCAAGGTGCTGACCAATGCGCTCAGACCGGAGCAGTACGGCACTTTGAGCTACGCGTTGGCTTTGTTCCTCACCGTTCTGGGGGTGGTCAACCTCGGCCTCGGGACGGGGCTACGGCGCCGGCTCGCGCTAGGGCAGGAGGAGCCGCAATTGCTTCTCGGGACGGCCCTGTCGGCCTCGCTGACTGCGGGGGCTATCACCCTCGGTGTGGGAACGGCCCTCGCCCTTGGTTACGGTGACGCCATCGTCCGCGATCCGGATGGCACGGTGGTGCTGGCTGCGGTTCTCGCCGGTGTGCCCCTGGCACTCCTCGACACGCTGTGGCTTGACGCGCTCTACGCCGCGGACCGGCGCAAGGCGGCGGCGTCCTACTTGCTGGTGTTCCGATCGTTCGCAGTGGCGACGGTCGTGGTCGGCGCGCTGCTGGCCGGCCTACAAGGAGCCGCCGTCGGATTCACGCTGGGTTTCGTGCCCTCTGCCCTCTGGGGGTTCGCCCGCAGGGGCCTTCAGGCAAGACCCCGGTTCAGCCGCCGCGCCCTAGGGACGCTGTTGCGCGATGGAGGGGTGAACCAGACGATCATCGCATCCAACCTGCTGACCGGCTTCGTCGTCAGGAGCCTCGTGATCTCCCATCTAGGGAAGGTGCCCCTCGCCCTGTACGCCGTGGCTCTGGCGGTCTCGGTGCCCCTCTCGCAGTTCATCGGCGCGGGTCTCTCAGGCACCTTCTTCAACGAGTTCGGCCGGGGCGGGCCAGAGGCACGGCTGCTTGCCATCCAGACCCATCGCCGGATCGTCGAAGCCGTCGCAGTCGTGGTTGTGCCGCTAGGCGTCCTCCTCTTGCCGCTCGGCCTTCAGATCCTGACGAGCGCCGACTACTCGAGCGCCGTCCATGCCGGTCGCCTGTTGCTCCTCGCCGCGGCAATAGAGGGTCTCTTCTTCATCGAGGGCAACGCTCTGTTTATCGCCGACCGCATCCGTTGGTACGTCGTGGTACAGAACGCAGGAAACCTCGTCCTCGTGGCGGTGGCGGCAGTCGTCGTGGGATCGGGGATCGCCTGGGTGGCGGCGGCCTCCATCGTCGCCCAAGCCTTTCAGTTCGGCTTCGCGCGCATCTCGGTCAATCGGATGTACCCGGGTGTGGCCCCGCCCGCCCCGCTCGTGCTCGTGGCGCTGGTTCTGGCGGTCGGGGCTTCGACCGCCGTCGGCCCCGCCCCCTACCTGTTGGCTGCCGCCGGGGCATTCGTTGGCGCCTGGCACCTCGGCCGGGTCGTGCAATCCCGGCGCCGGCTCAGACTGGCATGACGGGAAGCCTGTGGGGGATAGGCGGGGTTGGCATCGCCTTGTCGTTGGCAATGCGGACCTTCTTGCTGTGGCGAGCGCCCCTGTATGGCTTTGACCGCTTCCAACATCTGGCCCTGGCCGCCTCGCGGCGACCGGCGTGGATCCTCGGCTCCGTCGCCCAGCGGTACGAGCTGGATCGGCTGGCCGGCGCACCGACCGATTATCCGCCGTTGGCCACCGGCATGCTGTCGGTGTTCCCCGAGGGCAGGCCGCGGCTGTGGTTCGCCCGTTGGGGGGGCGTCGTCGGTGACATGGTCGCTGGCGCCCTCGCCTTGGGTCTCGGAGGGCGGCCCGTGCTCGTAGCCCTGCTGCTCCTCCAGCCTCTCGTGATCGGAGAAGGTTTAGGCTACGGCGCTCGGTCGCTCGGGGCGATCCCGTTGGTGCTGATCGCGGCTGTGGCTGGGAGCAGCCCCCCGGCAATGGTCGCGGCAGGGATTGCAGGCGCGGCGATGCTCGTCGGCATGTACCTCCACCGGTTCACCGTGCAAGCCATTGTCGTAGTGGCGGTCACATTGAGCCTGGGGGGATGCCCGCAAATCGCAATCGGGTGTGGCCTGGCACTGGTGGCCGGCGTGGTGCGACCGTCGAGCGGCTACCGGCTGATCCTGACGGAGCAGCTGCGCTACTGGCGGGTCCTGGATCCGATCATGAGGCAGGGCGCTGCGAGCGTCGCTGGTCTTCCGGCCGGAGGCGACGCCCTGCGCTGGGCTGCCCGGGAGTTGGTGAAAGGAGCCTACCTCGCCCCTGCCGCCCTCCTCCTCGGCTGGCAGACGACGCGTTGCACCAGGGCGGGATGGCTGGGTGTGATGATCGTGTTCGTCGGCGTCGCTACCATTCCTGGGCTGAGGAGGTTCGGTGAAGCCGGCCGCTACCTGCGGACCGCGTCGATCCTGGTGATGTTCGCTGATCCCCCCGACCTACTCGTGCTCGCCGCCACCGTTGCCACTGTCGTGGCTCTGGTGCGCTGGGTTGTGGGGCAGCGCCGACAGGTGGTCGCATCCGACCACGACGCAACGCACTTGGCCCGGCTCGTCCAGCGCCTTAGTCCGGCTGCCGAGGACGTGGCGGCGACCTGGCCCATCGATCGGTGCCTGCCGCTCTTCGTCCTCACGGCTGGGCCGGTCTACACCCACATCAGCTATCGCTTGGCCGAGGACGCGGTGGTGCTCGCCAGCGGTGGCATCGTCGCCTTCGCTCAACGGGCACGACGAGACGGCGTGGCGTGGCTGTTCCTCCACGGCGGCATTGCCGATCTCGACGGGTGGACGAAGGTCGACGCCGAGGCAACCTGGTCCGCCTGGCGACCCACATGAACGACGCACCAGGATAACTTTCCCCGTGGATTCCGTGCCGCCCCTTTCGCTTCCAATCCGCGCTCTGTTGATCTTCGGCACTCGCCCAGAGGCCGTCAAGCTCGCTCCCGTGGTGCTGGCCATGAAGGCCCACCCCGGCTTCGAGCCCCGTGTCGCCATCACCGCCCAGCATCGCCGCATGCTCGATCAGGTGCTTGAGGTGTTCGGGATCGAGCCGGACGAGGACTTGGACATCATCCGCCAGGACCAGACGCTGGCCGACATTACGGTTCGCGCCTTGGAGGGTGTCGGCCC
>JBBQRO010000289.1:0-3399 GCA_038214685.1 Acidimicrobiales bacterium
CTGCGCCAGCCCAACGACGTCGCCGTCGACCCCTCCACCGGCCGCATCGTGGTGGCCGGCGCCACCGACAGCGCCCTCCAGCTCATCGACCCCTGAGCACGTGTCGGCCGGAAGGGTCTCAGGCGACCGTGAGGTCCTCGACGCCGCTCACCCGGACCGGGCCTCCCGGAGCGACCTTCTTGGCCTTGCCCTGACGACCCTCCAGCCAGCGTGCGGCTGACGACAGCAGGAGGTTGACGATGAGGAAGATGGCGGCGACGAACAGGAATGCCTGCAGCTTGTTCTTGAGGAACTCCCCGGCGAGCTCGCCCCGGCGCAGCAGCTCCTCGTAGAGCACGGCCACCCCGAGGCTCGTGTCCTTCAGGAGGACCACAAGCTGGCTGACCAGCGCGGGCACCATGCGCCGGATCGCCTGGGGCAAGACCACGGCGCGCATCGCCTGCCCGTCGGTCATGCCGATGGCGAACGCCGCCTCGCGCTGCCCCCGATCGAGCGACAAGATGCCCGCTCGGATGATCTCGGCCAGCACCGCCGAGTTGTACAGGGTCAGCCCCATGATGATCGCGGTGTAGTTGGGGATGTCCAGGCCGAAGTAGAAGAACAGCATCAGCACGACCAGGGGAACCCCGCGGAAGAACTGGAGCCACAACGTGGCGAGCCATCGGACCGGCGTGCGCCTCGACAGCCGGGCCAGCGCCAGCACCATGCCGAGGACGAGGGCGAGGACAAGGCTCACGCCCGCCAGCTTCAGAGTGTTCTTGAGGCCGCCCCAGAAGAAGCGGAGGGACTCGCCCGTGAAGAGGTCGCTCCACAGCTTGCCCTCCAGCTGTCCGTTCGACTGGAAGCGGCGAAAGGCGACGTAGAGAACCCCCGCCACTGCCACACCACCGAACAAGGTGGCGACGGCGACCTTGATCTTGCCTCGGGGGCCCAGCGGATCGGCGAACACCGCGACGGTCATCGTCGGATCGCCACCTTTCGCTCGATGGCACCGATGACAGCCGAGGACGGCAGGGCCAGGAGGAGGTAGGCCACGGCCGCTCCCAGGTAGAGGGGGATGGCTTCGCCTGTCACGCTGGCCAGCTCCTTCACGACGCGGGTGAGCTCGACGACTGCGATCGTGAAAGCGATGGAGGTGTTCTTGATGAGGGCGACGAACAGCGAGCCGAGCGGGGCCACCACCGTTCGCAACGCCTGGGGCAGAACGATGGTGCCGAGGACCTGCGCAAACGTGAGGCCCAGAGCCCGCGCCGCCTCGGCTTGGCCGGGAGCCACGCTGTTGATCCCGCTGCGGATCGCCTCGGCAACGAATGCGCTCGTGTAGCAACCCAGGACGATCACCGCCGAGACGAAGGGCACGTAGCTGACGCCGATCTTGGTGAACCCGAAGAAGAACACGAAGAAGAGCACGGTCAGCGGGACGTTGCGCAGCGTTTCGGTCCACACCGTCCCCAGCCACCGAAGGGGCGGGATGGGGCTCACCCGCATCGCCGCCACGAAGGTGCCCAGCACGAGGGCAACGAGGTAGGAGGCGAGGGTGAGGGCCGCCGTCGTGCGGAGGCCCTCACCGAACGCAGGAAGGTTGTCGAGGAGGACCCCCACCGACGGCGGCGCCTAGTACCGGTTGACCGGCGGAGGCGTGGGCGTCGGGATCTCAGTGGCCTTGCCGACCTCCTTCTCGAAGATCTTGGCCCAGGTCCCGTCGTTGTAGGCCTTCTCCAGGGTGTCGTTCACGAAGGTTCGGAAGGCGGTGTCTTCCTTCTTGACGCCGATGCCGTAGGGCTCGACGGTGAAGGTGTCGCCAGCCAACTTGAACTGGCCGGGGTTGTCCTTGATGAACCCGAGCAGGATGACGTTGTCGGTGCTGACCGCCTCGACCCGGCCGTCCTTCAGGGCCTCAACGCACTTGGAGTAGGTGTCGAACAGGATCCCCAGGTCGGCGGTGGGAGCGCGGGTCTGCAGGGTCTTCAGCGGCGTCGAGCCCAGGACCGTGCACACCTTCTTCCCGCCCAGGCTGTCCAGCCCGGTGATCGCGGTGTTGTCCTTCTTCACCAGGATCGACTGGCCGGCCACGTAGTAGGGACCAGCGAAGCCGACCTTCTCCTTGCGGGTGTCGTTGATGGTGTAGGTGGCGGCGACGAGGTCGACCTTGCCGTCGATGATCGACTGCTCGCGAACGGCCGACGGCGTCTCGACGAACTCGGTCTTGCCGCTGAGGTTGCTACCAAAGATGGCGGTGGCCACCAGCTTGGCGATCTCGACGTCGAAGCCCTCGGGCTGGCCGGACAGAGCCTTCAGCCCGAACAGCGGCTGATCGAACTTGGTGCCGATGACGATCTTGCCCTTCTTCTGCAGGGCGTCCATCGTGGAGCCGGCCGGGAAGGTGGCCGCTGTGGCCGTGCCGGCGGTGGTGCCGCTCCCTCCCTCGGTCGAGGTGTCGCTGCCACAGGCGGCCAGCACCAGCCCGGTTGCGAGTAGGACAAATAGCAGCTTCTTGCGCATGGTTCTCCTCATGTTCATGGTTGGCTCAACTTGGTCAATGGCTCAGTATCTTGGAGAGAAAGCTTTGGGCCCGCTCGGTGCGGGGGTTGGAGAAGAACTCCTCGGGCGGCCCCGATTCGACGATCTGGCCGTCCTCGAGGAACACCACGCGCTGGGCCGCTTTGCGGGCGAAGCCCATCTCGTGGGTCACCACGACCATCGTGGTGCCGTCATGGGCCAGGCCCACCATGACGTCGAGGACCTCGCTGATCATCTCGGGGTCCAAGGCCGAGGTGGGTTCGTCGAACAGCATGACCTTTGGCTCCATGGCCAGGGCCCGGGCGATCGCAGCCCTCTGCTGCTGGCCGCCGGAAAGCTCGGCTGGGTACCGGCCGGCCTTGTCGGCGATGCCGACCCGGTCCAGCAGGGCCTGCGCCCGCTTTACGGCCTCGCCCTTGGAGAGGCGGCGCACCTTGGTGGGACCGAGGGTGCAGTTCTCGAGGATGGTCTTGTGGGCGAAGAGGTTGAACGACTGGAAGACCATGCCCACGTCGGCCCGGTGCCGGGCCAGTGCCTTTCCCTCGCGCGGGAGGGGCTGCCCGTCGACCAGGACCCGCCCACCGTCGATCGGCTGCAGCCCGTTGATGCAGCGGATCAGCGTTGACTTGCCCGAGCCCGAGGGTCCGAGGAGGACGACCACCTCGCCGGTGTTGATCACCAGATCGATGTCGTGCAGCACCTGGACGGGTCCGAACGACGACGTCACGGCCCGGAGCTCCACGAGCGGCTTCTGCACCCCTTCGGTGCTCACGCGGTCAGCGCCGGTGCCGCGCGATCGATCGGGAGTCGCGGAGGCGGCCCGGCCGTCTGCCCGGAGGTCACGGCTTGGTCGACCACGACCCCGGCTTCGTCATGGCG
>JBBQRO010000290.1:0-3392 GCA_038214685.1 Acidimicrobiales bacterium
TGATCGAATGGGCGCGCACGGACGGCGCCTCGGCGCTGCAACTGCGTGTGACGGAGGGCAATGCCCGTGCGGAGAGGCTGTACGAACGCCACGGGTTCGAGCGGACGGGGGCCACATTCGTCCGAGAGCGCGACGGCCTCACCGAAGTGGAGATGGGCCTTCGGATAGGCGAACCACCTAGCCGGCGAGGAAGGTGAGGCGCACGGTGCGCCGGGGATTGTCGGCGTTCAAGTCGACGAGGACCACGCTCTGCCACGTGCCCAGCTGCGGTCGACCTCCGACCACCGGGATCACCACCGACGGACTGACCAGGACCGGCAGCAGGTGGTCGGCGCCGTGGCCCGGGGCGCCGTGGCGGTGCCGGTAACGGTCGTCGCGGGGCAAGAGCCGGCCCAACAGCTCGTCGAGGTCAGCCTCCGACCCCGATCCGGTCTCCATGAGGGCCACGCCGGCGGTGGCGTGGGGCACGAACACCGACAGCAGCCCGTCGCCCAACGGCCGGCAGAACTCCGCCACCTGCGGCGTGAGGTCGGTCAGGCGGCGGTCGGAGGTGTCGAGGGAGAGCTCGGTGGACTCCATGGCTCGTTTCTACCGCCCCGCCAGGCGTTCGACCACCGGCGCCATGGCCTCGAAGCACTCGCCGCCCACGACGACATAAGAGAAGCCCAGCTCGTCGCGGCGGCGCTCCAGCTCATCCGCGATCTGGCCGATGGTGCCGATGGCGAAGTTGGGCATGGCCAGGACCTGCGCGGCGTCGAGCCCAAAGCCCACCCCAAGGCCGCCGGCCACCGCCTCCCGGTCGTCGGTAACCATGGTCAGATAGGCGGTGGAGGAGAGCTCGATGTCGTCGAACCGGTCCCCCGCCGCCTCGCGAACCCACCGGACCTTCTCGGCGGTGGCGGCCGCCGTCGCCGTGGCACCCACCTGCGGGCCGATCGAGCCGGATCGGAGGTCGAAGTTGACGTTGACGATATCGGCCTCGCGGCCGGCCAGCGAAAGGATGCGCCGGCCCCCGCCACCCACCAGGATGGGCGGGCGGGGGCGCTGCACGGGCAGGGGCGTCCCCGGGTGGCCGGTCACGGTGTAATGCATGCCGCTGAAGGAGAACTTGCCCCCGGCCAGCAGCCCCTTCACCACGGCCAGTCCCTCCTCCAGCCGGTCGATGCGCACGCCGGCCGTGTCGCAGGCGATGCCCGACTGCTCGTAGTCGCGGCCCAGCCATCCTGCGCCGATCCCCAGCTCGAAGCGACCGCCCGAGAGCAGGTCCAGGGTCGCCGCCTCCTTGGCCACGAGCAGAGGGTGGCGGTAGTCGTTGTCGAGCACCAGGGTGCCGACCCGCAGGGTGGTGGTGGCTGCCGCCGCCGCCGCCAGGGCGGGCATGGGCGCCAACTGGTCGTCGAAGTGGTCGGGCATGCACAGCGTGGCGAAGCCCAGTTCCTCGAGGCGCCGGGCCTTGGCTACCCACTCCTCGCCCGACCGGGCGAAGGAAAGTTGGGCCCCAAATCGGAACTTCCGGTCACTCGCCATAGGACCCGTCGGACATTACAGGCGGATGAAGTGTCACCGGAGGCGGCTATCGAGCCGCGTGATCGGCCGAGACGCCGGTAAGCTTACGTTGTGCGTATCTCCCGCACCGGCCCGGCACGCCCTGTCGCCGGCCGGCGACCCTGGACTGTGGTGAGCGCGGCCATCCTGGTCGTGGCCCTGGCCGGGGCATGCTCGAAGTCGGAGTTCCGCTATGTGAGCAACTCCTCGATCAACACCTACCTGAAGGTCCCGGCCGGTTGGACGGAGTTCAAGCACGACGATCTGGTCGGGGCCGAGATCTCCGCCGCCCGGCAGGCCAACCAGCCGTCGTCGCTCATCGACGTCCTGGTCAACCGGCAGTTCCAGTGGCGGGTGGCCTTCGACGCCGACCCGAAGCCGTCCGTCGAGCACACCCTCGGCCTGGCCGAGGAGCCGGTCGTGGAGGTCAGCGTGCGGGCCCTTGGCCCCGACGAACACGATCAGGTGAGCCTGGCCGCCCTGCGCAACGTCATCGTCAACTACGACGAGATGAAGTCGCAGGCTGCGAGTGCCGTCGACGAGCGCGCCTTCGGCGTGGCCGGGCAGTCCACCAACAGCTTCCGATCCATCGACGAGGAGGAGCTGAACCTCAGCGACGGTGTGCGCGGCGTCCGGCTCCGCTTCGTGTTGCGGCCCGACCCGTCGTCGCCCTTCTACGCCTTCGACCAGACCACGCTCGTCGACAGCAAGGCCGAACGCCTCTACGTGCTCCTGATCCGCTCGGGAGAAGCCCAGTTCCTCCGCCAGAACGCACTCTTCACCGAGATCGCCAAGTCGTTCACCGTCAAAACGAAGGGCTGACCCATGCCTGACACCAGCACCGAGCCGGCAGGGCTGGCGCCGCCCGACCAAGGGCCGACCGGCTTTGGGTTCAAGAGCCGCGAGCGGCTCGAGGACCGGACCACGCGCAAGCCCATGAGCACCTGGGACCGCACCAAGATGCTGTTCCTCCTGGCCGGGCTGTTCACGTTCTTCGTGCTGGCCGAGACCGGCGAGAACCCGATCCTGCCTGTCTGGGAGGCCTTCGATCAGCAGGTCGCCGAGAAGTGGTGGCTCATCGCCCTGGCCGCCATCGAAATCGTCCGCCAGATCCACTACCTGATCAGCGAGCGATCGGCCCGGTACCACCTCTTCTGGACCCAGCAGGTTTTCGGGCGCTTCTCCCGCCGCCAGGGCCGGATGAACGACTGGAACCGCTTCCGCCTGGGCCGGGCCCTGCGGTACCTCATCATGCTGACCGTCGTGGCCATGGTGCTGGGCGCAGTGCTCAACACCTCGCCAATCCAGGGCCTCGTGCAGCTGCCAAGCACGATCTTCGCCGCCCTGCCCCTGATCTTCCAGCTGTTCTTCGCCGTCGCCTTCATCATCATCCAGTTCGGGGCCATGTTCTGGTTCCTGTCCCGGGGCGGCATGGAGGTCTATTTCCCCGACGACATCAAGACCCGGTTCTCCGACGTCTGGGGCCAGGACTCGGTGTTGGAGAAGATCAAGGAGAACATCGTCTTCCTCGACGATCCCGAGTCCATCGAGAAGAAGGGTGGCTACGTCCCCGGCGGCCTCCTGCTCTGGGGCCCTCCCGGCACCGGCAAGACCCTGATGGCCGAGGCGGTGGCCGGCGAGACAGGCAAGCCCTACATGTTCGTCGACCCCGGTGCCTTCACCGCCATGTTCATGGGCATCGGCATCCTCAAGGTGAAGTCGCTGTTCCGCAAGCTGCGCAAGCTCTCGGTGCGCTATGGCGGGGTCATCGTCTTCTTCGACGAGACCGACTCGCTGGGCAGCCGTGGCGCTCTCAGCCAGGGTGGCGTCTTCGGGGGCCAGATGCG
>JBBQRO010000291.1:0-3374 GCA_038214685.1 Acidimicrobiales bacterium
GCAGGCCCAGGAGCAGCAGCGACGCGACCCGCTCCGGCCACCGGGCGGCAAGGGCGGCGGCCAGGATGGCCCCCGTCGAATGCGCCACCACCACGGCGCGCTCGGGCAGGTGGGGAACGAGGGCGGCGAGGTGGCAGTCGAGCCGATCACCCTGCCACGCAGCCGACCGAAGACGCCACCCCCGAAGTCGGGTCCCACCTACAAGCCACAGACGTGAGACGCAAAGCTCCAAAGGTGATGGGGCTGACAGACAGGGGTTGAGCGGAAACCGCGACTCGTTGCACCCGCGCTACGCCAGCGATGGTGGCGTCGGGGTAGTGGACAGGGAGGCTGCGGCGCATCAGGGCGATGGTGTCCTCGTCGGTACGGATGGGCGGCTGGGACCGGGGCCAACCCGGCGGCCTACGAGCCCGTCCTGGCCACATCGCTCAACGACTCTGTCGGTCCGCTGGGCGAGGCGGGGCGAGGTTCGTGCAGAGGCAATGGATGCCGAAACACGTATCACTCGAAGGCAAAGCGGGGGCTCTTCCTCTCAGTCTGCTTGGTGGAAATTCAGGTCGTCTGGCGACGCCCTCTGCCCGTGCGTTGGAGTGCGACAGGAACGCCTGTCGTATCAGATCGACGAGATCGGACGGGGCCGGAGGTCTCGTTCCCGCCGGAGCGGAGGAACGACGCCGGGTGCCGTCGGAAGGCCCGATGCACCGGGTCGAGTTCGTCGACGGCGTCCCGCAAGCCGAGCCGGATCGTGTGATCGGAGGCCGGCGAGAGCGTCGCGGAAGTCATGGCTGACGGTCGATGAACTCGTGCATGCCAGGGACCGTGAAAGCGAGCAAGCCGCGCTCGGGGGCGTAGGTCAGGCCCTTCTTGATCAACTCGTTGCGGGCCACCGAGATGTCCGAGGTGCGACTCTTGCCCATGAACCTGGCGATGTCGGCGACCGCGGCGGGCCCATCGCCGCCCAGGGCGGCCAGCGCCCGCAGGAGGTCCCGCTGCGCTGGTGTCGCCCGCTCCCAGCGGGACCGGTAGAGACCGTCGTCGACCTCTCGGCGGGCCTCGGCCAGGCCGACCTCGACGTCGTCTGCCTCGATCGGGCTGCTGCGAGCGTTATCCCACACGTGCTTCCCGATGGCCTGGATGAAGTAGGGGTAGCCGCCGGCGGTTCTCACCGCCGCATCGAGTCCGTCCCCGTCCCAGGCAACGCTCCGCTCCGCTGCGGGGACCGTCAGCGCCAGGCGAGCGGCGGCATCGTCCAGCAGGCCGATGGTTCGGAAGTCGTACAAGCGCTCGGCGTAGCTGGTGGCCTCAGCGAGCTGGGCAGGCAGGGACGGCAAGCCGGCGCCGACGACTATGAGGGGGAGCGGCACATCGGCTTGGCCGCTCTGGTGCACGGCGGTATTGAGGGCCGCAAGTTCGGCTGGTCTCGCCTCTTGCAGCTCGTCGATCAGAACGAGGACCCCGATGCCGAGGTCCCGACCCGTCTCACCGAGGACCTCGAAGAGGGCCGCCAGGTCATCGGAGAACCGACCCGAATCCGCTACCCCGTCGATGGGCGCCACGTCGACGCCGAGGCTCACTGACCCCGACGGGTCGAGGCGGACGCTGAAGGCCTTGAAGACGCCCAGCAGGCGACGCAGCCGTTGCTCGGGATGTCTCCCGCTCGCCGTCCGCAGGGCTCGAAGCAGCGACTGCGCCAGCGAATCGGCAAGTGACGCAGACGTCCCCGCCTCCACCTTGGCGGTGATCCACCCGTGACTGCTGACCTGATCGAGGAGCTCGTTGAGCAGCACCGTCTTGCCCATGCCCCGCAAACCGTTGAGGATCCAGCTACGATCGCCTTCGCCATGCTCCTCGGCACGTCGACGAACGATCTCAAAGGCCGCGAGGATCTGCTCTCGCCCAGCGAGAAGAGGGGGCCGGCGTCCGGCCCCTGGGCGGTACGGGTTGGCGACCGGATCGATGAAGCGTGTGTCACATCATCTAACGCTTGTGTTTAGACACCCTTAGGTAGCGTTACACACCAGCGAAGCACGCCTTCGTGCCGAGGCGGCTCCCTGACCCTCCGACTCGAGGTACGCCGATCCGCCCGTTGATGCCAATGAGGGTGTGGCCCTCGCGCCGACAGGGTTTGTAGGCGCTTCCTCTAATCATCCTTAGAGGAACTTTGGTCCGCACGCGCTTCCACTAACGTGCCTGAGCGGCGGATCCGGTTCCGCGAACAGGAGGCCAAGTGGCTGCTCGATCGAAGAAGGTCGTACGAACGGGGCGGGCGTGCGTGGACTCCGACGCTCTGCTTGCGACGTACGCCCGCTGGCTGAAGCGCCAGCCCCTCGCGCAGCGGTCTCGTGATGCCTACTTGGCCCAGGTCCGTGGCTTCCTCACCTGGCTGGCAGGCTCCGAGCACGGCCGAGAAGCTCTCTCGGACCCTCAGGTCCGCGACCGGGCAGTGCGCGACTACAAGCGCCACGCCAAGAAGGTAAAGCGCTGGGCGCCGGCCTCGGTGAACCAGGCGTTGGCCGGTATCGACAGCTTCTACCGGTCCCTCGCTGCCGGGCGTCCGGCGGTCAATCGGGAGCATCTGGCCCAGGTCGCCCCGCGCTCCCTGGAGGAGGCCGACCAACGGAGCTTCCTGCGAGCCGTCGAAGCCAGCCCGTCGCCGCGCGACCGGGCCATGGCGACAGTCTTCTTCTACGCCGGGCTCCGACTCTCCGAGCTCGCCGCCTTGGACATGGCCGATGTGGAGATGTCGGCCCGCTGCGGCCGCCTCAAGGTCCGCTCCGGCAAGGGCGATGCCTACCGGGAGGTCCCCCTCAACAGTGCGTCGCGCAAGGCTTTCGACGAGTGGCTCCCGGCCAGGGCCGCACAGCTGGCTGCTCTCGCCGACCCTGGCGACGATGACGGCCCTGGCGTGGACGCGCTGTGGTTGTCCCGTTCTGGGAAGCGGATGAGCAGCCGGGCTGTGGATCTGGTGGTCCGCCGGTTGGCCGCAGCGGCCCACCTGGAGCTGTCGGCACACGTGCTGCGACATACCTTCGTGACAAACCTGATCCGCTCGGGCGCCGACGTGGTACTCGTCGCTGAGATCGCCGGTCACCGGCGCCTCGATACCACGCGGCGTTACAGCATGCCGTCACAGGCAGACAAGGACGCCGCCGTGGAGGCGGTGCTCATCGAAATCTGACCGGCCCTTGGACTTGAGCTTCTCGACCGCCTCAGCCTGGGCGCCGTAGGTCACCACTGGGGGATGCTGCGGCCGTCTCATCTATGTGAATAGCGGTGACAGAGCAGGTCAGGGCGTTGGCGTCGCGACATGGACTGGCGGGTGGCCCTACGGTGGGATGGCGATGGGGGTGGTGGCCGTGGCCGACCTTCCCTAT
>JBBQRO010000292.1:0-3367 GCA_038214685.1 Acidimicrobiales bacterium
GGTCCTGTCGCTGCTGGCCCAGGTTCAGGTCGCCCCGAACACGACGGTGATGCCGGGCTCCGCGCTCATCCAGCAGCTGCTCAACTTGCTGAGCCATCTTGCCCTGTGGGGATCGCTCGGCAGCATCCTGGCCGGTGCGGCCGTCTACGGGCTTGCCGAGACAGCGGCTACTCGCAGGGCGCCTACAGGCTTCCTCCGGAACTCGGCCCGACCCGACGTCGGTGCCGCCTGGTTCGCCGGATCCGGGTCGCCGTACGCAGGCCTCCGCCAACTGGCCCCGGTCCTGCTGGTCGGTTTCGTGCTCCTCGGACTTCTGCAGGGCCTTCTGGCCGGCGACCCGGGCGGGATGGTCCGCGGGGTCGCCGGCGGGATCCCGGCGGCGGTGGGCGGCATGGTGGTCACGACGGCGGTGGTCGGGTACCTGCTGGAGCTCACCGACGCCCTCTCGAACGCCGTGGTGTCGAACGCCGACGGCCAGGCGCTTCACTTCCTGTCCGGCTTCCGCGCCGCCGCCTCCGGTGCCACCGGGTGGCTTCGCCGCCGTCGTCATCGGTCTGGTCGCCGTCGCCGCTGGCCTTCTGCTCTGGATTGAGCTGGTCGTGCGGTCGGCGCTGGTGTACGTGCTGGTGGCGATCAGCCCCCTGGCCTTCGCCGGGTCGGTGTGGCCCGCCGCCCGATCGTTCCTGGAGAACAGCGCCGACCGAGGTCTTCCCGGCAACGATGCCGCACCAGCGTCATTAGGCCATGCCCGACTTCAGGCGGTCCGGAGATTCGGTAGGGGGGCGAAGTACGTCGCCCTCCACTTGCTGCCAGTCGATCGACAGCCAGCCGAGGTCGTCGCCCTCGGGTCCGTTCACCACAGCGATGCCGTGGCGTCCAACTTGTCCCTCGGTTCCAGAGTCGTCGATCATCGCTTTCTCCACAGGCCCACCTGACCACGTCAGCGCCCTTTCGGGTCCGGGCACAGGCCCGTATCCGGCCAGGTATGCGGGACGACCGGCGGCGGGCCGGCGCCGGGTCGGGCAGCTCGGTCTGGAACTGCTCGGCCCACCGCTCGAACTCCAGTCACCACCACACGCGGGGCAGTACTCCGGCAACGGGGCGTCCAGGTCACGATCCACATTCGGCGGGACAGGCAGATGGGTGCGGGGCGAGCTGGCCGAGCGAGATGAGCGGCTGGCTCAGGATCACCAGGACCGGCGGCACCCACGGCACCGCCGTCCTAGGACTTCGACGCGCCGATGACCATCCCCAGCCTAGCCTCCATGCCACTATTTACTACATTGCCGACGAACCGCGTAGGTAGTTCAGTTCCCAGCGGTGACGGGCCATTCCAGTTGGCGAATGACAATTCCCTCGCTATCAGGATAGCCGCCGCTTCATCAAGGCCGTTGACCCGTTCGCCGATGAAGCGAATGAGACAGCCTCCCAGCCCTCTTGTCCGGCCGCGTTAAGTTTATCGACGAGCGAACCTCGTTCGCTAAAACCCATGCTCACGATTCGATACTCCCAGGTTGTCATTGTCGCTCCAGTCTGAGTGCCGGACAGATAACCGGCACGCTCTCTCTTTGATGTCTTTTCTACTTCTAGGGCTGTCTGAACTGAGGTTGTCTCGGTAGCCCGGAAGTTGAGGTGGTGGTCCCCCGCCCGAGACCTGCCGGCTGGTAGGTGCCGGGCATCTAACAGGACATCCCAACTGACACCAACGGAGGATTACCACCGATGGCCGAGAAGGGTAGTATACGACGGGAACTGGACGTGGGGAGCCAGCGACGACAGCCGAGCTCGAGCTTCCGGGAGGAGGCGACGGGTGGCGTTGACGGCCGGACCGGGTCAGATCCTCCCCGTCCAGAACGGTGATTCGTCGGCGCGTGTCTATTGCCTTAACCTCGAACTTGAAGTGTTCCGGGTACCGCGCCCAGCATTGACGCTCGGCCCAAGCGAAGAACTTGGGGAGCCGACGTAGCCGCTGTGGCACGAAGGCCATTCGCTAACTCACTTGGAAATGATCGGGTCACCTAGCCTCGGTCTTTCACGGAATGGCGGGTGAGCGGCCAGTGGTGGCTGGGGTGGGCGCGGCGGGGTGCTTCGGCGCGATCTGATGTCTTGAGAGGACTGTCGGGCGCGTGCCATCAGTCTTTCGCTGGGCCATCGGTCTGGGTGACGGGAACGCCGGTAGGCGCTGCGCCGGTGGCCGGTTCAGTTGAACGCGGCCCGGAGCCGGTTGAAGCCGAGGGCGAGGGTGCGTGCCCAGGTCCAGGTGCGGTCGATGCGGAGGTGGGTGCGGCGGCCGGTGTGGGTGAGGCGGGCGGCGGTGTGGAGGATCCGGTAGCGGAACGTGTCGATCTCGCAGCGGGCGATGACGGGGTCGTCGGCGAAGCAGATGAGCTTCGACCAGCAGACGAGGTCGGCGGCGGCGAGGACCGTCTCGAGCCAGGCCTTGTTCTCGGCTGCTTCACGGCACGGGAGGTTCCGGAGGCCGGCGGCCTTCGCTTGGCGGATCCGGTCCTCTATATGGGCGTGCCCGCGGTGGCGGAGCTCGAGGCCGGCCGTCTGGTGAGGAACCTGGCCGCGGGCGGTGTCGGTGATGAAGGCGGTGTAGCGGTGCTCGTTCATGGTGTCGAAAAGCGACAGCTGGGCGCCGGGGTGCGGCCGTTCCCGGCGGACGATGAGCCGCGACCCGTCCGGCCAGGCACCAAGGTCGATCAGCCTGGTGATCTCGACGACCTCGGCGCCCTCGCGGATGTCGCCGCCGGTCTCGATGGCTGGGGCCCACACCTGCTCGGGAACCTCAGTGATTGCTTGGCGGATCGGTTCGGTGATGGCGAACCCGTAGCTGAACCCGACACCCCGGGCCCGGCAGGCGGCGGCGAAGGCGTGGGTGGCGCCGGCGGCGTCGGTCCGCACGACCAGCCGAGGCCCATCGGGATCCTCGGGTCGGGGCCGGGCCTGCGCCGGCAGGTTGCCGAGAGCGAGGTCGAGGATCTCGATGTGATCCGCCGCGGTGTTCGAGCCGGCGTTCCCGGCCCGGACGATCCCGGCCAGCGCTTCACCCGACGCGATCTCGGGCCGGTCGAGAAAGCAGACCAGCGGGTGGAACCCGAACGTCCGCTTCCACGTCGGGGCCGCCTCCTCCTTCTCCCACCCGCACAGGTTCGCGTGAACGTGTGCAAGGTGTCGCCTGTTGCGCCCGGGTTGGGTTCAGACCCGTCTGGTCGCGGTCGCTAGGCGGTCGTTGGCGATGTTGTCGTCGAGGTAGCGGACGAGGCCGCTGCCGTTCATGCCGAGCGCGGCGGCCGTGAGCTTGGGATCGAGGCTGGTGACGAGGTCGGCGAGGCGGGTCTGTCGGCAGGCTGATGGGGTGGTG
>JBBQRO010000293.1:0-3359 GCA_038214685.1 Acidimicrobiales bacterium
CCGACGTCATCTTCACCGGCGACACCCTCTTCCAGGGCGGCCCGGGCGCCACCGGCCGGTCCCACTCCGACTTCCCCACCATCATCGAGTCCCTGCGCCGGCTGCTCATGTACATCCCGCCCCCCACCGTGGTCCACACCGGCCACGGCGACTCCACGTCGATCGGCGCCGAGTCTCCCCACATCGAGGAGTGGGTCCGCCGGGGCCACTGACTTCGGGCCTCCACCCGCAACTGGTGACACGCAGTGTCCTATGTCGCACTGAATGTCACCAGTTCAGTGGATACTCGTCGCCGGGCGCCAGCGGCACGAGGCGTGCGGCGCCCGAGGGCTCAGTCGAGCAGGCCGAGCGGCGGGTCGATGACGACCCTGCCGGGAAGACGGGTCTTCACGAACACCAGCGGGACGAGCCGCTCGCCCGAGAGCACCAGCAGATCAGAGGCCGGATTGGCCTCGACCGCCTCGACCGGGCCGTAGCTACGCCCCGCCAGGTCGAACACCTCCGCCCCGATCAGCTCGTGCACCCAGAGCACGTCGTCGTCCCCGTCAACCGGCTCGGCCGAGAGCATGGTGTTCCGGTACGTCTCCGCTCCGTTCCGGTCCTCGATGCCCCGGAACGCCACGATCCACCGGTTCTGATGAGGCGTGGACGTGAGCACTTCGAGCGGGCCCCGATCCGAGGCAAGAACGGAGCGGGGGGCGAGGCGAAGGTCGGGCCGGTTCGAGACGAGCTCGACGATGACCTCCCCCCGGATCCCGTGCGCCTTCACGATCCGCCCGACCTCGAGCATCAGCGCATCCTCGCCGAGGGGCGGCGCCGGCTAGTCGACGATGTCGACGTGGACGTCGGTACCTTCTTTGGCGGCGGCGGCCCGGACGACGGTGCGGATGGCCTGCGCCGTGCGTCCCCGTCGGCCGATCACGCGACCCATGTCGTCGGGCGACACGTTGAGGCGAAGGCTGACCGTACTGCGGCTCTCGTCGACCTCGACGGTGACCGAGTCGGGGTCGTCGACGATGGCCCTGGCCAGGTACTCGAGCACGGTCCGGGGCACCGAACCCTCGAGACGGTTGCCGTCTGTGACCTCGCCGTCGATGTCGTCGTCGAGCTCGGCCTCGTCGACGCCGGCGTCGCTCACCCGGCGGCCGCCGGCTCGGGCGCAGCAGCTGCGGCGGGGGCAGGCGCAGGGGCGCCACCGGTGCCGGGCTTGAACTGCTCCCACGCACCGGAGATCTTCAGGAGGGTCTGCACCCGCTCGGTGGGCTGGGCCCCCTTCTGGAGCCAGGCCACCGCCCTGTCGTTGTCGATCTTGATGAGCGACGGCTCGGCCCGGGGGTCGTAGGTGCCCACGATCTCGATGAACCGACCGTCGCGCGGCGACCGCCCGTCGGCGGCGACCAGCCGGTAGGTCGGCTGCTTCTTCTTGCCCATCCGCATCAGGCGGAGCTTGACTGCCACATTTCCTCTTTCCTGGGGGTTATCCGAAGCTCGGCACGCGGGGTTGGCCCTTGCCGCCACCGCCGCCGCCCTTGCCGAACATACGCATCATCTTCTGCATGTCCTTGAACTGCTTGAGCAGTTGGTTGACCTCGTTGGTGGTCGTCCCGCTGCCCTGGGCCACCCGCAACCGGCGGGAGCCGTTCATGATCTGTGGTTCCCGCCGCTCTTCGAGCGTCATGGAACGGATGATCGCCTCGATCCGACCGATCTCCTTCTCGTCGATCTCGGCGTTCTTCAATTCCTTGGGGATTCCGGGCAGCATACCGACAAGGTTCTGGATCGGCCCCATCTTCTTCACCTGCTGCATCTGCTCGAGAAAGTCCTCGAGGGTGAAGTTGCCCTTCTGGAGCTTCTCGGCCGCCTTCGCCGCCTCGTCGGAGTCATAGGCCTGCTCGGCCTTCTCGATGAGGGTGAGGACGTCGCCCATGCCCAGGATCCGCCCGGCCATGCGGTCGGGGTGGAAGGCCTCGAAGTCGCGAAGCTTCTCCCCGACCGAGGCGAAGGCGATGGGCCGGCCGATGACCTCCTTGACCGACAGCGCCGCACCACCGCGAGAGTCGCCGTCGAGCTTGGAGAGGATCACACCGTCGATGGCCAGCGTCTGGTGGAAGGACTCGGCCACGTTGACCGCGTCCTGGCCGGTCATGGCGTCGATCACCAGGAACGTGTAGTTCGGCTGGACGGCCTCGGAGATGCGCCGGGCCTCATCCATCAGCTCTTCGTCGACGTGGAGCCGGCCGGCGGTGTCCACGATCACCACGTCTTTGCCCAGGCGCCGGGCCTCCTCCATGCCGGCGCGGGCCGCCGATTCAGGATCGCTCGGCTCGGAGAACACGGGGACGCCGGCCTGGCCGCCCAGCACCCGTAGCTGCTCGACGGCGGCGGGGCGCTGCAGGTCACAGCCGATCAGGATGGGGTTGCGGCCCTGAGAGCGGAACCACTTGGCCAGCTTCCCGCAGGCGGTGGTCTTACCGGAGCCCTGAAGGCCGGCCAGCATCACGACCGTGGGCGGCTTCGAGGCATAGGTGATCTTGAGGTTCTCGCCACCCAGGGCGTTGACCAGCTCCTGGTGGACGATCTTGATGACCTGCTGGGCCGGGCTGAGGCTCCCCGACAGGTCGGCACCGATGCACTGCTCCCGGATCCGCCCGACCAGGTTCTTGACGACCTTGAAGTTGACGTCGGCCTCGAGCAGAGCGACCCGGATCTCGCGCAGGACCTCGTCGACCTCGGCCTCGCCCATACGGCCGCGACCGCGCATCCGCTTGAAGATCGTCTCGAAACGATCGGAGAGATTGTCGAACATCGCTACCCCAGGCTACCGGACCCTGGCTCCCGGGCGAGTGTGGGTACTTCGGTACGCTATGACGCCGCGAACTACCCACTCTCGGAACGGGTCAGGCGAACAAGGCGTCGATGAACTCGTCGGGGTCGAAGGGGATGAGGTCGTCGGCCGTCTCGCCCAGACCGACCAGCTTGATGGGGATCCCCAGGTCGTTCTGGATGGCCAGCACGATGCCGCCCTTGGCCGTGCCGTCGAGCTTGGTGAGCACCACGCCGGTGACCTCCACCGCCTCGGTGAACTGCTTGGCCTGGACCAGGCCGTTCTGGCCGGTGGTGGCGTCGATGACCAGGAGGACCTCGGTGACCTTGCCCGGCGGCTTGTCGGCCACCCTCCGCATCTTCTTCAACTCCTCCATGAGGTTGACCTTGGTGTGCAGGCGGCCGGCGGTGTCGGCCAGGACCAGGTCGGTGTGGCGGGCTGCGGCCCGCTCCACGGCGTCGAAGACCACGGCGCCGGGGTCGCCCCCCTCGTTGCCCCTGACCAGGGTGGCGCCCACCCGCTTCGACCACAGCTC
>JBBQRO010000294.1:0-3280 GCA_038214685.1 Acidimicrobiales bacterium
GGTCGGGTACCGGGCCGACTGGGAGCAGAAGTGGCAGTCCTCAGGGCAGCCGCCCGTCTTGGCCGCCAGGATGCCCTCCAGCTCGACGGTGGGGCCGCACCAGGCCAACCGGGCCTCATGGGCCACCGAGGCCAGGGCGGGCACATGCTCGTCAGGTAGTGAGGCCAGGACAGCCAGCTCGTGCGGCGCCAGTGGGCGCCGCTCGTCGAGGACCGCGTCGGCGGCGGCGGCCAGAAGGACTCGGGGGGTTAGAGCGACCATGGCGACCCGCAGCCTGCCCCCGTGCCGGCCGGGGCCGCCAGCCGGTCCGCTGCGCTATCGGCCGGGAGCAACGGCGCCAGCCCGAGATCACGGGCGGCCTCAGACGCCGGTCTGCCGCCCACCGGCTGGGAAGCGTCCACGCCCGGGTGTGTGGGGGAGCGGGTGGAGAGGGAGGCCACGAACTACCGGGTCGAGTCGCGCCAGCGATCGTGATCCCATCTACGGAACGCCCGTGTAGCAGCACCAGTCGGGCGCCCGGTAAAACAATGCTGCTCCTGTGGAGGAGCAGCCTCCGAAGAAGGCCGGGCGACGACTCATCCGCTCGCCGATGTCGGCCGCCTCCTCTCGCCCAGACGGTCACTCAGATATGACTCGCTGGCCGAAGGCCAGCAGTTGGTCGAAGTTCTCTCTCGACAGGCCTCTCGAACCGCTGGCGCGTATCAAGAGCGTCGGTGCGCGACGAGCGGCTGCCCACCCGAACGCGTCCTCGAAGAGCTCGTCGTCCACCCAAGCCACCGGACCCTCACCAACGAAGGACGCAACATCCGTCAGCTTCGGAGTGCCATCGTGCACCAGATGACGAAGCTCGATCGCGGGCATGGGTGGCAGCCGAAGAAGGCGGCCGAAGATGGGCGCCGCAGAAGCGCCCCAAGTCGTGGCCCAAACCAGATCGAAGAGCTCCGCCAACTGGCGTAACCACATGCCATGTTCGTGTGAGACGACGACCTCGTAGTCGTCGCCGAAGTGGCGCTCGAAGCCGGGCGGCACAGAGGTACCGGTAGGCATCAGGACGCCGTCCACGTCGAGGAGCAGCAGCGGGCGCACGCTGCCATCATCCCGCAACCGAGGTGCGTGATCAGGCAACGAGCCGGTGCCCAGTATCGGCACGTCCTTTGCGCCGCATAACGACCGGCCCGAGGTCGGCGGCGCGTGCCCCGGAACGCCGGGTCGCTCGCGCGCCATGCCGCCCGATCACCCGTAAGACGCCGAATCGAGGGCGGCCATGAGCGCGATGTGTTTACGGTGCTCGTGGGCGCGCCACGCGTCGACCAGCTCGACCATCATCCTCGCCTCGGATGGCGGCAGATGCCGAGGCTCCTTGCTCAACTCCGAGTACAGCGCCAGGTGCGCCTTGGAGACCGAGAGTCGCCAGTTCCGAGGATCGCTGTCAGGAGAGGTAGCCACAGGGTCCATGGTGTCCGATGGTCCTCGTCCCAGATCGCCGGTCTGGGGGGCACGGCCGCGCGCGAGGTAACCGGCGTGAGGCGACCGGTCCTACTTCTTTGGTGTCGTCCGCTTGTGTGGCTCAACCCTGACTGGCTTTGGACCCGGCTTGTTTCCAGGTCCAGGCCACGCCGGCTCGTTCGGCGGGGATCGCTTGTGGGGCTTGACGGGGACAGTCTTCTTAGGAGCCATCTCTCCTCCTCATGGACGAACGTCTGTTCGCAGTCTAACTGCCGGGACGCTGGCGTCACAGCCACCTTGGGGACTAGCGGTCCGGCACGAAACGTTGAGCAGCGGCATGGCCTCCTGTTGCGTCACCCATCGCTCGGGCACGCCACGGATCCTCGCGCGATGGCCACAGGTTGGCCTGCCGGCACCAACCAGACGAGACCGCGTGCGGTGGGCGGAGCGCCACCAAGCGCTCCTGACGTGCCCGAACTGGAGCACTCTCGCGGTGTCCGTCGTCGGGCACACTGATTCAGCAGCTAGATCCCAGCTTCTTCCGCCCGCCGCTCTCTTGGTCGCGGGAGTAGTCGGTCGCGACGCGACGAGGTGTTCGGCGGCTTCTCACCGGCGCCTACTCGATCTTCTTCTCTGCCTTACCAGAGCCCCCGGAGGGGAGTGGCCGTCGTGGTTCCCGCACCCCTGCCGTCCCACCGCCGCGTCGGCGTTGACGTGGACTGGGGGGCCACCGCGGCGGGTCGTCGTCCTCAACAGGGTCCGGATGCCAAGAACCAACAGCTCCGCTGCCCCGCCTAGTCCTTGCTGGCTTGTCACCAGCCGGCCAACGCTTACGCAACCACGAGACGAGGCTCATCGTCTTGATTGTGCCAGGCGATGCGGGTGAGCCACGAGACGATCTACGCCGCGCTGTACCTCCAAGGCAAGGGCGGGTTGAAGAAGGAGCTGATCTCGGCGTTGCGGTCCGGGCGGCTCCGTCGTCGGCCTCGCAAGCGGGGTGAGGCGGCCCGGCGGGCCAATGTTCTCGGGGACATCGAGCCGATCAGCGCTCGGCCACCCGAGGCCGCGGACCGGGCGATCCCCGGGCATTGGGAGGGCGATCTGATCATGGGCGCGTTCAACCGCTCGGCGATCGTGACCGTCGTCGAGCGACGCTCCCGGTTCCTGCTTCTCGGGGAGCTCCCTGATGGTCACGACGCCCAGTCCGTCTACGACTGCCTCCTCGGACTGGTCGGTGACCTGCCCGACATCGCCCGCCGATCGCTGACGTGGGACCAGGGCCGGGAGATGGCCGAGTGGGTGCGCCTTGAGATCAACGCGGATATCGAGGTGTACTTCTGCGACCCCCACTCGCCGTGGCAGCGGCCCTCGAACGAGCACATGAACGGCCTGCTCCGCCAGTACTTCCCAAAGGGCACCGACCTCAACAACGTCAGCCGGACGCAGCTGGCCGCCGTCGCTGTCGAGATGAACGGCAGGCCCCGGAAAGTCCTCAACTGGCGAACGCCGGCCGAGGCCTACCATGAGCTCGTAGCAACGGCCGCTTGACCGCGCCCACCGACTCGACTCGGTGGGCGCATAAGCCGCCACGTGGCGCTCGATATCCGGCGAAGCCGAGCCGCTTGCCCGCCCATAATCGCGAGCAGGTAGGTCTCTGGTGGAGCCCATAGGGTGCCGTTCAGGGGCGCCCGATAACGGCACGTATCTAGGGGTCTGACGGGAGTGTCCTTTGTGTAGCCAGCGGGGGCGAGGGGCTGCGTGGTGGACGCGTTATCTGAGGGTGTCCTTGGCATCCCTGGCGGGGCGTTGGGCCTGCCGTAGGTTGCCTCCCATC
>JBBQRO010000295.1:0-3277 GCA_038214685.1 Acidimicrobiales bacterium
ACCTCTCCCGCCCCCCGCCATCTCACCACCCCCCCCACGGGGCGCCGGTGGAGGCCTGCTGTCTGCCGCCTCGGCTGCTTCAACCCCGCGCCCTGACCCCACCCGGGGCCGGCGCCGGCGCCGGCGCCGGCGAGGAGAGCCCATGGAGTCCAGCGCCGGATCAGCCTTCGAGAAGGGTTCGGATCACCCCCGTGACCTGGAACAGGACATCCTCCGACGTGCGGCCGATCCGGTGCACCAGGCGCTCCCGGGAGACGGACTTGACATCTTCGCACTTGGCGTAGCTGAGGTCAGCAAGCCCCGCCGCCTCCGCCTCGATCTCGACGTGAGACGGAAGGTCGCGAGGAGTCCGAGTGACCGGTACGACGATGACCAAGCCAGCCCTGCTGGCATTCATGCGGTCGGCCGAGACGACCAGGCCGGGCCGTCGATAGCCCTGCTCGTGGCCGACCGGGTTGCCGAAGTCCACCAACCAGATCTCGCCCCGTCGAGGTCCGGCGGCCGAAGCCGGCTTCACCCCAGGCCGTCGCGCAGCGCGGGAGCCTCCTCGCGACGCTCAGCATCCACCTCGTCCCAGGCCTCGGCGTCGTCGGCCAGCCGGCGGTATCCGTCCTCGAACGCTTCCCAGAACAGGATGCGCTCGTATGCCACGAGCGCTTGCTCCACGATCGCTTGCATCTGGCTGCCGGTCTTGGCCGCCAGGTCAGCAGCACGTTGCCTAGTGGTCTCGCTCACCCGGATCGTCGTGCTCATTGGTAGTCAGGGGCGCAGTGCTCGACATGCGAGCCCGTTTCCCCATCCCCCTTTCAATCCGTACGTGCGGTTCTCCCGCATACGGCTTGCCGACGGTCGTCTTGACATGGTTACGCAACCTTTGGGTAGCGGATGGTGCCGAGCAGCTTGTGCAGGCCCTGGTCGTGGAACCAGGCCTCGGTCCAACGTCCCGCCTGCCCTGCCCGTAGGTTGCGGCCGCGCTTCTTGATGAGCAAGCGTTTCAGCCGCCACGTTACGTGGCGATCGAGCTGGCGGAACTTGTCGGACGCGTTGCCGGTGCGGAAGTAGTTGCCCCATCCCCGGAGAAACAGGTTGAGGCGCTCGATGAGCACCTTCAGCTCCGTACCGACCCACCTTCGATCGGTGAGTTCCTTGATCCTCTGGCGTGCCCGCTTCATCGACCGCTTGGAGGGCCAGCGGTGGAGGTAGTAACGGACCTTGCCGTACTGCTCCCACATCCGGCCCGACATGCGGGCGTGAAGGTGACAACCGAGGAAATCGAAGCCCTCCTTGCCCTCCCGGAGGTCGACCACTCGGGTCTTGTCCGGGTGCAGCTCCAGACCGAGGTCGCCGAGCATGGCGGTCGCCCGCCGCTGAGCCTCCTCAGCCTGTTCCTGAGACGAGCACAACACCACGAAGTCGTCCGCGTAGCGGACAACTTCTCCGACGCCACGCTCGGCCCAGGCCCGATCGAAGGCGTGCAGGTAGATGTTGGCCAGCAGCGGGGAGATGACCCCGCCCTGGGGCGTGCCCGTGACCGTCTCGCAGCGCTCCCCCTCGACCAGCACCCCTGCACGCAGCCATTGGCGCAACAGCTTGAGCACCCGCCGGTCCGACACGCGCTCTGCGACCATGGCCAAGAGCCTGTCATGGTCGATTTCGCCGAAGAAGTTCCGGATGTCAGCCTCGAAGACGAAGACTCGTCCTGTCGGGAACGACGTGCGGATGGCTTCGAGGGCGTCGGTGGCCGAGCGCTTGGGCCGAAACCCATAGCTACAGGGGAGGAAGTCGGCCTCGAACAAGGGCTCGAGAATGAGCTTCGCCGCCTGCTGGCACACGCGATCGCGCACGGTGGGGATGCCGAGTGGCCGCTTGGAGCCGTCTGGCTTAGGGATCTCCACTCGCCGAACGGGCGACGGGTGGTAGTTGCCTGCACGGAGGTCCTCTTGGAGCTCGGCCAGCATGCGCTGGGCTCCGTAGGCCTCCACCGCCTCCAGGGTCAGGCGATCGACCCCGGCGGCGCCACGATTGGCTCGCACCCGCTCCCACGCCTCCCACAGCACGTCGCCTCTGTGGATGCGGTCGTACAGGGCGTGGAAGCGGCGACCCTCAGACTGCTTGGCCGCAGCCCATAGCCGGTTCCGGAGCTTGCGCACGTTGGCCGTGTCCGGCCAGGGCCGGTCGGCGACGACGGGCGAATGCCCGCCGAGGTGGTTGGGCCGGGCGGTCCCGGCCATGCCCTTGCACGCTTCTCCCTTGCCGGCGTGACCGAAGTCGGGGCCCTTCCCTCCCGCCGGGTTCCTCCCGGCGATCAGCGGTACTACGGCCCCGTCGGACTCCCGCTGCGCTCCGCTCGACTTCACCATTGGCTTATACGAGCGGTCTTTGCCGACGAGGCTGCGCAGACGGGTCTCTCCTGTTCCGAACCAGGCCTTGCGTGCGTGCCGCTCCCCATACCCCGAGGGGACCCGACCATGGGCATGTCCGGAACGCCAGTCGGTCGGATATCGCCTTCGCCGTGACATGAGCGGCTCGGCTCCCCCGTTGTAAATGTGACGAGGCTGCAGGACTCGCGCCTGGTGGCGCTACGGCCCACACGCTTGCTCCCTCCAAAGAGGCTCTTGACGCCCCGCTCAGCCCGCCGCCTCTCGGCGACGGACCGGGGCCTGCTACCGGGCTCTCCGGCGTTTACCCGGACGGGACTTGCACCCGCTGGTCTGGTCCAGCTTTCAGGACGCACCATGGCTTCAGTCTACAGAGCAGTAGACCGTGCGAGCTGCTCTCCTCCAGGGCCTCTGACCCGGTCGCGGAGACCGGCGCCCGGTTGGCGGCGTTTGGCCGACCACCTCGGCTTCGAGGTGACCGTAACCGTCGGCGAGCGCCGACGATGGAACCGACTCGACCAGCTGGTCGACGCCATCTCCCGGTGGGCCGTGAGGGATTTGAACCCCCGACCCCTTGCGCGTCATGCAAGTGCTCTGCCAACTGAGCTAACGGCCCCGGAGGCGGAACGCTAGCACTACCCCGTCCCATTTCTGCGACGGCGCCCCGTCCGGTCATGGCGCTGGTACACACGTCGCCATGACCTTGCCGCTGCCTCGCTCGGATTTCCCGGTCACCGAGCGTTGGACCTATCTGAACCACGCCGGCGTCGCTCCCCTCCCCGGCCCGGCAGTAGAGGCGATGGATGGCTACGCCCAGCGGGTGGCGGCCGGCGGGGCGCTGGCGGTGCAGGGCCACAGTGTCAGGGCCGAAGAGGTGCGGGCCACGGCGGCGCGGCTGA
>JBBQRO010000296.1:0-3241 GCA_038214685.1 Acidimicrobiales bacterium
TCGGCCCCCACTACGCACGAGCCGAAGACGAAGCCCACAGCCTCCTGGCCGAAGCATTCTCGGCCTCGGCCGACCTCGAGATCATCGGCGAGGAACTCCACGTCCGACTCGAACCGCTCTCCTCACCCCGCCGCAGCCGCGCCATCGCTGCCATCTGCGTCGAGCTCACCGCAACCGAAACGATCTACCCGGGCACCAACTACCGCCTCGTCTACACCATCAAGGGCCACTGAACCCGAGCGCTCGGCCACAAGCGACTCTCACACCATGCTGGGAGGTCTGGAATCGTGGCCATCGTGGTGGCGGTCGCCGCCTTGGTGGTGGCCATCATCGCCCTGGTCTTACCCTCTGGTGAGGGCACCGCGCCCGACACCGGGGTCGGCGGCCGGGCCGATGTCGGTCTCGACGGGGGGGGCGGGGTGGCGCCCGGCGAGGTCGTGACCCCCAGCGTGGCCACCGACGCCGGTGAGCTGGCAAGCAACGTCCGCACCTTCCGCCGTACCGCCTCCCAGTTCGAGCAGCAGATTGCCGGTTTCCCCATCAAGACGGCCACCTGTGTGGGGCTACAACGAGTCCACGCCGGGACCGACCTTGGTGGTGACCGAAGGCGAGGCGGTCCGCATCGTGGTGATCAACAACCTGCCCCCCAGCGTGCCTCCGGCCCCCATGGCCAGCGCGCCGATGCCCACCAACACGACCGTGCATTTCCACGGGCTCCACTAACCCAACCGAGCAGACGGCGTGGCAGGGGTCAGCCAGCCTGAGCCCATTGCCCCCGGGCAGACCTTTACCTACGAGTTCGCCCCCGAACACCCAGGGAGCTTCGCCTACCACTCCCACACCGACAGTGCCGTCCAAGACTTGCGGGGGCTCGACGGGATGTTCATCATCCAGCCCAAGAAGGTTGCCGCCAAGGATCAGGCCGACGTCGATGTGGCGATGACCCTCCAGCAGTTCGCCCCGGTGGCCGGGCCCATGGATCCGATGGTCACCAACGGCGCCTTGGTCCAGCCTTTCCCTCCGGGAACGGGCTCCTTCCCCTTCTCCACCATCAACGGCAAGACTGGTGACGCATCGGGCGGGCCGATCATGATCGACAAGGGTAACCGCGTGCGCAACCGGCTGTACAACGCCTCGAACCTGGATCACGCCATGCACCTGCACGGCCACGGCTTCGTCGTGACCTCCAAGAATGGCCACCCTGTCCCGCCCCAAGCTCGTTCGGAGGAGACGACCCAAACCGTGGGCCCGGGCGACTTCTTCGAGATCGAGTTCATCGCCGACAACCCGGCAACTGGATTTTCCACTGTCATGTCCCCCACCACACCGCCAACGCCAAGATGTCGGGCTTTAACGGCGCCCCGGTGGGGATGACGAGGATCTTCTCCTACCGGGGCTTCGAGCCCGTGCCGTCCAGCTACTTCAACTACGAGGGGGGCTCGTCCTGATCCTCGCTGGCGCTGACCACGGTCCTGGCTGAAGATGACGCGATCAGGTGGAGGG
This sequence comes from Acidimicrobiales bacterium, assembly GCA_038214685.1. Lineage (GTDB taxonomy): Bacteria > Actinomycetota > Acidimicrobiia > Acidimicrobiales > AC-14 > CADCTB01. The sequence goes on from JBBQRO010000296.1 coordinate 1,504, forward strand.
AGTCGCGTGGCTCCCCTTCCTCGTCGTCGGGCCGCTGGTGGCCAGGATGGATCTCGGGCCCTTGGGCCCTACGGTGGATCGATGGTCCTCCTACTGGTGTTCGCGGTGCTGCTGCTGGCTGCGGTGCTGCTCTCCAGCCTGGCCAACCGGACCGTGCTGTCGACCGCAGCACTGTTCCTCCTCGCCGGGTTCTTCCTGGGCGACGCTTCGCTGGGTGTCCTGCACATCCAGGCCGACGACGAGCTGGTCTCGGGCCTCGCCGAACTGGCCCTGTTCAGCATCCTCTTCTCCGACGGCATGCGTACAGGGGTGCGCGACATCCGTTCTGCCTGGCGGCTTCCCGGTCGAGCGCTCGGCCTCGGGCTCCCGCTCACCCTCCTCGCCACCGCCGCACTCGCCCACTACGTTGCTGGCCTCCCGTGGACCGAGTCGTTCCTCATCGGTGCCGTCCTCAGCCCCACCGACCCCGTGTTCGCCGCAGCCATCGTCGGCCGCGAGGAGATCCCCTACCGGCTGCGCAACCTCCTCAACATCGAGAGCGGCCTCAACGACGGCCTCGCCCTCCCCATCGTGGTCGTCCTCCTGGCCGCCGCCGGCTCCGCCGGGACCGCAACCACCACCCTCCTGGCCGAGGTCATCGGCGGCATCGCGATCGGCGTAGCGGTGCCCGCAGTGGCGATCTGGCTGGAACGCCTCCGATTCTTCGCCGCCTCCGCGGCGTACCAGCCGCTCAACGCCGTAGCCGTCGGCCTCATCGTGCTCGCCGCCGCGACGCTCACCCACGCCAACATCTTCCTCGCCGCGTTCTCCGCCGGCATCACCATCGCGTCGCTGAGCCCGCCCATGCGCGCCGCCTTCCAAGAGTTCGGTGAGCTCGTCGCCGAACTCCTCAAGCTCGCCGCCCTGCTCGTCTTCGGCTCGCTCATCTCGCTACCGTTCCTCGGAGACATCGGCCTCCGCGGGTACGCGTTCGCGGCGCTCGCCCTGTTCGCAGCCCGTCCGATGGCACTCGGCATCGCCCTCCTGCGATCCAAGCTCGACCGGCGCGAACGCCTCGCCGCCGCCTGGTTCGGACCCAAGGGCTTCGCGTCCGTCGTCTACGGACTCCTCATCCTCGAAGCCGGACTCGCCCGCAGCGACGAGCTCTTCCACCTCGTCGCCCTCGTCGTCACCGCCTCGATCCTCGCCCACTCCTCCACTGACGTCGTGATCGCCCGGTGGTTCGAACCCGGCACCGGACCAGCAGACCCGGCCCCGACGCCAGGGTCGACCTGCTGAACGGGGTTCAGCCCGCGATGACCTGGGCTCGAGCAAGCTCTGCGGCACCGACCACGCCGGCATCGTCGCCCAGGGCGGAGACCACGAAGCTCAGGCCCGGGTTCGGGTGCAGCATCCACGGACGTGAGGCCTCAAGGATCCGGTCGGCCAGGTCCTGGCCCAACTTCTCCGCCATCCCGCCGCCGACCACGACCAGCGAAACGTCTAGGAGGTTGACCACCGAACCGACCCCGACGGCGATCGCGTCGATCGCGTCGTCGAACAGCTGGGTGGTCAGCTCGTCCTCATCCTCGAGGGCTCGAGCCCACACCTTCGACGTAGGCCTCTGCTTCCCTTCGTCCTGTTGGATGTCGAAGAGATCGGTGGACCGACCGGCATCCACCATCGCCCGTGCCGTCGCCGCCATGGTGCGCCGACCGGCGTAAGCCTCGACGCAACCCCGACGTCCACACGAGCACAG
>JBBQRO010000297.1:0-3230 GCA_038214685.1 Acidimicrobiales bacterium
TCCTCGCCTCCGGGCGCGCCGAAGTGGACCCGCAATCGGGACGGGGAAGACGAGGGCGGTCAAGGCCGGCCGAAGGCCGCCCGTAGGGGAAGCCTTGACGGCCCGGTCAGGCCCTCAGGAAAATGGGGATCGAAGCCCGACAGGGCTTCTTACCTGCCCTCCTGCCGGTTCTGCACAGGGGGACGCCTGCGGTCCGCGCTCCAAGACCAGCGCTGCTGGTCGGGCATCGCCGGGTTGAGCCCGGGTGCCGGTCATTCCTTCGCCACGACGAGGTGGCATGGAGCGTGTCGGCCGCAGCCGGGCGGGCTCAATCAAGCGCGCGGCCTCGCCTTTCGGGGGCCATGACAAATAGCGAGCTCGCGATCCCGGCTGCGTCCGGGCTTGGTCACCCCGCCTTGGCCAGGCAGCGGATCTCCCCGTCGCGCAGGCCGTAGTAGACGAGGGTGAGAAGTTTGCGGGCGGTAGCGACCTTGCCGATGCCCTTGCCCCGGCGGTCGGCCACCCGGTGGTGATGGGCCTGGAGGAACGTGCCGCCCCGCTGGCGCTGGACAGCCTCGACCGCGGCCCAGCGCACCAGGCGGCTGCCCTGCTTGGTGATGTGGCCCCGGCGCACGGTGGTGTCGGACTCACGATGTGCTGGGGTGAGCCCGGCCCACGAACACAGCTGGGGGGCGGCGGGGAAGCGGTGCACATCGCCGATCTCGGCCACGAAGACGGCGCCGAGCACGGGGCCAACCCCGCAGATGGTCTGCACGGCCCGGTAGCCGGCGTGGTTGGCCAGCTGGCGGTTGACCAGGCCTTCGAGCATCCCCACCTCCCGGTCGAACAGCTCGATGAGGTCCCGCAGCGACTCCACCCGGGTGGCATAGGCCCGGCCCAGCTCGCAGGTGTCGAGCAGGGCCCGGCCGGCCACGCCGAACAGGTCGGTCATTCCGACCCGGACGCCCTCCTTGGCCAGCACGGCGTGCACCTGGGCCTTGAGCCCCGAGCGCAGGGCGACGAGCTTGGCCCTATAGCGGACCAGCTCTCGGAGCTCACGCAGTTCGGGCGGGGCGATCCAGGCCTCGGCCAGCCGTCCCATTCGGAGCAGGTCGACCAGGTCAGTGGCGTCGCGTTCGTCGTTCTTGACCCGGCGGTGGCCCCAGTTGTTGCCGAGGGGGTGGGCCAGGTGCACGTTCGCCCCATTGGCCTGGAGCACGTCGGAGGCCCAGTACCAGCCGTAGGTGGCCTCCAGCACCACCTCGGGGTCGGGGCCGGCCTTGGCCAGCTCCAGGGCCAGGGCCACGGGGTCGTTGTCGATGCGGACGGTCTCGAGCGTTTCGCCCGCCGGCGTGCGGCGCACGATCACGCTCCGGCGCCGGTGCAGGTCGATGCCGACGTACTGTCGTTCCACGGTGGGGCCTCCCTTGTCGTTGGTGTTGCCTTCGGAAGCCCGAGTCTTGTCCTTGCTCGGTCGCCGGCGGGAGGTGGAGGCCCCACTCACTCGCTCACCTCATCGCAGCACGGGCAGTTCCCTCGGCCCAACGACTTGCAGAACAGGTTGCAGTCCGGGCACCGGCGTTCCAGCAGTCGCTCTCCGCAACCCGGGCACTCGTACACGATCGTCAGGGTGAGCACCGTCTTCGGCCCTCCTCGTTCGGCGCCGGCTGGTGATTCACCACCCCGTCACGCGGGAGCGCGCTCAGCGCTCCTTCATCGCATCAAGTGGGCTAGCTGCGCCGGATCGGCGTCACGGCTGCCTCAGCATCGAGCGCGGCTCGGAGAGTTCGGTTCTGCTCGGCGAGATGAACGACCTGGGAGGCGTTGACGTCGCGCTCGCGTCGGGCGGCGTCGCGCTCGCCCCGATAGCGGGCGGCTCGGCCGAGCGCGTCATCGAGCTGTCGTGCGAGGCGGGCGACGTGCTCGGTCTGCTTCGTGTTGCCCCCGGCGGCCTCCACGCGCAGCAAGTGGGCGCGGAACTCGTCCAGGATCGCCCGGTGGGTGCGATAGAGATCTTGGCGGGAGACGCCGGCCTCAACGGCCAGGGAGGAGACGTCGAGCCTGCCGTCGGTGTGAATCGGCCGACCGGTGAGCAGCCGCTCCATCGCCGCCCTGATGTCAGGCCCCCTGTCCCGGCGAGCCCCGATGGTGCTCATCGGGCCGGCGTCGCAGTGCCGGAGATCACGGACTGGACCCGTGCTCGCTCCGTCGCCAGACGCTCCTTCTCGTGGACGGGCACCGATGGGCTGGTTTCAAGCTTCGCGAGGTGGCGATCGGTGTCGATCCAGACGGGCTGATGAACTGGGTGGATGGTCGCATTGGCGCAGCGGGTCGGCTCGCACATCCCGATGAGCGGGGTGGTGTTGGCAGCCCGGTCGGCCTTCTGCAGGCACCGAGCACGGCTGGGATCGACGAACCAGCAGTAGTTGAGTGGCCCGACATGGAGCGTGTCGGACCGCCGGCGCAGCAGGGCCTCCAGGCGGTCTTCGGTGACGATGACGCCGGCGTCGAGCCGATCGAGCTCCTGGCGGACGCTGGAGAAGAGCGTCTCCAGGTCCTTGCGGCCGGGGCCCGTCATCGGTCGGCCGGCGATCCAGTCGGCGTAAAGGCGCTTGGTCGTCTCGATCCGAGCGACGGTCCGCTCATGCTCGACATCGGCCAGGAAGGCGGCGGCAGATGACCCGGCCCGGCCGTAATAGCCCTCGGAGGTGGCCACCGACACGTGCTTGAGATGCACCTTGCCGGCCAGCACGCCGTGGGGTCGGAATCCGAGCTGACGGGCCAGGGTTCGGCGGAACTGTCGGCCGCTCAGCTGCCAGTTGTCGGGTATGGGGGTGAGGAAGGCCCTCTGGCCCTCGCCGTTGACCCACCGGAGCAGCTTCGGAAAGCGGGCGTTGGGGTTCATCCGAGCGAAGGGCATCTCAGCAGGGACGAGGCGCTCGACGAGCGCGAAGGCTTGGGCCACCTCCTCGATGACCGTCCAACGCTGGGCTTCGCCGCCAAAAGGTCGGCCCTTGACCAGCTTGGTGTGGATGCGGTGGCGGACCATGCCGTTGGCCAGCTGCTCGGCCCGCACGCAGCCACGGCGCATCTCCGCCAGCTCGCTTCTGCGCAGGCCCGAGAGGGCGGCCACGACCACGTAGCAGCCGGTGAGGACCAGGCTGGCCAAGTCGTCGAGCTCGAAGGGCGTGAAGCCGACGTGCCACGCCCGGGTGCGAGTGGGGTCGGACGGGTCGGCCACCTCCGCCGGG
>JBBQRO010000298.1:0-3187 GCA_038214685.1 Acidimicrobiales bacterium
TCGATGTACCGAAGCCCCACGCGCAGGACGCCGTCCACGGCGCCCGCCGCCTCACGCGCCTGCAGGGCGAGCTCGATGACCTCGCGCAGGTCCTCGTACTGGCCGTACCGCGTCGTCTCGACCACGACGGCGCCGCTCCGGAATGTCACGGCGGTGGAGCGGTCACGGCTCGAGAAGCGCTGTGCCGTCTCTACGGTCTGCGTTGGCGGCCCGGCGGGGGTGAGCGTGATGCCGGAGATCGTCTGCGGCTCCTGGAGCGGCGTTACGCCGGCGAGAAGCCTTTTTGCGCGAGCGATCGCCGCGGCTCCCATGGGGTCAACCCCCGGGTGGCGGACCTCGAGCGCGACCAGCACGACTGGGGCGTTGGGGTACACCTCTCTCTCCGTCACACTGTTCATCGTACTCAATCTACAACCCAGAGAACAACCATAACGACTACCATGCCGTGCTCCCACCCGTTCCGCAAGAGGCTGGCCACGGTCGCGCGACTCGTTCACCCGTTCGGGGCCGCCTGCCACGCCTGCAGCCGCGGCTCGACCACACCCTCCCAGCCGAACGACAGGCGCACCGCGACACCAGCGTGTCAGCGGCCAGAGCCTCGCTGGGCCGGGTCCTGGGGGACTCGAGCGCGGCAGAGCCGAGGGCGCCAAGAAGCGCCGGACTTCGTTGGCGTCGGCGCCGGTCTCGCTCGCTCATCGGCATGAGGGCGTGGCCGGGGCCTGGTCACGAAGAATCCGAACAAGCGCTCTCAACGATGAAACTCACCGTGGGTGCCACGAGCAGGCTGCCGGGACGCGTCGCGTGGCACGTTCATGGCCGCATGGCGGTGTCAGAAGGCGAGTTCGGGGGATCAGCCCACAACAGACCGCCGACCCGATCCGCCACGTCCCGGCGGATCGGGTCGGTGATGTGCTGATACCTGGCGGCCATGGCCGTGGTGGACCAGCCCATGATCCCCATCGCGGCCCGCTCGGGTACCCCTAGCAAGAGCAGCACGGTGGCCGCTGTGTGCCTGGCATCGTGGAGCCTCCCGTCCCGGACGCCAGCGGCGCGGAGCAAGGACTTCCACTCCCTGTAGTCGGTGTTCGGGTTGAGTGGCTGGCCAGTCAGCGAGGCGAACACCCATCCACCCTCGACCCAAAGCTGCCTGGCGGACTCGCGCTCTTGGTCCTGCAACTCGCGATGCTCTCGGAGCAGTGCAACCAGCTGGTTCGGAAGGCCTACAACTCGTTGGCCGGCAGCGGATTTCGTCTCACCGACGTTTGGGCTTGTCTGCCGCCGTCGGGGGCAGTTGCCCGCGGCGGGTCGACCGCACACACCGCCGCAGCCGTGCTCGTAGGTAGGACGAAGCCGCGTCGATCGGACGCGCACTGTCCCGACGTCCAGATTCACGTCCGACCAGGTGAGCGCCAGAGCCTCTCCCTGACGTAGGCCGAGCGCCAGCGCGATGGCCCACCTCGCACTGTTCCGACGGGAAGCAGCCTCTTGCATGATCCTTTGGACTTCGACGACTGAGTAAGGCTCCACCAGGTCTTGGCGAACCTTCGGGGGCCTGGCCAGTTCGGCAGGGTTCCGCGCGATGTGCCCCCGACGGACGGCTTCGCCGAACGCCGTCCGCGCCGTCCGGTGCACCTGATGGGCCGTCGCCGGCTTGCTCCCGCTGATGAGCATGCGGCGGTAGAGGCTCTCGAGGTGTTCGGCTTCGAGCCGATCGAGGCGATGGGCACCGACCCCGGGGATCAGGTGCCCGGGTCACTGCGACGCGGTACGCAGATTGGCTCGTGGCGCGAAGGCTCGGCCCGGCGACGTTCTCCAGCCAGTGAATCAGCCACGATTCGACTGTCCAGCCTCGTCCAGGTTTCCGAAGCCGCCCGTCCTCTCGTTCGCGCTCTAGGCGTCGGACGGCCTCGATCACCTCGTTCTTGGTCTTCCTCTTGACGTGACGCCGGTCCGGTCGGCCGTCGTCACGGACACCGACCGTGACGCGTCCATGCCATTTGCCGTCGCGGCCCTTGTAGATCGTCGACGCGCCATTCGGGTTTCGAGTCGCGGTCATCGCCGGTTTACGCCACCGAGCGGCTAGCGCGGGCGGCCTCGCGCAGCGCTGCAACGTACTCGTCGAGGCACTCTGCCGGGATGCGACGCAGGCGCCCGACCGGCACGGACTCGACGTCGCCGCGGGTCACCAGTTGGTACATCAGTGTTCGACCGATGCCCAACCTCTGGGCCGCCTCCTCCACCCGAAGCAGCAGCTTGGGCGAGTCGGGCAAGACCGTCGACTGCTCATGGTTCGTTTGCTCTTTCACCGCACACCTTCCTTCCTCATCGCTCTGTCCCGTTGCCTTGCTGCATCGCGATTGCCTCTGGGAGTGATTGAGTGAGCCGGCATGTGATAAGGCCCTGGCGCCAAGCCTTCTCGCCCCCCTGCAGAACTCGAGGCGGCCCCGCTGTCGGCATCCCGGGCCGCTACGCGAAAGCCATCACGCGACCTCCTCGCAGGAGGCCAGCCACCGGTCGAGCTCGTCCCGGCGGACCCGGATCTCCCCGTTGGGCAGCTTGATGGACCGCGGGGCGCGGCCCTTGGCGCGCCAGTCGTAGAACGTCGACCGGGACACGTGGAGCTCCTGGCACACCTCGGCGATGGTCAGTTGGGTGCGGGCTCCGGCACCGGTCCGGCCCGGGGTGACGGTGGACATTGTTCTACTCCTCCTGCACTGCTGGGGCGCATGCCCCGAGATGGGGACGATTTCGGACGGCGGCCGCCGACGACCTTCGGCGGTGACGGCTGCCTGTTCTGGCGAGGGTGAGTGTGGGCGACCGTCCAGACCGACCCGTGCGTCCACCCGGTGGCATCTGCGCAGGTCAGCCCCCCGGCCCGGCTGAACGGTCCGGTGTCCACCCTGGACGCGGCTGGACGGTTCGGTGGGTCACCGACCGCGATGGGTTGGGCGACCGTACAGGCGTTTACGCAGGTCACGGGGGGTGGCTGGTCGCCCTGGTCGGTCTGGACGGTTGGTTGCCGCTGCTCTCGCCCGACACTCGGGTCAGGACGACGAGCCGGTGCCGTTCGGTCTTGGTGAAGTCGACCTCGACCCCGGCCGCTCGCAGCGCGGGCGCGAGCCTGCGCAGCTGACCTGAGAGGGCCCGGGGGCTACGCGGGAAACCGCGCGGGACGACGTCCGGGCTC
>JBBQRO010000299.1:0-3147 GCA_038214685.1 Acidimicrobiales bacterium
GGGGTTGACGTTGAGGGTTGCTGCGCCGCCGGGCCCGCCGTTGGCCGCGCCGGTGGCCACGCTGCTGCCGCCGCCGGCCGTGGAGTTCACCGCGCCGCTGGTGCCGGCGACCACGTTGGCCGCGGCACCGCCGGTGCTGGCGGAGGGCGTGGCGACGCCGCCGCCGCCCCCGCTGCCACCGGTGACCGAGCCGGTCGTCACGTTGCGGGCGTCGCCCGTCGTGCCGGACACGGCCGTGGCCTCCGAGGAGGCCCCCGAGTTGGCGCTGCTCTTGGCCGTGCCCTCGCTGACCGCCGGGCCGGTGTCGCCGCTGGGCGCCGCCGTCGTCGGCGTGGTGTGGCTCGACTGAGGCGTAGAGGAAGGGATGGTGCCCGGGGTGGAGGTCGGCGTCTGGGCGACGGCCGCCCCCCCGCAGAACACCAGGATGGCGGCGATGAGGGCGCCCACGGAGGCGGACACGCTCGAGATCTTCGGGGTACCAGGCTTGCCAGTGTTCATGCTCATCCCTTGTCGGTGGGGCCGGCGTCGGCCCTGTCGGTACTCAAGCTGATCCCGGTTCGAAAACCGGTGGGTGTGAAGAAAAGAGAACGGGAAAGGTCCTGGGCTTGGCCGGGGCGTGCGACGGCGCGCACACCTCTCCCGCTATGACCGCTGTGGTTTAACACACCCGGGCGGGCATGGAAAGCACCGTTGACGCCCGCTTTGAGCCGCTGACCTGCACTTTTGTCCCCTGTTGGAGCGGCGTTGGAGGGCCAACGCGGCCCGAGGGAGAGCCGCCTGCCACCGCCCTCACGCCTGGGACCCGGTTGTCCACACCCTCGGGCGCCGGAATGGGGTTCGCCGGGCGCCGAAAAAAAGTCCGCCCCCGGCCTGGGATCAGGCGGTTCGGGGTCGAGTTCGGGGGTGCCGCTCGGCCCACAGGCGCTTCCGGGGCCGAACCGGCAACCCTCAACCCTCGATCCACCCCCTCGACCAGGCAGGAACGGACCCCGAAACCCTCGACCTCGGAGGTTGGGTACCGGCTCTGGTGGCGGACAGGAAGCGGCGGCCGCTCGTGGGGCTGTTGGTGGCGCTGCCGCGGCCTGACCGCAGTCGCCACCCCGGCCCGCGCCCATGGTGAACATCTACGCCGGCTCGCCCGAGGCGCCTCGCGAGCGTGTTGCAGTTGCGCTTCCCACGGCTTGCCCTCGGCTCCCACGGGTACTTCGCCGAGGCTCCGGACCTGCCGCTCAAGCTCGCCGATTCTGTCGGTCTGCCTGGATTGGATGGCCGGCTCGTGCTGATCCCGAGAGCGCCGCGAACGAAGCGGTCGAAGTGCCGGCCATGGGATGTGGCGTCGCCCCAGGTCTGGATTTCGAGCTGGCTCTTGGATGTCCCGCGCCCTTCGTCCCACTCCGCCACGAGGCGCTGGGCCAACTCCGTGTCGTCGTCGCTCGGGTTGGTCCGCCGGTCACTCACCGACGAACAATCCTAGGGAACGACGGTCGTGGACGCCGGATCTGGAAGTTGTGTCCGCCGGCTCCCCACTCGGCCGATCGCGACGTGCATGCTGGCAGAGAGGCCCGGGACTGCCGAAGTGCCGACATCAACGGCCACGTCTCTCAGCCAATCCTCACAAAGGGGCGGACCTTGGGTACCGAGCGGCGGAAGTCGCTCCACTCAAGAACGCCATCGCGGTGCAAGCGACCGATCACGAAGCTCGGGTGGACACCCAGCGACGACGCTACCTGGATGATTCGCAGCATCGACGGCTTCGAGGTGGGATCGATCCCCATTTCGCCAGGGATCACCCAAGTGGCCGCGACGGCGTTGGCCACCACTTCCCATTCGGCGGTGGCCCCGGCCAACAGGTCTTCATCGATCCGGACCTCACCGACCTTCACGTGGCCAAGCACGAGATGGGCGATCTCGTGGAGAAGGGCGAACACGAACCCATCCATGCGGTCACCACGCGTCGACAGACCGATGATCGGCGTGCCGTTATCGGAGTACATGACCACGCCGTCGATCTTGCTGGACCTGAGCGGCAGCTCGACCACCAGGGCCACGCCGGCCTCGGCGAGCCAATCATGGAGGGAGGCGAGATCCGTCGGATCGTGTATGCGCCCTGTCATCTCCACCGCCAGCGTCTCCAGGCGGTGGACGTCAAGGGCGACAGTGGTCCGCCCGGCTCCAAGCAGTCGAACTCGTGTGATCCACGCCACCTGTTCGGGACTGAAGTCCGCGTCGGGGTTGGACCGCTTCGCAGCCGCCAGGACCCGAGGCCGCTCGCTCAGGTCCTCGACGCCGAGGAAGTCACGCACCGCGGCTTCCAACTCATCTAGGTCTTTGGTGTCGGGCAACCAGCGCCGCTTCTGCAGCTCCCGTACGGGCACCAACGCACGCAGGCGGGCCCGCCGAGCGACATCGCTGTTGCCCGGGCGGTCTGCGCGCAGAGTGTGGAGCCGATAGGCCGACTGGAGGTTGAGCCACAGCTCGGGAGTGGTCCCGAGCGCATCGGCGATGGCGACGGCGGTCTCGGCGGTGATCTCCTTCTTGGCATTCAGGATCTCCGACACGGCCTGGGCAGGGCGCCCCAGGATGTCGGCGAACTCAGCCTCGCTCCAACCTCGCTCAACAAGCTCGTCACGGAGGAACTCCCCCGGGGGGAACACCTCCGCTGGTGTCATCAGATCGGTCATGGGCCCTCCCTTCTAGCGGTAGTCGGTGATCTCGATCACGACGACCACTCGGCCGTCGTCGTCTTTGGTGAATCGAAGGATCAGTCGGAACTGGTCATTGAGCCGGATCGAATGCTGACCCTCCCGGTTGCCTACGAGCTTTTCGAGCCGGAGGCCCCGTAGCGCATAGAGATCCCTCTCATCATTCGCGGCGTCAATGAGCTGCATCTTCTTACGGAACTGCCTGACCAGGTCCGGCCCGACTGCGGGCAGTCGGAAACCCGGCTCCGTGTAGAGCCTGGCCAAATTGCGGTCCTCGAACCTGAATCGCACACGGAAGCCCTCTCTTCACCCCTTAGGTGAAGATCACCTTACACCCGAGGGCGACCCTATCGCGCCAGATCTTCCTTGAGGGGCCGCGGTCGTCTGCTGGTCGGCCGAGTACCGAGCTACCTTGACTGTCATACCCTCCCGGTACGGTGTCGTG
>JBBQRO010000300.1:0-3131 GCA_038214685.1 Acidimicrobiales bacterium
GTCTCGATCAGGACCGGCTCCGGTCCGGTGATCAGGTAGCCGGCGGTCATCCGCTCCCAGCCGCCGAGGAGGGTGTCGACCTCGATGACCCCGGGAGCGAGCTGGATCGGTGTGCCGGCCACGAGGTGGGACGCTAGAGCCATGTCCGACCAGCTGCCTGACCCCTGCACGATCTGCGGTTTCGACGGGAGAGGCCTGCGGCCGCCTGACATCCTGGCCACGCTGCGCTCCCTCGGCCGCCGCTGGGCCGGCGTAGTGACCGACGACGGGGCGGCCAAGGCGCACGCCGAGGCGGCGCTCGACGGCCTGCTGGCCGCGGCCCGTCCGATCCGCGCCGAGGTGGGCCGCTTCGGCAGCCGGCCCGAAGCCACCCCGGCCGGCATCGCCACCGCTGCCGAGGCCATCGCCGACGCCCTCGAGGGCCCCGACGAGCCCTTCCAGCGCGACGGGGTGCACGAGGCCGCGGTCGCCGCCGCCCACGCCGGCATCCACCACCTCCGCCTGGCGGAGAAGGCGGCGCCGACCGACGAGTGAGGCTGCCGGTGGGGCCACCCCCCGTGTCGCGGGATCCGCTCAAGCCTCGTGGGGGGTGCCCCGAACCAGGGTGAGGGGGATGGTGCCCGACCAGGCGGGCCAGTCGGCGTCGGCGGGGTCGTCGACCGGTGGTCCCGTGCGGACCTGGCCGAGGCCTCGGCCAGGTCGAGGGCGAGCACTCGTGTGGAGCGCAGCTCGGCCGGGGTGGGGGGGCGGGCCTCGGCGGCCCGACCCGGTGCCGCCTTGTCGACGATGGCGTCAAGGGCCAGGCGCTGCTCGCCCTCGTCGACCACCCGCCGGGCGGCTCCGAACACCGTGACGGAGCGGAAGTTCATCGATGGCCTCGTCGTAGCGCCCCCGCTCCGGGTGGCGGCGCAGCGCGGTGCGCTCGGACGGTGGGCTTGCGTCAAGGCTCACCGCTCCAGCCTGGTGACCTCAGAGTCGCAGCTCGCTTGGCGAGCTGTCATCGCTGCTTGAGCTCGTCTGCTTCTGCGTCGCTCAAGACTCCCAGGTTCCGCAGTCGGTCCATTGCGCTGGTGAACGGTACGACGAGAGCCTGCGCGACCGCTTCGACGCAAAGACGAGGACTGGGCTCGGGGACCTCAGCGAGAACCCGCTGGACGAGATCTGCTGGCATCAGGAACGCAGCAGCAAATGCGTTGGCCTGCCGTTCCAAACCCTGCGGCGCCCAAGGCCCGCTGGCGACCGCGACCGAGACAGCTCGCTCGCGGTCGAACAGCAGATGGCAGAGTTCGTGGGCCATCGAGAAGCGTTGTACTGCCTTTGCATCGCCGGATCGGTAGTTCGGGTTCACGGCGACTACGGCCATTCCCTCGCCGAGAACGCAGAGGCTACGGATGTTCTTGTCGGAAAGCTTCACGGTTTCGAGCCGAACCCCGAGGGACTGGATCAAACCCTCGACGTCAACCGGGGCATCCGAAGAGATCGCCAGCAGTTCCCATGCGTCCTCGCCGAGAATGCTTCCTGCCGGCCCGGGTTCAAGGCCGGCCACGACGGACGAATCCGGTACCTGAACGTTGGTGATCTGTGGCGAGGACCCACCATGGCGAGCGAGGAGCTCATGCACCGCCATGACGTCCTCCGGGCTCACGGTCGGCTCCATGCAGCCAAACAACAGGCCGGCGACGGGTGTCCGCAGCACCACCACGCCAGCATCGACTGATGCGGGCATCAACCCTTGGCTCATTTCGGCCCGCCGTGCGCTCTGGCGATCGATTGACTGGAGGTCATCAACCTTGCGACGGAGCAGAGCGACGCGCTCGGATTCGGGTCGTCGACGGGCCAGTTCATGGGCCAGGGCCTGGAGGATCTCCCAGAGCACGGGCCCAACGCTGCCGACCTCTACCCGCTCCACATCATTCCCGACGTACCGCACGTGACTCGGGATGCCGGATCGTGACCGTCCGGCCTGGGAAACCTCTATGAGATCTCCCCAGCGCCGCAGGAAAGTCGGCGGGAAGGCAGCGCCCATGCAGCCGACGGCTAGATTATGGCTTTGCCACCAATCCCGTACCTGCTCGTCGAGCTCATCTTCTCGGGCCTCTGACAGCAGGTGCTGCTGAGAAAGGCGTTCGATGCCTGTCGCTGCGTCCTTCACATCGGGACCAGGCAGTCGCTCCTCATGAAGAAGGTCATCCCAGTTCTCGACGAGCCACTCGCACAGCGGCAGGAGATACCAGTGACAGCTTTCCAGCTGAACGCCTGCCTCGGTGTGCAAAGTGAAGTTCCGGCCGTTGGCCCAGAGCTGGAACGTGCCCCACGAAGCAACCTCATCGGGATCGACCAGATCGGTGGCGTCGGGGTCATCCATGAGGTGGAGGTCGACGGCGAACACATCGGTCCGTCCTTGGAGTCGGCCCCAGGTCGCACTCATGGCCCGCCCCGTCGTGCCATGCGTCGAGAGACGTAGCCGACAGCAACCCAGGATCGCATGACACTGAAGGGAATGTCACGATTGTCGACCGGATAACCGTGCCAAAAAGTGTCCCCAGCGGCGTCAGGGTGACGTGAGCTCCTGGCTGCGAAAAACCGCGTGCCATCGGTCGCCCACCGCAGGTGGGCGTTCGACGGATCGGGCGTGGCCTCGGCGAAGAGGGCTGGACCGTCGGCGTCAGGAGGACAGAGCGAACCCTTCCGGCCAGGCTGCCAGGGCGCCTTGTGCTTGGGGTTTGGCTCGTATCGGTCCATGAAAGCTTCCGCTGTCGGTTGGCGTTCTTGAGGTTACCGGCCTTGAGCGGGAGGGCTCAGCCGCCGCCCTCTCCCGAGCCTGCGGCGGAGCGGGCCTCCTGGGCCGCCAATCCCTGACCCAGCCTCCGACGTGTGTCGACACCAGCGGGTTCGGGGAGGCTGACCGGTGTGGAGCGCGCGGTGACCGACACCCAGCCGTTGCCGGTCGTGGAGACCGCGGCCCCGCCCACCGTGGCGCTGCCGGTCGAGCCGCCGCCGCCTCCTGCGGCGGTTGCGCCCCGGGTCGCTCGGGACCGCACCCCCCTGGTGCTCGGGCTGCTGGCCGTGGCCGCCGTGCTGGCCATCGGCCTGTCGGTGCTGGCCCTGTCCCGCCGCAGCGAGCCGCCGGC
>JBBQRO010000301.1:0-3094 GCA_038214685.1 Acidimicrobiales bacterium
GAAACCCTCCTGTTCAACGTCGCCGAACGAAGGGTCACCGACTCCACCCGTTCCATCGACGAGCTGATGCACGGCACCCTCGACCGCCTCCAGGCCCTCTACGAACGGGGCGAGGACATCACCGGCATCCCTACCGGTTTCATCGATCTCGACCGCCAGCTCGGCGGGCTGCAACCCTCCAACCTCATCGTCCTCGGGGCCCGGCCCGGACACGGCAAAACCAGCTTCGCCCTCAACCTCGCCACCACCGCAGCAGTCGAAGCCCGCCGCCCCGTCCTGTTCTTCAGCCTCGAGATGAGCGCCCAAGAGATCAACGGCAGACTCCTCTGCGCCGAAGCCAAAGTGGACTCCGCCCGCATGCGCAGCGGCAAGCTCCTCGACAGCGACTGGCCCAAGCTGGCCGCCGCCATGGGCCGCTTCCAAGGAACCCCACTCCACATCGACGACAACCCCATGGTCACCGTCATGGACATCCGGGCCAAAGCCCGACGCCTGCGAGCACAGCTGGGCGACCTCGGCCTGGTCGTCGTCGACTACATCCAGCTCATGACCGGCCGGACCACAGCCGAAACCCGCCAAATCCAGGTCTCAGAGATCAGCCGAGGCCTCAAGCTCCTAGCCCGCGAACTCGACTGCCCCGTACTCGCCCTCAGCCAGCTCAGCCGCAACCTCGAACAACGAGCCGACAAGCGACCCATGCTCTCCGACCTCCGAGAAAGCGGCGCCCTCGAGCAAGACAGCGACGTCGTACTCTTCCTCTACCGGGACGAAATGTACCACGACGACTCGCCCGACCGAGGGCTGGCGGAAACAATTATTGCCAAACATCGGGGCGGAGCTACCGGAATTTGTAAGCTTAGTTGGCTAAGCACATATACGAAGTTTGCCAATATGGCCCACATTTAAGAAGAAGACGTCTAGGGACGCGGTGAAGATGATCTGGCGCCCCCCTACTTTATCACCAACATGATCAGTCGGCGTCGGCAACGTGATCAGTGCAACCCTCCTCCGGCCGGCCCAGCTGCTCCGGTGGCGCCCCTGACCTGGGCTTTCGTGCCTGACGGCGTCAGCCGTCGGAGGCGGTTCCTTAGGCGACCAGCCTTGCTCTCAGGGCTCGGCAGCGTCGATAGGGATTGCTCATTCTGCCCGCGCCCTCCCGCGCCAGAGCATGGCTGCACTGCTCATCCACCCCGTGCGTGGCGCTCATGTTCGTCGCGTCCCTACAAGAAGAAGCAGAAGAAGAAGAAGCAACGCATGTAGGGGCTCCGACTCGTTCTGAGCAATGGCGGGGGGTAGGTACATAAGCACTGGTTGAGCAATCGACACGGGCCGCCCAACTTCCTCGGCAACGATGCGCTCCTTACGGGCCGCTCGCGGGCCGCGTAGCCTGTTCGGCATGGCCAGCGAGGACCCATCTCCGATGCCGCTGCTCGACGACTGGATCGCCGAGGTCGGCGAGGATGAGGTCGAGGAGATCATCCGAACGGGCCTCGCCGAGGTCGAGAACGGCACGGCGCGCGACCACATCGGCGTGGCCGCCTACGCAGCGCGGGTGGCGGGGCAGCGCCAACGCTCGGCTTCGTGAACTGGCGGATCATCGGCTTCAGCTCTTTCGAACCCGACTACCAGCAGCTCAGCGCTGAGGGTCGGCTCCAGCTCGACGAGGACCTGTTTGGTTGGGTCGCCGACGGACCGCCCCGTCGAGCCAACCGGACGATCTTCGGCGTCGAGGCCTTCGAGGACGGTGACGCTGTCCGGGTTTAGGATCACCTACCTCGTTTCAGAGGCCGAGCGCTACGTTGCGATCCTTCGGGTCCGCAAGGAGACGTAGTCGTCACGAGGTCTGCGTGACAGCCGAGCCGGCATGTCAACGTCACGCCGATCTACCCGGCGGCGGCTCCTCGGTTAGTCGGAACCCGTCAGCCTCAATGCGCAGCCCGTCGCTCGTTGTAGTCCCCCGGCAGCTGATCGGCCGACTCGTCCTGGAACCGCCACCTACGGCTGCCCGGGGAAGAGGGTCCTCTCCCCCGGGTAGGCCGGCCTGCGAAGCATCCACCGCCTTGTTCGCCGGACCGTGCAGGATATGCCGTATGTCATGTCGGGCGACGAGACACCCGGAGCGTCAGGCGACACGTCACCCGAACCGACACCCGGCGGCACACCCGGCGCATCCGGTGGCATCCCGTGCGGCACATCAGGTGCGACGACACCAGCCATGCCGTACGATGTGCCCGGTGACACGACACCCGGCACGTAAAAGAGCCACTGAACTGCGAAAAGACCGGCTTCCAACGTGGCGTCGACTCGCTGAAACACCGACAGACGAGGGGGTTGCCCTTCGGACACCCGGCATGTCACCTGACGCACCACCCGGGAGCACACCCGATGCATCACCTGTGCAAACGTGCGGCCAGACGTGCGGCGCCTCAGGTGGTACGTCGTACGGCAGAAGGGGACTCGTCGATGCTTGAGAACGCCCTGGCCATCGCCAACGGCAAAGGTGGCTGCGGCAAGACCTCGCTGACCGCCAACCTCGCCGGCTACGCCGCACTGTCCGGCTGGAAGGTCCTCATCGTCGAGCTCGATCCCCAAGGCAACATCGGCCTGGACCTCGGCCACCAGGACCAGTGGAAGCAGGACCGGGGGAGTCTGTTCTACGACGCCGTCGTGCGGCACCGGCCCGTCAGCCCGCTCCGCAACGTCCGCCCCAACATCGACGCCATCCCCGCCGGACCCGAGACCGCCGGCGCAGCCGCCAGCGTCCTCATCGCCGACGAGCTCGGCCTCGACAAGGCCCTCAGCCCACTGGCCGGCGACTACAACCTCATCCTGTTCGACTGCCCACCCGACACCGCCGGCCCCCTAGTACGAGCAGCCCTGGCCTCCGCCCACTACCTCGTCATCCCCACCGTCAGAGACCTCGCGTCCATCGAAGGACTCGAACGCATGGCCACCGAGTTCGCCAGAGCCCGCACCACCAACCCCGGCCTGCAGCTCCTCGGCGTCGCCCTCATGGCCTTCGACCTGCGCTCAGTCGTCCTGCGCGAAGTACGCCAAGAGCTCGCCGCCGCCCTCGAGGGAACAGGCGGGACCG
>JBBQRO010000302.1:0-3075 GCA_038214685.1 Acidimicrobiales bacterium
AGGCCAATGGGCCGCGACCACCGAGATCAAGGTCAACTACCTGGCACCGCTCAAGGCGGAAACAGTCGACGCCGAGGCATCCGTCCTCGCCATGACGAAGCGGTCAGCCGTCGTGCGCTGCGAGCTCTACCGCCGAGACGAGGGTCGACGAGTGCTCGCCGCCGCGCAGGCGACGCTCACCATCGTCGACCCGCGCTGAGAGAACTCGTGCCGGACGGCCGAAAAGGGGAACGCCCAGCCGTCCAGCACGGTCGGCGGCGGCAAGGGGCGCCGCTCTGCCGACGCCGTCACCGGGGCCGGCGAGGATGACGAACGATCCTGGCGCTGGACGATGTGAACGACGCAGACGGAGCCGGCACCAGCCATGTGGCACAGGCCGGTCCGGGCGCCCCCGACCTGGCGTGGCCAGCGGCCCCCCGGAGCTGGAGCACGGTCTCGTGGATCTGGGCGAGCCCGGTGGGCCGCCGGGGCGGCCGCGGGCGGTGAGGCCACCGTCGGTGCTGAACGGGATGCGGCCGCGACGCCCACAGCGACGAAGCGATCGACGCCAAGTTCGTCGGCGCTCGGCTCGTCGATCCCATCTGGGAGGGCGAGGTCCTGGACGCTCTGTTGTCGGGCCGGTCCGGGCTCGGGTTCGAGGCCGAACGGATCGCGGGTGAGCTGCCGTCGTCGGTGTCGGTGGAGCAGGTTGCGGCCAGGTCGAGTCGAGTTTGGTCGAGATGGTGACAACACGCAGCCGGTGAGTATGGAAGCCGACGGGGATAGGCGGCCTACGACGACCTTCTTCGGGAGGTAGATGCGCTGCAAGCCGAAAACGACCGATTGAGCGGTCTGCTCGAGCTCGACGACCAACCCGTCGGGTTGGGAGAGCATGTCGAGCGCCAGGACCGGCCGGCCGCCGGCGACACGAGAGACCGCTGGTCGAAGGACGCCCGCCGAACCATCGAGCCTCCTCGACATGGGCCAACACATGGCACAGAGCCAGTGTTCTGTATAGCAGGAGCCATTCCTTCCTCGAGACCCGACGGATGGAAGAGTGGACCCATGGACACCGGTGAGCAGGGAACCGAAGCCGCCTTCGACGACCATTCCGATCTGCCGGCTCGGGTGGACGCTGCTACTGCGTTGAACCGCCTCAGCCATGCCCTCGTCGGCCACCGCGCCGAGCCGGGGGTCTTGCGACGCATCGCCATCGCCGCCCAGGACCTCGCCGGCCGGATCGAGCGGGCACCGGTGCGCACGAGGCAAATGGAGGTCGGCGGCAACCCACGCTTCCTCCAGGCGGTCGCCGAGCACCGCCCCCTCGGCGACGTCGTGGGGGATGGCGCGTTCCTGGACATGTTCGAGGATTCGCCGGTCTCGGGTTCTGCGAACCCGCTGAGCATCGGGCTGAGGATGCGTCAAGAGGGTGACCAGGCGGTCGGCGTGGCCATACTCGATCGTGGATGGGAAGGGGCCCCCGGCCGGAGCCACGGCGGCATCGTCGCGTCGTGTGTCGACGAGACCCTCGGCGGCCTCCTTCCCATCGTCGGGGAGATGGCCTTTACCGGCGAGCTCACGCTGCGCTACGAGGGCCCCTGCCCCATGGGCGTGCCGCTGGAGTTCCGGGCGTGGCTCGACCGGCGTGAGGGCCGGAAGCTGCACCTGGGTTGCACCGGCACCGCCGCCGGTGCCGTCTTCGTGCGCGCGTCGGCGGTGTTCATCACCATCGACCTGGAGCGGTTCCGGGCCGGGTGATCCGGCGGCTCAGGACGTATCGGCTTCCTCGGCGAAGCGGACCACCACGTCCGCGTACTCGTTGACCATGTCGAGGACAACCTGGCCCGCCCTCTTGGTGCTGTTCATCTGCCCCACGACCTGGCCGACGAAGTAGGTGGCGAGCTCCTGGGCGCCGGAGCCGGGCGTGTTGGCGGACCGGTTGATCCGGGCCTGTGCTTCCGAGACGAGCAGCGGCTGCAGGGGCATGCCGAGCGGGCCCGGCCCGTCCGAGCGTTCCCACTCCTCGGTCCACTTGGTCTTGAGCATCCGCGCCGGCTTGCCCGTGATGGACCGCGAGCGCACCGTGTCCTTGGAGCGGGCGGCCAGGTACTTCTCCTTGATGACCGGCTGCGTCTCGGCCTCCTCGGTGGTGAGCCACACTGAGCCGCACCACACCCCCTGGGCTCCCAAGGCCATGGCCGCGGCGACTTGGCGACCGTTGCCGATGCCGCCGGCGGCCAGCACAGGAGTGGGGGCGACGGCGTCGACCACCTCGGGCACCAGCACCATGGTGGCGACCTCACCGGTGTGCCCACCGCCCTCGGTGCCCTGGGCGACGACGATGTCGACCCCGATCTCCTTGTGCCGCAGGGCGTGCTCCTTGGTGCCGGCCAGCGCTGCCACCAGCACGTCGTCGGCGTGGGCCCGCTCGATCAGGGCAGCGGGAGGCGGGCCGAGGGCGCTGGCGATGAGCTTGATCGGGTGCTCGAAGGCCACGTCGAGAAGGGGCTCGTAGCCCTTCGGGGACACGTACATGCCGCCCAGCCGCGAGACCGCCTCGCGCTGCTCGTCGTCGAGCTCTGGCACCTGGTACCGGGCCATGATGTCTTCGACGAAGGCCTGCTGTTCGGCCGGGAGCAACTGGCGCAGGGCCTCCCGGTCGAGGCCGCCCTGGTCGGCTCCCTCGTACTTCTCGGGCAGCAGAAGGTCGACGCCATAGGGCTTGCCGCCGACGTGTTGGTCGATCCAGGTGAGATCGACCTCGAGTTGCTTGGGTGTGTGGGCGACGGCGCCGAGCACCCCGAAGCCACCGGCGTTGGTAACGGCGGCGACCACGTCGCGGCAGTGGCTGAACGCCAGGATCGGATACTCCACGCCGAGCATGTCGGCGACTGCGGTCTTCACGTTCTCGAACCTCCTGTTGTCGATGTTGTTCAGAAGGTGATGGGCACGCAACGCGGGCCGCGCACCTGCCCCCCTGTCCAGGTCACGGCAGCGGGATCCGAGAGCCGGAAGGTCGGGACCCGCTCGAGGAACGTCTCCAGGGCGACCTTGATCTCCATGCGGGCCAGGTTGGACCCCAAGCAGCGGTGGATG
>JBBQRO010000303.1:0-3028 GCA_038214685.1 Acidimicrobiales bacterium
CGTGGCTCGTGAGCTCGACGCCTCGGTCTCTAGCCGTCGCCTGACCCGGCAGGGAGAAGACATCCGTTCTTCGGGTCGTTGAGATAGCCCTGCAGGCGCATTTTCGCCTCGGCGAAGGCGGGCGCCCTCACGGCCGTCGGGTCCGCCGATTGCGCCCGGAGGGCGGTCACGAGCGTCCGGAGATCGGTACGGACCTTCGACGGCGACGACTCGACGAAGCCGTCGAGATCCCCCATGGTCGTCAGGAGATTGGCGACGGCTTCGGTACGAACGGTGGCCGCCGGCGCGGGCGGGGAGATGCCGGGATCGACGACGAGGCCGTTGAAGGTCTGGAGTCGGTCGCAGAAGGTCTGGCGGGACGCCACCTCCTCCCTCGACGGAGCGTCGTCCTTCGTACGGAGGTACAGCAGGACGAGGCCCCCGACGACGACCCCGGCGAGCAGGACGACCAACGAGACCCGGCGATTGCCGCCTGCGGCTCCCATGCTTCGCCAACCTAGCAACGCGACCGATCCTCCAGGCGATCTTCAGGCCATCCTTTGCCAGCCTTCAGCCAATCTTCAGGTGCAACTCAGGCGATCTTCAGTGCCGTGTGCGAAGGTATCGCCCGCGAAACCGCAGACGTCGATCTCTTCGACTGCATCCCTACGGGCGGGACGACCGTCGCTGCCAGCCATCAGAAAGCAGAGGTCTTCCGTGATCGAGCGCACCGCCCCCAGAACGAAGCGATCCGACCAGAGCGGTTTCACGCTCATCGAGTTGCTCGTCGTCATCATCATCCTGGGGATCCTGTCGGCGGTCGTGGTCTTCGCCGTCCGCGGCGCTGGCGACAAGGGTGACGCGGCGGCCACCAAGATCGACGCCCGGACCGTCCAGACGGCCCAGGAGGCCTTCTGTGGCAAGAACGGGCGCTACGGAACGATGAGCGAGCTCGTCGAACAGAAGCTCCTGAGCGAACCCTCCACACTGACAATCATCAACCTGGAGTCGGGCGGACCGTGCAAGGGGTCTGGCGAAGAGACCAAGTCGGGCTTCTCGACCAACCCCGCCACCGTGGTGGAGATCGCCGGCCCCGAGGACAACTGGCCCGACGACCCAGGCACGGGCATCAAGTCCTCCGCCTTCGGTTACCCGTTGAACCTCAACGTGTACGAGCCGCTGATCTACGTGAACTCCGACTACACCTTCCGGGGCGGCCTGGCCGAGAGCTGGGAGCTGATCCCGGTCGGCGACGCCCGCAAGCCCACCCGGCCCTACAACAACGGCACGTGGCGCTTCAAGCTTCGCCAGGACGTCAAGTTCCACGACGGCAGCGCCTTCGACGCCGAGGACGTGATGTGGACCTGGAACGTCCGCCAGGCCGAGGGCAAGACCCTCAGCACCGTCGTGAACACGCTGGGCTTCGGCCCGGTCGGGCCCGACGGCAAGCCGAGGCTCAACTCCGTCGAGAAGATCGACGACTTCACGGTCGACTTCACGCCCAAGATCGCCAACCTGCGCCTCCCCGAACAGATCGTGCACCCCGAGGGTGCCATCGTGCGGCGAGGCCACAACTTCGACGACCCCAACGGGCCGGCCGGAGGGTGGGGCACGGGGCCGTTCAAGGTGGTCACCGATGCCTACATCCAGAGAGAGAAGGCGGCCGTCGAGCGCCACGATGGCTACTGGGACGCGAGCCGTTCCGCTCGCGTGAAGCGTATGAACGTCAAGTTCTTCTCCGACCCTGTGCAACGGGCGAACGCCCTGCTGTCGGGCCAGTTCGACCTGGCCATCGACCTGCCGGCCGAGTCCACGGGTACGGCGCAGACGCAGGGCCTGCGAGTGGTGCGGTCCCGCCAGGAGGGTCGCAACGAGATGATCATGGTCAACAAGGTGGGCAACACCAACTTCGCCGAGACGTCCGACCGGAACGTCCGTCAGGCCATCTCCAAGGCCATCGACCGCACCGACTACGTCAACACGGTCTACGGCCCCGGCAACGCCGCCCCGGGCCGGTTCATGTCGCCGCCCGGAGCCCTCGGGTCCTTCGCCAACCTCGTAGCCCAACCCACGATCGACCAGCCCGGCGCCCGCAGCCTGCTGGCTGCATCCGGGTACGTCTGCGTCGGCAGCGCAGCCCCCAACTGCAACACCGACGAGATCAGGCAGAAGGACGGCAAGCCCCTCAAGCTGGTCATGTTCGGGATCGCCGGCACCTCGCCCACCACGTACAGCTTCCTGGCCGGCAAGCTGAAGGCCATCGGCATCGACAGCGACATCCGCAGCTTCGCCACCACCCCGCCCCGCAACGCCTTCTACCGGGCGAACGAAAACGACCCCCAGTGGCACCTGAACATCGAGTCGCCCAACCAGAACGACGGGAACCCGGCGTTCTTCCCCTACCTGAGGTTCTACGGCAAGCTTCCGGCAACCGCTCCCGCCCTTGCTGGCTCGTACCGCTTCGCCCCCTGCTTCCAGGGCCTCGCCTACACCACCAACCTGCCCTGCGCCTTCGACGACTGGGGCGACAAGTCCAACGTGGCCTCGCCGACGACCGCGGTGTCCGTGCAGGAGGCGTCGGCCCAGATGCAGAAGATCCTGGTGAACGACGAGGCCATCGCCATCCCGCTGGCCGGCCGCTACCGGATCATGGGGATGAAGAGCTCCGTGAACCTGACCGACCCGCACCCGTCCAACACCAACCAGCAGTGGATCACCCTGACCAAGGCCGGCTAGCGCCGGGTGGCCCGCTACGCGGTTCGGCGCGTCCTACTGGCTGTGCCAGCCCTGCTCGGGCTGTCGTTGCTGGTCTTCATCCTGGCCACCGTGGCCCCGGGCGATCCCGCCGAGGTCCTGGCCGCCAAGACAGCGGTCAGCGGCCAGGCCACCGAGGAGGAGATCGCCCTCGCCCAGCGTGGGCTGAAGCTGGACCGCCCATTCCTCGTCCAGTACGGAAGCTGGCTGGGCGGTGCCGTGCGCGGCGACCTCGGCACGTCGTTCTCGCTGAACAAGCCGGTGACCGGGGAGCTGCGCCAGGCCTTCCCGGCTA
>JBBQRO010000304.1:0-2963 GCA_038214685.1 Acidimicrobiales bacterium
TTCCTCGTCCCCATGGCGGCTGTGGTCCTGGCCATCGGAGCCGGGCTCGGTAGCGTCTTCATCGACAGCCGGCTCGACGAGAACGGGCCGGACCTCCCGCTCGCCTTGGCGTCCACGGTGGAGAGCGCCCGGGCGATACTCAGCACCATCGCGGCGGCGACGATCACCTTTGCCGGCATCGCCTTCTCCGTGTCGTTGCTTGTCATCCAGCTCGCGTCGTCGCAGTTCTCGCCTCGCGTCGTGCACACGCTGTTCCGTGATCCGTTCAACCGGCGCGTCATGGGCCTGGTCGTCGGGACCTTCACCTACTGCATCATGGTCCTGCGATCGGTCCGCTCTCCGCTCGAGGAAGGCGGTGCCCCGGTGATCCCCATTGTCTCGGTGAGTGTCGCCGTCGTCTTGGGCATCGCCGCGGTCCTCGGGGTGATCGCGTTCATCAACCACAACGCTCACGCCATGGACATCAGCGAGATCCTCGAACGGGTCAAGCGGGAGGCCATGACCCAGGTCCGGGCCGAATGGGCGCCGATCGATGACAGCGAGCCGCCGCCGCCGTCCGGGCCGGCCCCGGACGTGATCGAGGGTGGCCGCTGCGTGCGGTTCGACCGATCGGGCTGGATCCAGATAATCGACACAGACTCGCTCCTGGGTTGCGCCCCACACGGCGCCACCATCGTCGTGCACACCTTCGCCGGCTGGTACGCCATCGAGGGCAGCAGGTTCTGCACCATCGCTTCGGTCGACGCCGACGCCATGGACGAAACCGACGACGACATTCGTGCCGCCATGGCCCTCGGCGACACCCGCACCATGCAACAGGACGTCTCCTACGGTCTGCGGCAGCTCGTCGACGTCGCCCTGCGCGCCCTGTCACCCGGTGTCAACGACCCGACCACGGCGCAGGATGCGATCTTCCACGCCGCCGCCGTCCTCGCCGAGCTTCTCCGTCGCCGCCCGCCGGGAACCGTTCGCGACGACTGCGGCCGCACGCTGGTGTTCGCAGAGGCCCCCGATCACCTCAGGCTCATCCGACTCACCTTCGAGGAGGTCCGCCGCGCCGCCGCAGGCTTGCCCACCGTCTGCATCTACCTCCTCGAGGCCCTGTCCCTGCTCATCGATTCGGTCGGCAGCGACCTCACCGACGCGGCCAGGGACGAGATCGCCGTTCAGGCCCGCCTCGTCGTCGCCGGCAGCGAACGGTCGGACCTGATCGCCGCTGACCTCGCCACGGTGCGCAGCGCCTACCGGGCCCAGTTCGGGTGAGCTCGCCTCCGGCGAGCGCAACATCGGGTGTAAGTGGCAGAGGTGCGTGGTAACGGTCCTCGACCAGGTCCGGCCCCGAGCGGACGGCCGGTGACCGGGCCGGCGTCACCAGCCGGCGATGGGGGTGACGGTCCGACGCGGGTTGCGTCGAGAGCCGGGCCTGCCGGTAGTTTCCTCTCTACACGACGTAGACAGGTCATATGGATCAGGACCGAAGAAGCGCCTGGCCCGTCCGTGACCAGGACCAGCACGAGGTGACGCTGGCCGCAGATGAAGAACGTGGCTCCAGATCTGGCCCGCACCATGGCGATCGCGGGCCAGGCACGGCAGGCATCGGTGGGCGCCTGGCTGTCGTCCAGCGGCTGCGGGACCCTCGGGTGGCGGTGCTCGTCGTCGGTGCTGCGATCGGCCTCGCCCTGCTCCTGTCAGTCCTGGCGTTCGCCGCCGACGAGGCGGCGCACACCGGCAAGGTCAGCCGCAACGTGAGCGTCGGCGGCCGCAACGTGTCGTCGGCCTCGAAGGGGGAGCTGGCTGATGTCCTGCAGGAGGTCGCTCAGCGCTACGCCACCACCGATGTGCTGGTCGCCGACAAGGACGACACCGGGTTCACCACCGACGCCGGCTCGATCGGCGTGCGGGTAGAGCCCGGCGTCACCACCGAGCGTACCCTGGCCGTCGGCCGCGCCGGCTCGCTGCCGAGCCGCTGGTGGTCGTGGCTCGGATCGTTCGTCGCCAACCGACGCAGCGAGCTGGCGCTCTCGGTCGACCGGGGTGCGGTCGACCGGCTGGTGGCGGAAAAGGGCGCCAAGGGTAGCGACCCCCCGGTCGAAGCGGCGATCCAGCTGGACAACAAGGGCAAGCTCGTCGGCGTGGCCGGCAAGGCCGGCCGGGGCATCGACGCCGGCCTGCTGGCCGACGACCTCCGCCAGGCAGCCAACCGTGGCACCCCGATCAGCGTCAAGGCCCGCAGAGGCGGGCTGGGCCCCCGGTTCGACAAGGCGGACGCCGACGCCCTGGCCCAGCGGGCCGAGGCGCTCGTCGCCAAGCCGCTACCCCTCGCGGCGGAAGGCACCACCAGCTCGTTGTCCCCGCAAACCCTCCGCAGCCTGCTGACCTCCACCCCCGGGCCCACTGAGCTCGAGCTGCGGGTCGACGAGGCGGCCGCCGCCGCCGCCGCCGAGAAGGCACTCAGCAAGGCTGGCACCCAGCCGGTCGAGCCCACCTTCAAGATCGAAATCGACAGGGCGATCACCCTGGTACCCGGTGCCTCCGGGCGGGCCTGCTGCGGCCCCGAGACCGGCAAGACGGTCGCCAGCGCCATCCTGCAGCGCCCCGACGGGCCCGTCACCCTGACCGTTGCCGACAAGCAGCCGCGGCTGTCCAACGAGCAGGCTGCCACCTTCGGTGTCAAGGAGGAGGTGTCCACCTTCGCCACCAAGCACCCGTGTTGC
The DNA here is from genome assembly GCA_038214685.1 of Acidimicrobiales bacterium. Lineage (GTDB taxonomy): Bacteria > Actinomycetota > Acidimicrobiia > Acidimicrobiales > AC-14 > CADCTB01. The sequence continues at coordinate 2,715 of JBBQRO010000304.1, forward strand.
CAGCCGAGGGTGGCGAACATCCAGCGGATGGCCGAGCTGGTGCGGGGCCAGGTCATCCCCCCCGGCGGGTCGTTCTCGGTGAACGAGTTCGTCGGCGAGCGCACCGTGGAGAAGGGCTTCGTGGTCGACAAGGTGATCGAGGAGGGCCGCTTCGCCAAAGACGTGGGCGGCGGGGTCAGCCAGTTCGCCACCACCCTGTTCAACGCCGCCTGGTTCGCCGGACTGGACTTCGGCGAGTACCAGAGCCAC
>JBBQRO010000305.1:0-2929 GCA_038214685.1 Acidimicrobiales bacterium
AGGCCTTGGAGGAGCACCACGCCGTCAAGTCGACGCTGGCCGAGCTCGAGCGCATGCCGGCCACGGCCGAGCGCTTCCGGGCCAAGATGACCGTCGTCATCGAGTCGATCCGCCACCACGTCGAGGAGGAGGAGGGTGACGACGGCCTGTTCGACGTCGCCCGCCGCACGCTCAAGGTGGTCGAGATGGAGGAGATGGCCGAGCGGGCCGAGCAGCTGCGCACCTCCGGACCGACCCGGGCCCACCCCCACGCCCCCGACCAGCCGCCGCTGAACGTCCTGCTGGGGGTCCCGGTCGCGGTGTGCGACCGCGTGCTGACCACGGCCCGCCAGGTGGTTCAGCACGCGCTGCGCAAAGCAGGCTGAACCGGTCGACAGCAAAGAGGGTGTTGGCATAGGCGCGAATCCGCGCGACTATGGTTTCAGCGTCGGCTGAAACCGCAGACGGTAGCGGTCAAGACGTTGCAGTTGGAGCGAGACCCCATGGCGATCCCAGCGTCGTCACGAGCGCCTTTTTAGGAGGTCATACCATGTCCCAAAGCGCGCTCGACTCGACGGCGGAGTTGGCGCGAGCCGCCTCGACCCTCCTGCGCACCGGCTTCCACACCGCCGTCGATACCACGAACGCCTCTTTGGTGCTCCGGCTGCGGGGCGAGCTGGACATGGCCAGCGCGCCCGGACTGGCCCGCTCCCTGGACACGGTCCTGGATGCCAGGCCGGCGGCCGTCACCCTTGATCTGACCGAGCTGACCTTCGTCGACTCCAGCGGCATCCACGTCCTGATCACCGCGTGCCGCCGTGCCGGGAGCGAAGGCTGCTCGTTCGCACTGCGGGCTCCGTGCCGCTCGGTCCTGAAGGCGCTCCGGCTCACCGGGGTCGACCGCCTCATGGTGATCCAGCAGGGATCGGCCTCGCTCTGAGCCTGGGGCGCGGCCCCGGGGTGTCCTCGATCGGCGGGGATCCCGGTGCCAGACCGGCGCCCGGCCGGGCGTGCGCCCAGGGCACGGGGACGACGACAAAGGCGCAGTGTTCCCGCTCCCCGGCGAAGCGAAGGGCCGGCGCGGTACCGTCTCCCTGTGAGCCCTGGCTCGGTGTCCCCTCTGGCTGCGTGGCCGACGTGTCGCGAGGTGCGTTGCGGGGCGGCGGCGGCCGATTCTGAGGGCCGGTGCCTGGCCCACGTGGACGACGAGACGCTGCGCCGCCTCCTGGCGCAGGCCAGTCCCGGCCTGCCCTTGGACGCCCGGGGGCTGGCGGTCAGCCCGCCGCTCCTCGACCGGATCCTGGGCCTCGCCCCCAAGGACGCCGAGAACCGGGCCGTCCTCCGGTCCGCCCGCTTCGGCGGGGCCACGTTCTCCGGCACGGCACGATTCGCCGGCGTGTCGTTCGTGCACGACGTGTCGTTCGACCAGACGGCCTTCCGGGGCGACACGTCCTTCGACGGTGCCGGGTTCGGCGGCCACGCCCGCTTCGCCGGGTCGACCTTCGACGGGAAGGCCGGCTTCGCCGACGCCCAGTTCGGGAGCCACGCCTGGTTCTCCGGCACCGCCTTTGGTCGCGACGCCGACTTCGACGGGGCCCGCTTCGAGGGGCCTGCGTGGTTCGGCGCCGCCACCTTCGCGGCCGACGCCCGCTTCCAGCGCACCTCGTTCCGCGGCGACGCCTTCTTCGACCACGTCGGCTTCGGTTGCCACGTCGCCTTCGCCGAGGGCGTGTTCGAGCGGGACATCAGCCTCGACGGCGCCACCTTCAACCACCCCGCCCGCTATGACGGAGCGCGGTTCAAGGGGCCCGGTGGCGCCCCCGTGGGGGCGGTGGGCAAGGCCGCGTGGAGCGGGGCCCCCATGGCCCCGTGGCCGAAGCGGGCCGCGGCCGCTCTGGTCGATCACGCCGTCCTCGCCGGCCTGTTGGTGGCCGCCGTCCTCGTGCGGCCGCTGCTCGACCGCCTCAGCTACACCACGCCGGTCTGGGCCTTGCTCGCCGTCGCCCTGGTCGTCGGCATGGTCGTCGTCGTGCGCAACCTGATCACCCAGGGCTACACGGGCCAGACCCCGGGAAAGCGGAGGATGGGCCTGTGCGTCGTCCGCCAGCGGGATGGGATGCCCATCAAGCCGGCAACCTCGGTGATCCGCTACTTCCTACACGTGGTGGACACCGTGCCGTTCCTCCTCGGCTGGCTGGCTCCCCTGTGGACACCGGCCCGCCAGACGTTCGCCGACCGGCTCACGGCGTGCGTCGTCGTCGAGCAGGCAGGCTGGGTGCACGCCGCCCCCGTCCGACCCCCGGTCCTGCCGGCGGGTGGCTTCTCCTGAAGCCGCTGACGGCTCTGGTCCAGAGCCCCGTCACAACAAGACCCTCAGCCGACTGAGGGGCCAGGTCAGCCCCGGCGGTACAGGCGGGCGGTGAGCGGGGCGAACACCGCCGTCAGCCCGACGGCGACGGCCAGCACCACGGCGATCTCGCCCGCGGCGGCCTCCCCCTCCATCAGGCCGCGCGATGCGGTAGCCAGGATCGAGATCGGGTTGACGTCGACGAAGGCCTCGAGGGGCCCGGGCAGGGTCGTCGGGTCGACGAAGACGTTGGAGAGGAACGTGAGCGGGAAGATCCCCATGAAGCCGGCGTTCATCACCGCGCTGGGCGAGCGCAGGAGCAGGCCCAGCGTGGTGAAGAGCCACGAGAGGCCGAAGGCGAAGACCACGACCAGCCCCAGGGCCAGGACCACGCCGACGACACCGGCCCCCGGGCGGTAGCCGAGGGCCACGCCCAGCAGGATGATGACGGTGCCGGAGAGCAGGTAGCGGACGCTGTCGCCGAGCAGGGACCCGAGGAGCGGTGCCGGCCGCCAGATGGGCAGCGAGCGGAAGCGGTCGACCACCCCCTTGGTCAGATCGGTGTTGAGGGCCACGCCCGAGTAGACGGTGGTGAACAGCACC
>JBBQRO010000306.1:0-2909 GCA_038214685.1 Acidimicrobiales bacterium
TGAGCGCCGCGACAGATCGACGGATACGCGCGGGCGATCCCGGACCGAGCGTGTCCCATAACGCGCTGCCACTTCCGGCGGCATCGTGACCCACAGGTGCCGGGGCACATCATCAGCCCCTCTCGGCGGTCCCTCTCCCCCGCCCTCAAGCGACCTGCTCGCGTCCGATGTCGCCCTCCCGAACGTTCGGAAAGGTACATGCACCGGGACTGGGGCCGCCCGGATTGGAGCCGCGGTGCAACTGGCCTGAGCCGCATCGAGACGGCATGCATCGCTGGGCGCTGGCGGGCTCAGGTAGCGGGCGTGGGCGTGGGAGTCGTGGGAGGTGCGGGACGAAGCACCTTCACCTCGCACCTGAGGCCGGGTGCACGTGCGAGGCGAGCGTCTGCCGTCACGAGCGGGCAGCGGAGGACTTCGGCGAGGGCGACGTAGGCGGCGTCATAGGCCGTGACGTTGGCCCGCAGCTCGTAGGCCCGGCGCATCAAGGGGAGCGCCGGGAAGCGCTCCAGCTCCAGAGCTTCGAGGTCGTCGAGGGCCAAAGCGAAGCGCTCGTCGCTGAGTTCCCCGAAGAGCCAGCGCCTCCGCAGTGCTGAGACCGTTTCGACGTCGACAAGCTCAGGGGCGTGCAGATCGGTTCGGGCGACGTGGTCGCGGGCCAGTGCTCCGTCATCACCGTCGTCGGCCAAGACGTTGACCATCACGGACGCGTCGATGACGATCACCGCCTGTCCCGCTCGGCGGCGATGTCGTCGACCGCTTGGTCGAGACCGACCCGGCCGCCGCGCCGGCTGGCGATCCGGGCCAGCACCTCCGCCATCGGCGGTCGGGCCGTAAGCCTTGTCAGCTCCTCGGTCAGGTACTGCTGCAAGGACTGCCCGTGCTGGAGGGCACGTCGCTGCAGCTCGGCGTGCACATCGTTGGGGAGATCACGGACCAGCACGTTTGGCATGCTTGCATTGTGCAAGCTGGCTCGGCGCCGAGTCAAGCCGCCGATGACGTCCAGGCGCGTGTCGCGTCGTGCACCGACCGCGTGAGGCGGTCCGGCTTCGACACCATGAGGACGGTCGCCTCCCCGCCGTCAAGGCGGGTGAGGACTTCGGCCAGCGCCGGCAGGTCCAAGGTCTTGGCAGACAGGCCGGCGTCGGTGACCATGGCAACCAGGAGCAGCCGCCTCCTCGAGTCGGCCGCCAAGCGAGAAGGCGAGTCGACTGGTAACGCCTTCGGCCGCTCGTTCGCCGGAGGGATAGCGGGCACAGGGATCCAGTTGAAGGTAGGGATCTACCCGATCTCTACCCACCGGCTTGCGGAGGGGGCCGTCAAACTCTGATCAATTGTGCCAGGCTGCTTCGGTGACCGAGGACGTGCTCGAACAGGTTGTGGACGACTGGCTTCGCCGCCTCGGCTACTTCACCCGGACCAATGTCCGCTTCGGACCTACGAAGGGGGACGACGACTTCATCAGCCGCGACCACAACCAAGCCTCGGATCTTGATGTCCTCGCAGTAAACCCGACTGTCCAGGGGCCGAAGCGCGTGTACGCCATCTCTTGCAAGGCGATGCAGGCCGGGTTCAGCCCCAACCTCTGGCTGGCGGCCGCAGAAGCTGACCGGGTTTACAACGGCAAGAACGCCAGGAAGCACCTCCGGGAGCTCTGGGACCCGGTATGGGCAGCCTCCTTGCGCCGACGAGTGGCTGAACTGACCGGGACAACGGAGTACACGTACGTTCTCGCCGTCACCCGCCTGGGCCGTGGAGGCCGCGCCACGGTCGCTCCGTGGCAGGAGCATCCGATCGTCAGCGGCAACCTGAGCGGAAACCCGGCAGAGGTCTGGACGTTTGGCAGGATGTGGAAGGACCTTCAGCGGGATGTGACCGAGCGAATCGAGCCATCTCACGTCGGTCGTTTGGCTCAACTGCTGAAGGCGGCATCCTTAGAAGACGCGGAGCTCTGATGCTTCATCGTGGTCGTGTAGGCCCGCGGGGTTCGGCGCGCCTAGTCCCCTACCAGGGCGAACCATGCCGGGCCGCGCCGGGCAACCGCTAGAAGACGACACCGTCCTGCGTAGCGCAGGACTGGCACAGCCCGTCATCTTGCATCGACTCCGGCCCCAGTCGCTGCTCGCAGCGAACACATGTCGAGAACGTCGCCTCCCGTGCGGTCCTGGCAACCGAGATCTCGGTCGCCAACCAGACCGCCAAGTCCTCGCCGAGTTGGTGTCGCTTCTCGCTTACCACCCCAAGAACTGGCGTGTACGGGCCGTCCCATGTGATCTTCGGGACGGCAACGACAGCCTCGCCCGACGCTGCCCCAACCAGGACGAGGATCGGGTGGCCCGCTGCCAGCCACAAGACCTCTCCCGGAAGGCCACCCTGGAGGTCCGTTAGATCGACAGCCTGCGGCAACCATGGCTCGCCAGGCAGCCAGTCGAGCAACCTGGCAACCTCGATGCCAAGCATCAAGGCCAATGGCTCGGCGTCTTCTGAGGGCTGTGACGGGCGCGGGATCATCCGTGCACGTTGTCACGCCGTGATGTCTTCGCCGTCCCCGTGTCCGCCGCCGAGCTCCGGGAGACGTTCCTCGTCGAACGAGACGACGACGCCGGCCACGTGATGGCCCAGCTCGAGGCGCACGCCGGCCAGAACCGGCAGGGCGGTCCTGCCGAGGTCGGCTGTAATAGGCTTCCGCTATCGCCGGCAACTGGAACCCAGACCCTACAACGAAGCACGAGCTCCGCTACCACGACGGGCTGCGGTGGACCGAGCACGTAAGGGCCTGAAAGGTAACTACTTGGTCGGTCATTCGCTTATGCGTCGCGCGATCGTGGAGATTGTGTAGTTCCAATCGCCATGCCACTCGTGACGGACGAGGTTGATATCGGCGAGCTGGGCGTCGGTGACCTTGACGCCAG
>JBBQRO010000307.1:0-2848 GCA_038214685.1 Acidimicrobiales bacterium
GGGTAGGTCTCCTGCTGCCAGCCCTCGCGGGAGAGCGACTGCCGGAAGTAGCCGTGCCGGTAGAGCAGGCCAACACCCTGCAGCGGGACACCCAGGTCGCTCGCGGCCTTGAGGTGGTCGCCGGCCAGGATGCCGAGCCCACCGGAGTACTGAGGAAGGACGGCTGTGATGCCGAACTCCGGTGAGAAGTAGGCGATGGCGCGGGGCGCGTCCGCACCGGCCCGGCGTGCGTACCAACGCTCACCGGTCAGGTAATGCTCGAGGTCTTCGCGGGCGACCCGGAGCATCTCCAGGAAGGTCGCGTCCTGGCTCAGCTCCTCGAGTCGGGCGCGGCCAACGGCCCCCAGCAGCCGGACCGGGTCGCGGCCCGTGGACTCCCACAGGTCGGGGTCGACGGCCTGGAAGACGTCCTGGCTCTCGGGGTGCCAGGACCAGCGCAGGTTGCCCGCCAGGTCGCCGAGGGCGGCCAGCGAAGTCGGGAGGACGGGACGGACGATGAATCGACGGATTGCTCGCACCCGACGACCGTAGCGCTGATTTATGGAACGATCCAACAATCCGCGGCGTGGCGGTGTTACACCGAAGTCCATAACGCGACGGCCACCGTCACGTTGTGCCCTGCATGACCTTCACCTCTACGCATCGACGGCGGCTGACCGCTGCCGCGTTTGCGATCCTGACCGCCACCCTGGTCCCGGGCCTGACCCAGCTGCCGGCCGTCGCCGGCGCAGCGCCCAGCGCCACCGCTTCCCCCAACGCAGCCGATGGCGTGACCGTCCTCGGCGACACGGCTCCCGGTCTCACCGACCTCGATGCGCGTGGCCGGGCCAAGCCCACCGCCGGCATCACGGCGGCCGCGTCACAGCTCAACGCGATGGACCTGCGCTACAACCAGTTCGGCACGCCCACCTCGATCCTCCCGGCCGACGGAGTGCTCGCGCCCGCGTCGTCGACCAACGCCGGAGTCGCCGCCCGCGACTGGTTGCGTGACAACGCCGCAGTCTTCGGTCTGACCGCCGGCCAGGTCGACGGACTGGAGCTCGTCAACGCGCAGAAGTTCGCCCAGAGCACGGCCCGCGCGGTGCTGTTCCGCCAGCGTTTCGGCAGCCTCCCCTCCGCGCTGGACGGTCAGGTCACCGTGGGTGTTTCCCGCGGCAACATCATGTACGCCTCGTCGTCCATCGCTCCCACCCAAGCAATCCCGGCCGACCCCGAGCTCAGCCCGGCTCAGGCCTGGGTCAAGGCCGCCGCCAACGTGGGGCGCGACGTGACCCTCGCCGAGTTGACTGATGTCGAGGATCGCGCCGGCTGGACCCGGTTCACGGTGCCTGGCTTCGCCCAGGAGCAGCAGGTCCGCCTGCGAGCACTCCCGATGGCGAACGGCGCAGTGCGCCCCGTTTTCGAAACCAACGTGGTCGATGTCGAGAACGGCGCGACGCTCGCCTACACGCTGATGGTCGACGCCGTCAGCGGCGAGATCCTGCACCGGCAGAACCAGGTCGAACAGTCCAGTGACTACACGCCCTTCCAGGGCCAGATCGACGGAGTCACCTGCGGGGAGCCACACGAGTTCGAGCTCACCGACGGCAACACCCAGCAGATCGACGTCGTGGCCTCGACGGCAAACGCCGCCAACGACATCGTCATCCGGCTCTACAAGGGTGACCAGTTGCTCGCCTCTGGCGACCTGCTGACCAGCCCCGAGACGCTGACCTACGCCCCCGGCGGCACCATCCCCCAGGGCGTCTACAACGTGCGGATCTGCCCGTTCGATGGGACCCCGTTCCTCCCCCCGACCGACTACGCAGGCTTCGTCTCGACCAGCGACAGCTCAGGCGACGCCCCCGAGGCGCCGCTGCCGGCGTGGCGCTACTTCCCCGCCAATCCCACCCTGCGCTACGACGCTGATCACACCCCGTCGAATTCCGTGATCGGTTGCTGGCGTCAGCAGGGTCGCAAGGACTGCACCCTGCCCACGGGGACACTTGACCAGCTCGGTGCCGTCCCGTGGGACTACAGCTTCGACACCAACACCCCGACCCTCACGTCGACCGGCAACAACGCCGAGACGAAGGAGGCATGGGCCAGCCCGCTGACCCCGGGTGGTTCGGCTCAGCAGCCGGTCTCCGCGACCCGCGAGTACTTCGACGAGTTCACGGACGCCTGGAACAACAGCGGTTGCAGCCAGAGCAACTTCACGCCTCGCGGGAACGACATCCTCCCCGCGGTGACGAACCTGTTTGTCGCCCACAACCGGATGCACGACTACAGCTACGGGCTCGGGTTCACCGAGCAGAACTACAACATGCAGCGGGACAACCGCGGCAAGAACGCGGATCCGACCCGCCAGGACGACCCGGAGATCGGGAACGCCCAGGCGGGCGCGGTCAACGGCGGCGCTCCCAGCTACCTCGGTCGTGACAACGCCAACCAGATCACGCTGCAGGACGGCGTGCCGGGCATCACCAACCAGTACCTCTTCCAGCCGATTGCTGGCGCCTTCTACGCCCCGTGTGTCGACGGCGCCATGGACATGAGCATCACCGGTCACGAGTACACCCACGCCATCACCAACCGGATGATCGCTGGTCCCGACCAGGGCATCAGCTCCGAGCAGGGCGGTGCCATGGGCGAGTCGTGGGGCGACCTCGTCGCCGGGGAGTACATGTACAGCCACGGCTACGCGACCGGTGGCAACCCGTGGGCGGTCGGTCCCTACGCGACCGGCAACAAGTCGGCCGGCATCCGCGACTACGCCATCAACCAGAACCCGCTGAACTACGGCAACTACGGGTTCGACAGCACGGGTGACGAGGTCCACGCCGACGGCGAGATCTGGAACGCCGCG
>JBBQRO010000308.1:0-2841 GCA_038214685.1 Acidimicrobiales bacterium
GGAGGCGGCGAACTCGATGCTGGCCCTTGCCACCAGCGGCCGGTCACGTCCACCCTCAGAGGCGCCGGTAGCCTTGAAGGTTCGTCCCAGGGGAAGCTGGGCAGTCCCCGATGCCGACGGACCCGGTGCCGACGCTGACCCACAACCGGCCAACCCGACCAGCAGCCCGAGGAACCCGGCGAAGCGACGCACGGTCATGTGACGACGGTAGAGGCGCGCCGGTTCCCGGCGCGGATTTCATACTTTGGACAGCATCCCGACACCGCATGCGGGAGGGAAGCCGGGCGACCGGTCTGCGGACCAGTGCCGAGCTTCCTGGCCGGCGGACGGACGCCCGGGCACGTCCCGCGCGCCCCATAACGATGCGCTCAAGCCGTCGTCCGGCCCATCCCCCGAACGCCGACCGGGTGCGCCAAATGGCCGGCGGCCTGGATACGGGCGGGCAGCCCTGGGGCCTGAGGTGCCTGCGTCCATGCCGACCCGGTCTTTACCCAGGCGTCAGAGTGGGGGTCGGCCAGGGAGAGCCAGACCCAGTCGGCCTCCGTAGCATGGTTGGCGAGGGCTGGGGCGCCGACGGTCCTGATCCCGGCCGCCTTTGCCGAGCGCAATCCGGGCGAGGAGTCCCGAAGGCCAGGGCAACGGCGGGGTTCACCCCGAGCCGGCCGCAGGGCTTCAAGGTGCAGGCCCGGTGCCGGCTTCGGCGCGGCAACTTCGTTCGCCGCGATGCCGACCTTGAAGGTGGTCCGAAGCCGCGCCGCTCGGGGGCTACGTCCATGAGCGGGCGCGGGGATTGCTAGCCACGGGTCAACCGTCCTCGCAACCTGTCCGGTATTTTCGAGTCATGAAGGCCGGGACGCTGGGATTTCAGGGACCCGCCCCCAGGCGAGATCCGGCATGAGCACCCCCGAGCAGCGGCTGGCGCAGGCCGAGGCCACGGCCCGCCGCTGGCGCCGGAAGCTCGAGGCCATGGCCGGCGGCGACGCACCCGACGAGAAGTTCTGCATCGTCCACCGTTACTGGGAGGCGGCCGAGCACGCTGTCGTTCTGCTGCGGGACGGCGCCCCGCCGCCACCTACATCCCAGCGCTCCTGAGCCGAGTATGGCGCCGGTCTGGGACGTTCGGGTGGCGTACGGTGCTCAGCTTCGCACCCCGTGAGGGCGCTAGTTCCGAGCTGAGGCGCCAACCAGGGCGGAAGTTGGGCGGACCGGGCGGAAGTGACGGACCGGGGCAGCAGTCACGTCCAGACAGGCCCAGGAAATTGGAGAAATCTCAGGATTCGTGTCCCCTCGGAGCTCTCGGACTCGCCTCTTTGTAGGGGAGGGCCCCGTGGGTGGGCCACGAGCCCGCTGGTCGGGGACAAGAGGAGAAGCGATGGGACGGATGCCAACGCTCGGCGTCGAGCCGCCTTGGCCGTGGGATTGGGCCCACATGAGCTGCGACGCGGCCGAGGAGATGTGGCAGGCCCTGGTGAGCTTCGTGGGCTTCCTGGACTCCAGGTACGGGTGGACGGCCGAGCAGCTGGTTCCGGTGTGCTGGGCTGAGCACGGCGCCTTGGTCGAGGAGCTGACCACCCTGTACTGGTCTCGGGTGAACGCGTTCGAGGGCCCAAGGCCGACGGTCGATCTGGCGCAGATGTGGCACCACCAGACCCTCCCGGGCTTCTACCAGCGGCTGAGGGGTTGGTTGGGCGACCGGGGTGGCGAGTGCAGGGCCGGGCAGCACCCGGCGGTGTCGCCGGCCGCCGAGATCGACCAGGCGGCCACGGCGGCCCGGTATGCGGCACGTCGGCAGCAGCTGGTAGCCGCCGATGTGGAGGCGCGGCGCTGATGGAGATCCACTACAGCTACGAGGACTACGAGGACCCGGAGGGGACCATGCTCGCTCACCGCGAGCAGCTGGGCGTGCCACCACCCATCCCGCTGGCCGAACCCTGGGAGCTCGGCCCGCCCGTCCTGATCCGCGACGAGCCCTCTTGGCCGATGACCAACCATGACGATTGGCCGGTGCCGACGAAGCCGTCCGGCGGGGTCGACTTCGGCCAGGAGGACGAGGTCGCCAACTTGATCGCCGCTGACTGGTACGACGATGTCGAAGGTCTCATCGCTGACGAGATCGAGGACCGCCGCTGGTCCGGGGTCACGGCTGCCGACGCCGTTGAGGACGGGGTGCCTGGGGCGGCGAAGGTCCTTTCCAGGGTTGAGGAGCGCCTGGGACTTCTTCCGCCGCGGGCCATGGACGGCCACGACGAGCTGCTCGCTGAAGGGGCTGACTCATCTCGTGTGATGCGGCTGACCGACCGGACGGTTCGTCGAGAAGTGGTCGAGGTCACGGTTGACCGGGTCGGTGGGGGCTCGGCTTGGTCGGTCGTCGCCGGTGGTCCTGGCCGCTCCGGACCGGCGGCGTCGACACTCGGGCCGTGGGGATCGCTGAACAGCTCGGACGGCCCGGTGGTGGGATCGGCGTCGGACGCGGCGGTTCGGCCCCCTGCCCGCGATCTGGGGATACAAGGGTAGAAGGGTGGGGACGGTCGGCCCGGAACCAGCGGATGCCGTGTCGGTGTGGGAGCAGTGGAGAGTCACTGAGACCCGTTGTGGTGCCGGTAGGGGGTAGGTTCGGTGGCTGAGACGGAGGAGGCCACTGGTGGCGTATCTGAACAGCTCTCGTTCGAGGCGTTGTTCGCATCGGCGAGCGTGCCGCGAGATCATGCTGATCGTGGACGAACGGTTGGACCTGAGCGGGATGGACCTCTACGGGATCCGGGCCCTGACCCACGTGGCGACCCACTGCCCCGTCCGGTTCTCGTTGATAGCGGATCCGGTCAGCTTCTTTTCGACCTTGGG
>JBBQRO010000309.1:0-2837 GCA_038214685.1 Acidimicrobiales bacterium
TCTGGTCGCGTTCGTCGCCGCCCGCGGAGGCGAGTCCGTTGCCCGCCGGTCGGTGGCCTCGGTGGCCCGCCTTCTCCTCCTGGTCACGCGGGCCATCCCGCCGCCCGTGTGGGCCCTACTCGTGCTGTTCGTTCTGTTCCCCGGGCCGATGCCTGGCGCTGTGGCCCTCGGCGTCTACAACTTCGGCATCCTCGGGCGGCTGATGGCCGAGGTGGTCGAGAACGTCGACCCTGCTCCTGGCGCGGCCCTCAGGGGCCTGGGAGCGTCAACGGCGTCGGTCTTCGCCTACGCCACCGTGCCCATGGCCGTCGGCCGCTTCGCCGCGTACTCGCTGTACCGATGGGAGGTCGCGGTGCGGGAGACCGTGGTGGTCGGCGTCGTGGGTGCCGGCGGCCTCGGGCGGCTCCTCGAGCAGCAGCGGGCCGCGTTCAACTATCGCGGCATGCTGGCCACTGTGCTGGCGCTTGTGACTTTGTCCCTACTGGCAGACCTGATCAGCGCCGCCGCCCGGCGATCGCTGCGGTAGGACCAGGGGCGCCGCTGCGTCGGGCAATCTGGTGCGCCGGGCTGACGCAGCCCCGCCTCAGGCCGCTCTGCCCATCGCTCCGAGTACGGCCCGCCGGAGGTCGTCGGCCCGTACGCCCGACTCGGCCAGAACCTGTGCCGCCAGTCCTTCGCCCTCCTTGAGCAAGCCCAGCAGGATGTGCTCGGTACCGATGGAATGGTGGCGGAGGCGCAGGGCCTCTCGCAGCGAGAGTTCCATCACCTTCTTGCTGCGGGGCGAGAACGGGGTCTGCCCGTGCCATGCGCTTCGCCGGCCGCCGCCGAGCCGAGCCCTCTCCAGCGCGCCGGGGCCGAACGACTCCTCGATGCGCGTCCGCACGTGGTCCACGTCGATCCCGATGGCCCGCAGGGCGTCGGCGTCGGCCCCAGTCAGCGACGAGCCGGCGACCAGCCGCTGCACGTCAGCCCGAACCGCCGGTGCGGTCACCCCGGCCGCCTGCAAGGCCGCGGCGGCAATGCCGCGCTCCTCGCCCAGCAGACCCAGCAGCAGGTGCTCGGTCCCGATAAAGCCGCTGCGGAGCGCCCGGGCCTCGCTTTGGGCCACCTCCACAACGGTCCTGGCCCCGGACGTGAACCGTTCGAACATGGCTACTTTCCCCTTCCTGTCAGGCGCCGGGACCCGGCGTGCTTCTGGTGAACGGCCTGCTTGCTGACACCCAGCGCTACGGCGATCTCCTGCCAGGGCCAGTCGTGGACCCGGGCGTTCTCCACTTGGAGGGCCTCCAGACTCTCCAGCAGCCGGCGGAGGGCGGCGACGGCCCGTAGGCCGATCACCGGATCAGCGCTGCCGGCGGCGTCGGCCAGCTCGGTGGCTTCACTCATGGCGTCAGTTTAGGTTGACGACTGTGTTCTGTCAACCCACGTTGACATCCAGGATTCTCCAGCGAGTTGACCTGGACGTCTGCCGAATGCACAAGGGTCAGTGGGTTGCGTTCCAGAGCAACTCCATGCGCTCCACGACGTCATCGGCGATGGCAACCCCGTGGGAGAACTGCACGTCGAAGAAGACTTCCCTGGCGCCCAGCTCTCGACCCTCCCGGGCCAACAGGGTGGCGATGAGGCGATCGCGGGACCTGCGACCCGTCCGAGCGGCGTTCAGTGGACGGTACGTCCGGCGCGTTCGGCCAGGCGCACATGCACTGCGCCCCGCAGCTCCGGAAGTTCGAGGGCGCTGCGGAACCGGGCCAGCGCGTGCTCCTCGATGCGCCGGCGCACGGTGGCCACGTCGGTGTCGTCGTGGACGTCGACGATGACCTCGACCTCGGGCGGCGAACGGTCGCCCGTCAGTCGGGCTCGGACCGAGCGCACTCCCGAATAGTCCTCGATGTCGCGGGCGAGGGCCGACGTGGCCCCGGAGGCGGACAGCTCGGTGCGGCCCGGGCCATCGGAGCGCACCGGCAGCCGGCTCGCCGTGGGCGTGGAGATCTGGGCCAGGAGCCAGCGCAGGCCCAACCAGGCCAGCACGAGCGACGCCACGGCAGCCACGGGCCAGAACCAGCTGGCGTTGCGGGACACGAAGTCGCGTACCTCGTCACTCAGCACGGGATCGGCGGCGCCGGCCTCACCGAACGCCCCGTATCCCCGGGCCAGCCCGTAGACCCCGACGCCGAGTAGCACGAGGGCCAGCAGGGTCAGGACGGTGGCGTTGAGGCGATCGGGACCGCGCCTCATTTGTCGCTCCGACCATGCACCTTGACCCGGACCGCAGGAGGCCGGGCCAGGCCCACGGTGTGCAGGCGACGGTCGAGCGCCTGGGTGACGAGGGGGCCGAGGTCGTCGGTCTGACGGCGACTGGAATTGACAACCACGTCGGCCATGTCCCCGGAGACCCGGGCCTTGGCGCCGGACACGCCGTCTATCCTGGAGGCTTCTCTTATGAGGGCCTTCTCCAGGCTCCGGCGGCCGACATCGGCGGGGATGGCGCCCGGGGTCAGGGCCAGGGTGGCCGTCCGGCGGCGGACCAACTGGGCGACGAGCAGGGCCAGTCCGCCGGCGACGATGCCGATGAAGATCCAGCGGGGCGGGGCCGACTCCCAGCTCCGAAACCGGGCGCTGCTGTACCAGCGGTCATGGGGGACCACCCACGGCCGACGGTCGAACCCGGCCACCACGATCTCCACCGCCAAGAGCAGGCCGCCGACGAACAGGCCCAGGGCGATGACCGCAGCCAGCACGCGGTTGGCGACGCGCACCGCCGCTACTCCACCCGCCGGCGGGTGCCCCGCGACGGCAGGACGAGGGCGGGAACGGCGATGTTGATCTCGGTGGCCCTG
>JBBQRO010000310.1:0-2819 GCA_038214685.1 Acidimicrobiales bacterium
AGCCCTGATCCACCGGTGGATGCCGGTTGAGCGGGTGGTTGGTATCCATGGAAAATGCCCTCTGACCTGGGACGATGGCGGTTGCGAGACCTGCCAGCAACCCCGAGTCGGAGGGCACCTTCTTGATGCGATCATCTCACAGCCTGGACGCGGTTGCTGTGACCTTCGACGATGACCATCTGGTGGCCAACGCCGGGTTGATCCAGACGGCCACCTTGGCCCAGCATCTCGGTCTGAAGGGCCTGTTCGACGACTACGTCGACCTGGGGTCAGCGGCCGGGCACGCCAACGTGGGCGACAAGGCGATGACCCTGGTCCACTCGGCGTTGGCTGGCGGCGACTCGATCGATGATGCGGATGTCCTGCGGGCCGGGTCGAGTGCGGCGGTGCTCGGCCACCGGGTGGCGGCGCCCTCCACGACGGGGACGTTCCTGCGCAGCTTCACCTGGGGCCACGCCCGCCAGCTCGACCGGGTCACCGGCGAGCTGCTCGCCCGGGCGTGGGCGGCCGGGGCCGGCCCGGGCCCGGGACCGGTGACGATCGACATCGATTCCAGCATCCACGAGACCTACGGATTGAAGAAGCAGGGTGGGGCCAAGTTCACCTACAACCACGTCCGCGGCTACCACCCGTTGTACGCGACGATCGCCGGCACCGGCGACGTCGTCCACGCACGACTGCGGGGCGGGAACGCCCACACCGGGCGGGGAGCGGCCAGCTTTGTGACCGAGACGTTCGGTCGGGTCAGAGCCGCTGGCGCCACCGGCCCGCTCACCCTGCGAGCCGACTCCGGGTTCTACACCGGAACCGTCGCCGACGCCTGCCGCAAGGCCGGCGTGGCCTTCTCGATCACCGTGAAGCTCCACAAGGCCCTCCACAAGGTGATCGCCGAGATCCCCGAGGACGACTGGGCTGAGATCCCCTACTTCCTCGACGGTGGCGCCCAGGTGGCCGAGACCACCTACCGGCCCTTCGGAGCCAAACAGCCGCTCGTCCGGCTGATCGTCCGCCGTGTGAAGCCGACCCCCGGGTCCCAGCTGGCCCTGTTCACCACTTGGTCCCACCACGGTTTCGTCACCGACCGCACCGGCGCCACGATCGACTTGGAGGCCGACCACCGCCGTCACGCGGAGGTGGAGAACACGATCCGTGACCTCAAGTACGGCGTCGGGCTCAACCACTTCCCGTCCGGCCGGTTCGGTGCCAACGCCGCCTGGTTGGCCTTCAACGTCGTCGCTCACAACCTGGCCCGCTGGACCAGCCGCATCGGGCTCGGTGAGACGCTGATCGCCACCGACACCCTCCGCCGCCGCTACCTGACCATGCCCGGACGGATAACCCGCTCAGCCCGCAAGCTCACCCTCCACCTGCCCAGCCGCTGGCCATGGGCCGAACGCTTCAACGCATCGCTCGCCAACCTCCGCGCCGTCATCCTCGTCACCTGACCCACACCGGAGAAGGCGCCCGCCGCCCCCCGAGGCCGCAGCGTCGACAGCGACCGAAACCGATCGAGCCCTGGTCCCTCACGGCCCGCTGTCAGCTCCACAGAGGCCCGCCACCCCATTCAGGCACCCGACCCCTTCAACGACCGACCCGAGAGCCACACAGAGGATCCGCCAATGACAATCGGTGCATTCGGGCTAAGAGAGGCCGGGTCCTCTACTCGGGGAACCCTCCTGAGCCGGGACGCTATGGTTATCAGCCCAGGATCGCCTCGCACGCCTTCACTCGGGAGGCTGCGGGTGTGTAGCCAGGTCAGCGTCTGGCAGACGGGTAGAGGGGGTCGGTCCACGTGGCGACCCCTCGCCGGCTCGGAGGCCGCTGTGAACTGTGAGGACGACTTCTCGTTCGCGGAGGCCGAGGGCGATGCCTTGTTCGATGAGGAGGGGCTCGATGTCGTGCTCCGCAAGGACGCCGCCGCCGATGATCTGGCCGAGGCGGTAGGCGACTCGGTTGAGGGCGTCGTTCCGCTGTCCTTTGCCTGCGTTGCGGAGTCGGTCGAGTTCACCATCGACGGCTGCTTTGGCCCAGGCGGTGGCGTTCCTCGGTGCCAACCGCTCGGGCGGCGGCTGGAGGGGCGGGGGTTGGAGTGCCTGGAGAACCCAACCCGGTAGGTCTGGAAGCTCCGAGCCCCGGGCGGTGACCTTGTAGGCACCGCCGGCTCGGTGGTGGCTTGGTGGAGCGATGACGTAGCCGCCGTCACCACGGGTGTCGATGCCGGGGCCGAGCTTGGCGGCGCTGTTGGGGAGGAGGTGACCGGGGTGGCGGTAGTAGAGGTGGGTGCCGCCGCTGCCGGTCCTGATGGTTCTCCCCAGCGGGAGGGCACCGTGCTCAGCTTGGAGGGCGGTGAGGGTGTGGTCGCCTCCGTGGTCGGGGTCGATGTCGATGACGACGAGGCCGCTGGGTGCGCCGGTGCGGATGGCGCCGCCGGCTCGGGGCCAGCGGTCCCACCAGGCACCGATCTGGTCGGGGTCGGTCGTGGCGGCCTTGAGGCCGTCGCGGGTGCGTGGGTGCTTGCCGATCGAGCTGCAGTCGGCGTGGCCGCATGAGCAGGCCATGTCGAGGCCTCGCCGTACGACGGGGTTGTGGGTGGGAAAGACGGGCCAGCCGCGGGCGGCGTAGGTGATGGCGGCGTCGATGGGCCGACGGCCTGGCGGCTTCACAGCTCGATCCCGGCGGGCTCGAGGTCGGGGGTGGGGATCTCGGTGTAGTCGTGGCGGAGGTCTCGGGCGAGGCCGTCGGTGATGTTCGTCTGGAGGCGTCCCCAGGTGGCGAAGTCGATCTCGATCGTGCCGGTGTCGGCGTCGACGCGCTCGATG
>JBBQRO010000311.1:0-2811 GCA_038214685.1 Acidimicrobiales bacterium
GTGGCCGGGAACGGGAACCGCCCCTCGTCGCCGAACAGCGCCTCGAACGAGGTCAGCTGCTCGCCGTCGCCGTAGGCGTCGACACGCACCCGCTCCAGCATCTCCTCCACTGAGTCCACCAACCCTCAACCCTACGAAGCGGCCGCGGCCCGGCTCGTGGACCGCACCCGTTCATGGGCAAATTCCCTTCGTTCGGTGCCGCGGTCGGCGCTGCCGGGCGGTCCGCCACCGGTCCTTATGTCGCGGTGAGGTTGCCAGCGGCGCTCAGAGCGGTGTTGACCTGGGCGGCGGCGTGGTGTTCGTGGCCGGGGATGAGGCCTTGGTAGATGTCGAGGAAGACGGAGAGGCGGCTGTGGCCTGACCAGCGTTAGCCGACCTTGATGTCGGTGCCGGCGCAGAGCCACAGGGAACAGGCGGCGTGGCGGAGGTCGTGGCGGCGGAGCCGGGTGAGCTTGGGCTTCAGGGGCGAGTCGGAGGGCAGCTCGGGGTAGAGCGGGAACAGGGCGGTACGGGCTGGGTTCCAGACGAACCGGCCGAACATGGTCTCGATCGGCTTGTCGTTGCGGGAGAAGACCAGGTCAAACGGCCGGGGCAGGCCGAGCGTGGCGACGTGGCCGGCGAGACGCCCACGATGGGCTGGGGGATCGGGACGCGTCGGCTCGCCCCGTCCGGTTTGGCCTTGAGTGGGCCCCACTGGTTGTCCTCAGTGGGGGCGAGGAACCGGGCGGGACCTTCCGGTGGCTGCGTCGGACGGTGAGCCAGGCGTCGGCGGGATCTGCGAGGTTGAGGTCGCCGACGACGAGGCCGACTGCTTCGCTTGGCCGGAGGCCGCAGAAGCCCATCACCAGGACCATGCCTCGGGGGATCTCACCCCACCTCCCGTGATCGACGCAGGCTTGGGCGAGGGCGAAGATCTGTTCGGGAGACAGGACCAGGTCGGCGTCGGCCGCCCTCACCGGTCCGGTGGCCGACACCGGTCGGTCGCGGAGCCGGACGGCGTCCCATGGGTTGGTGGTGAGGTGGCCTTCGATGAGGGCCCGGTCCCAGCACTGGCGGAGGTCGGCGGCCATCGCTTGATCGTTCCGGCGGACACCGTCCGCCCAGGGTGGCGGTAGTGGGAGCGGCACCGATCGACGAAGACCTCGACCTCGCTCCGCCCGATGGAGGCCGACGGCAACGAGCGTTGGTCGAGGATCTGGCGTCCGGCCGCCTGCGCTGGGGTCAGCGTGCGCTCGGTTCGGTCAGACCGGAGGGTGACCCTGTAGCCGCGGACGGCGTCGGCGTCGGGGCCATCCGGGTCGACGTCGACGAAGTGGGCGCAAACCCGGTTGAGGTAGCGGGCGAGCTCGGACCTGCCCTTGGGTGCAAGGTCGGCCACTTCCACCTCCAGTAGGAGCACGCCCATGCAGCGACGCTGATCGGCGCCTCGGTGGGCACGTCGGGTGGAACGAAGCGGCGGGCCAGGTGGCTGTAGCGGAGGCCGCTGGCGTAGCCGAGGAGGAGGTCCTGGCGGTAGGCGGCGGCGTCGCCGGCCCCCTCAAACCGGCGCGAGCACGCCAGCCCATCGATCCGCCAGTGCAGCCCAGCAGGGACGCTCCGCCGCCGGCCGGTCCGCCGCTGCTCGCGACCGAGTCGTCCGCCGTCGAACCTCGCGGACGGTGAACAGCGTCGGCCGGAACGGCGCAGGGGACGTACCAACGCGTAGCCGTCGGCGAGGTGAACTGCCCAAGACACGGTCGGCTGGGACAGCAGCTCCCGGACAGCGCCGCGTGCCAGCTCGTGACGGCTCATCATCCCCGCGAGGTCAATTGGGCCGGTGTTAGCGGGCCGTGCGCCGGCCGCCGGGTCGTACGACTCGCCCGGCATGGCGTCAACGTGCCGCATGAACTCCCGGCGCAGCCCTTCGCCCTCATCCGCCAGTCGGCCGACCCTCGTCCGAAGTCATGCGCCCGCTTTGAGGGGTTGGCTTTGAGGATAGGCATGCGCCATACCGACCCCGCTAAGACTTTGAGGGATCCGCAATACGGGAGGCTGCCGGCCGGGGAACGGCGAGACCCTGGCCGAGGCCGCCTCCTCCATCTCCCGAGGCCCACGTGGTCTGACTGGGGTCAGGCCGCAGGGTCGAACCAGTCGAGCCCTGGGAAGCGGGCGAAGCCGCGGTCGGCGGTTGCTATTCGGCAGCCATGGGTCAGCGCCAGCGCGGCGAGGTGAGCGTCAGGCACGAGGTTCGCCGTGATGGCTCGGTCGTGATCGGTGAGCTCGCCCAAGCGCCGCCAGGATGCCGGGCCGGCCGGCAGCCACCGAGCCCTGTTCGCTGCTTGGAGCTGGGCGACGAACTCCATGGCAAGCGAGATCGGCGCCGGCTTCGGCATGATGCGGGGGTTGGTGACGATTCGCACGACCCCGAGGAGGGCATGGTCGTGGAGGGCGAGCTCGTCGGCTCCGGCCACCACGTCGGCCAGCCAGGCGGCATAGCGCGCGTGCCCTTCAGCCTCTCGACGGAACGCGTAGACGAGCACGTTGACGTCGGGCAGGATCACCGACGGTGGTCACCCTCGAGTGCGGCCCAGACCGCATCGCGGTCGGCGAGGTCCACCAGCAGACGATCGTTCGGGTCTCCGAAGGCCGGGAGGGGCACCGGCTGGGCGTTTGACTGTGATCGTCGGCTCGCCAGCACAGAGCGGAGCCCCTCAGCAACGAGGCTGGTGAAGGTTCGCCCCTCCGCCGCAGCCCGAGCCTTGGCATCAGCTGCCAACGTGTCAGGCAGATTGATGGTTGTTCGCATGCAGATCAGCATATCGTGTGCCAGTT
>JBBQRO010000312.1:0-2779 GCA_038214685.1 Acidimicrobiales bacterium
CCGACCGCCTTGGTCTCCCGCCTGCTCCAGACGGCACTCACCGAGAGGCTGGGCGAGGACTACATCCGGACCGCCCGGGCCAAGGGGTTGACGGAAGCCGCCGTCGTGATGTTCCACGCCCTGCGCAACGCCCTGCTGCCGGTGGTCACGATCCTGGGGGGTGTTCTGGCTCGACTGATCGAAGGCGCGGTGGTAGTAGAGCTGATCTTCGGGAGGTCGGGCATGGGGAGCCTGACCCTGCAGGCCGTCGGCTCATCCGACTACCCCATGATCCAGGGAGTGGTGCTCTTCGCCGGCGTGGTGGTCATCGGCTTCAACCTCGCCGTCGACCTGACCTACCCATTGCTGGATTCCCGAGTCCGTCTGGGCGCCACCTCGTGACGGCGGCCGGAGTGACCATTGCGAACGCTCCTCCAGCCGCCCATGTCGGGGGAGCTCGGCGCCGGCGCGGAGGTCGTCCCCTCCGGAAGTTCCTCAGGGACCCTGCCGCGATGGCCGGGGCGGTGTTGCTCGTCATTGTCGGGGTGGCGCTGGCCGCGGCGCCGTGGCTGGCACCACAGGACCCACTGGCGGTCAGCGTGCCGAACCGCCTAGCCGGGTTCAGTTGGGCCCATCCCCTCGGGACGGACGGCATTGGCCGGGACATGCTGTCCCGTGTCCTGTACGGCGGTAGGAGCTCGGTGGCGCTGACGCTGACCGTGACTGCCCTCACAACCATCCTGGGCCTGACGCTGGGGGTCCTGGCCGGTATGCGGGGCGGCTTGATCGACAGTGCGATCATGCGAGCCGTGGAGGTCGTGCAGGCCGTACCGCTCGTCATCGTGGCGATGGTGACGGTCAAGTTGCTCGGCGGGGGACCGGCCAAGCTCGTGTTGGTCCTTGCCCTTCTCGGGTGGACCGGTGAAGCCCGAGTGGTTCGAGCCGCCACGCTCTCTCTACGCGAGCTCGAGTTCGTCAAGTCCTGCGAGGTTCTCGGCGCATCCCGGTTCCGCATCGCGTTCCGCCACATCGTCCCCAACCTGCTGAGCCCGGTGGTGGTGATGGCCACGCTCGCGGTGGGTCGGATCCTTCTCGCCCTCTCAACCCTCTCGTTCCTCGGCTTCGGTGCCCGGCCCCCGCACCCCGAGTGGGGCTCCATGCTTTCTGAGGCGCGCAACTACTTCTTCCTGGCGCCGAGGCTTTTGATCATCCCAGGCACGGCCATCTTCATTGTTGCCATCGGGGCCAACCTGTTCGGGGAAGGCCTTCGTGACGCGTTCCAACCCGGACGAAGGAGGTCATGAACAAACCCATGGAGCCCAGCCGAGATTTCTCGAAGCCCAGAACCCCAGCACCGCCACCGACCGCGGACAACAGGCGTCGCCCGTCACAAGCGGTGCTCGTGGCCGCTGCCCTCGCCGTTCTCAGCGTCGGGGGGGCTGCCCTGGCGTACTCGTTGGTCGACGGGGAGAGCGAGGTGCGCTTTCCCAGTGCAAGGTTCTGTGAGATCTCTCCCCAGTTCAGCCAGGCCCTGGGTGACGCTGGGGTACCCCCCTTCGGCGCCATCCCGGAGTCCGTTCCCCCGACATCCATCAAGAAGGCCCTCGACGACCTCGGCGGCCTGGTCGACGAGCTCGAGGTCGAGGCACCCCCGAAGATCCGGAAGGACGTGAAACGGGTCATCGCCGACCTGCGGGCTGCAGCCGCAGGCGCCACCACCCGCGTGAGGTCGACCGGTTTCGTCGAGGCCGAGAAGCGAATCAGCGTGCTGCAGCAGGGCCCCCGCGGTTGCCCGCAAGTCGGCTCAGTTGGCGGTGAGGGATAAGGGAGGAACACCATCTGGCAGTGCATCAGTCCCGGGGATCAGGCTGTCCTCAGTTTCAATGAGCCCGCTGCGACGAGCCCACGGCGGTGTCCTTTCGTAACCGCGGCGGTTCAAGAGCGCCTCGTGGCGCTCGAAGTCGGCCACCCACAGGGCGTCCAGCCGCTCTGCGGAGAACCGGCGGTGGATCAGTCGGTGGCCCGGGTGGCGGCCGGGTCAGCCTTGGTCGTGAACCGCTTCTTGGCCCTGGTGGCGCCGGCCAGCCCGAGGATGCGCAGCAGCCGGGCCACCCGGTCCCGGCCCACGATCACGTCCTGCGGGCCAACGCCTTCCACATCTTCCGGGCCCCGGAGATGCTGTAGTTGCCCTCGAACATGGCCAGGATCGTCGGTTTCAGTTCGGCGCCGGACACAGCCGGGCCGAGGCCGGCCGGATCTTCGGTGAGTAGTAGGTCGACGCGTCAATCGCCTCGGCCACGTGGGCGAGAACGGCGTGGTTTGGTCGACTCTGCCGTGAGCCCCAGCATCACTGCCGCAGGTCTGCTGAGTTTGGGAGCTGGCGAAACCTCCAGCCGTCGCTCTGGCGCCGTGCCGCCGACAGGGGGTCCAGGGGCCGGCTCAGCCCGTCGGGCAGGATGTTCAGGCCGACACGGTGAGGGCGATGGCGCCGCCGGGGAACTCCGACATCCAGGCTCGACGTGGGGCGGATCCTGCTGGCGCTGACGGTCCCTGTCGTCCTCGGCTTCGGCGTTCAGCCCCAACGGTGGGGGTCAGGATGGCTAATGCCCGCAGCTACCACTACCCGGGCGCCCGGGCTCCTAGTCTGCCCCGGCGCGCCATCTCCCTGATCGTCCTCGTCGTCATCCTGTCGGTCGACGGGCTGGGTGATGGCCTAGACGGGAAGATCGGTCAGCACGAGATGAACCATCAAGGGAGCGGACGATCATGAGGGCCAAGCAGGCATTGAAGCCGATCTCGA
>JBBQRO010000313.1:0-2756 GCA_038214685.1 Acidimicrobiales bacterium
GCCCAGGTCGGTCGCTTCCTGCACGCGGACCCGGTATCGCTCCAACTGCTCGATCTCGAGCCGCAGGTCTGCATCCAGCGCCCCCTGCGAGTCGGTCACGACCGGGACGTCCGGGACGGTCGTCGCGGGCTTGCCGTCGAGAAACGCCACCTGCTCGGCCAGAACGCAGGCGTGGGCCAACTCCTGGGTGAGGTGGATCTTGAGCTCGTCGACCGTGCTCGTGTACTCGGGGCCGGTGATCACGGCGACGTGTTGCACGTACTGCACGATGGACTGGAACTCGAGGCGAAGATCCTGGTTGAGGTTCTCGACGAGCTGCTGCTTGGTGGGCTGATCCATCCGGCCACGGTATCGGTAGCCTCAGCAGACCAGACGTCGGCCGCCTCACGTTTCACGGCTCTACCGCGTTGAGCATCCCCCCGGTCCCGAGGACGGCTGCACAAGCTAGTACTACTACCTTCGTGGACGTTGGAGAGGTCGAGGCTCGTCCCGAGCCTGCCGAGCAGCATCCGGACCACGGCGTCGGTCGAGAGCTTGGTTGGTGGTTGAGCGACGACACGCAGGTGGTCGGTCTTGGCGGGGGAGCGGGAGATTACGCCCCGCAGAGCGTTATCGGGCGTCCAAAGCGAGAAGGAGAACGCCGAATACCGGGCGGCCGCGACCCACGGTCGCCGTCAGTCTCGGCCACGGCCAGCCAGGCCAGGTACTGGCTGGCCTTTGCGGCGTAGGTCCGGCGGGTCTGGGCCGAGAACTAGGTGCATTACCGAGGAAGGAGGTCCCCGATTGGGGACCTCCTTCCCTACGTCTATGTCCGGGCTACTTCCCGGACTTGTTCTTGGTCGGGTCGACCAACTTGTACCCGTGACCCGGCTCGGTGGTCGGAGGCATCGTGTGGCCCTTCGGCACCGTCACTTCGTGGCCGGTTGAACCACCACGAGGACCCACCTCCTCGTACTGTCCCGACTTCGGGGCAGTCTCGCCGGGGTGGAGGATCTTGCTCAACCGAGCCCCCCCGGCCTTCCGCCGGGCCGTGCCCACCAGCAACTCCTCCGAGCGGGTCACCGCATCGCCGCCGGTCTCGGGCGCCGCACGACCGGCAGAGAGCCCGGTCTCCGAGTGGGCCTCGGAGTAGACGAGCCCGTAGTGGCCGAACAGCTGAGCCTCCTCCGCCTCGTTCAGATCCAAGTCCAAGTTCACCTCCGGCGCCCCCGTGATCTGGCCCTTGCTGAACGCCAGATTGACACCGTCAGCCGTCATGGTGGCATCCATCAACGGCACCAGCCGAGACTGGGACGCGAGCCCACCCGTCTTGACCGCCGCCCATTCGGGCAGGTCGGTGTCGAGGTCGAGATAGCAGTACTCAACCTCGCCGACCTTCTGGCCCTCCACGTCGAACGCGGTCCGGCCGACGATGTCTTCGTGGTTGACGGTCATGGTGCCCTTCCTCTCTATCGGCTGCTGGTCTGCGTCGTGCTGGTGTCCCCGGCGGCTCCCGTCCCCGTGCGGGCCAAGCCCTACAGGAAGGGCAACCATGCACTACCTCAGATGGAGTTTTGGTTGGCTTACCCGCACGTCGATTTGCATAAACCTGGCGCCGGTCCCGCCATGGATTCTCCTGATCCGGGCGCGCTGGAATTGGCGCTATAGCGCGAAAGCCGTTGATCCGGAAAGTGGCGCTGTTCTTGTCGACCCCTCGGTCAGTTCGATCAGCGCACGACGGACATCCTCGTCGCTCGTACCTCGCCAGTCGTCCATGGCGCCACTCGTCATCGGACTGACGGCCCCCGGGCCGGGACTGGGGTTAGGTCTTGTCGTCGACCGTTGCGTCCGGGGCGTTCTTGCGTACCGACTCGATGCCGCTCTTGGCGCTAGCTTTCGACTCGTATGCCTCGCTCACGGCGATGATCTCGCCGTTGCCCGCCTTGAGTCGAAAGCGGAACTTGCCCGCCTTGTCACTGTAGAGCTCGAACTTGCCGGCCATGATGGACTCCCCTCGCTCAGAGCCTGCGCTCCGGCGGAACTGTAGCCGTGACGGGCCGGTCCCGTAGCAGTGATGATGAGGTTGCCCCGGCCGCCAGGCGCGTCGCTGTTCGTGGCCACGCCTCCCGGCCTATCCTGTCGCCGGATCGACGCTCAAGTCCAGCGATGGGTCCTTGAGCGGACCTTGCTGGTGTCGCCGCCGGGGCGGCCGGCTGCATATGCCTTCCCAGACGTTGGGGAGGGCGACATCGGACGCGAGCAGTTCGCTCGAGGGTTGGGGGAGAGGGATTGCCTGCCGAGAGGGGCTGATGATGTGCCCCTGAACGCGGCACGGGGGACAAGCGCTCGAGGGCCGGTCGTTGGTGCCTACGCCGAGGTGAACCGGCAAGGTCGGAACTAGGGTCGAGGACATGACTTGCAGAAAGTGTGGGTTTGAAGGACATAACAGTCGCACCTGTGAGGGTGCTCATTGGCCGTGCCCGAACTGCGGCAAGCCGACCGCCAACATGAACGACTACTCCGAGCGCTACGACACTGCCTATTGCTCCCCCTCCACCTCCCCCGCCTGTTGGGGCTCGGACAGCGCGCAGCCCGACTGAACCGACCTGGGATCCGCAGAGGCTCTCGACCTTGGAAACGAGGATGGAGCATGGCAAGCGCAAGCTGAGCCCGGCAGGGACTGTCGAGTTGTGGGGTGGGGCGACCGCTTCTCGCCGAGAAGATGGAGCCTCAGGCAGCGGCGACAGCGAGCCGAACGGAGTGAGCAGGCAGGGTAA
>JBBQRO010000314.1:0-2735 GCA_038214685.1 Acidimicrobiales bacterium
GGCGTGGCGTCGCAGCGCTTCCTGCGCCGCGGCCACTGTGGCCACGACGGTCACAGCCAGGCCGCGCTCCTCCAGCTGGGTGCCGACGAGGTGCCCGATGGCCACCTCGTCCTCGACCACCAGGACGGTCAAGGTGGGCTCCCGCCCGGGCTGGACCCGAGGAGGGCACGATGGACCGCTTCGAGGAGGGCAACCTCTCTCAACACCCATGAGCCGGCACCGTCAGACGACGAACTGCCAGTGCTCCGCCAAGGGCATTCCATCAGAAAACTCCGAATTTATCGTTTTCAGCGACACTACCCCCCGGGCCCCTAGGAGGCAACAGTTTTCTGGCTCCCCTCACCCTTCCGTGGGTGCCTGAGGGCGCCATCCGCGTGAGAACCCCGCTCCCTTCCTAGCTGGTTGCTGGCTGGAGCTGTCCCCGGCCGGCGGCCCAGATCCGGGTGCCGGCTCCGAGGCGGGCGGCGGCGACGGCAGCCACGAGGGTCTCGCCGCTCGGAGCGCCAGAGGGCAGGTCGCTCCATACGAGGGTCACGTTCTTGCCGGCGGGGAGCTCGAGCCGACCGTCGGGATCGGCCACCTCGACGTACACCTTCGCCGGCGTGTGCTCGGGCAGCGCACCGAGCAGCTGCCGGATGGCCGGGATCGCCGTTTCGTCACCGGCCAGAAGGAAGGCGGGGGCACGAGCGTCGATGACGTAGCCGCGGCCGGGTCCCGAGACAGCCGCGGAATCGCCAGGCGCAGCCGCCTGCGCCCAGTCGGAGGCGGCTCCACCGCCGTGGGTGACGATCTCCAGATCGAGCTCGAGCGCCGACGGGTCGCTCCGGGCCGGCGTGAAGGTCCGGAGCGTGGGCCTCCCGCCGTCGGCCCGGAGGAACTCGTTGCCGTTCCAGCTCGGCATGACCAGATCGTGGTCGCCCGCCGGCGGGAGGAGCAGCCGCACGCTAGCTGCGGGTTCCTCCATGGTCAGGCCCTCCAGGCTGGGCCCGGCGAGCGTCACGCGAATCAGGCGTGGGCTCAGGCGCTCGACCCGGCGGACCTCCACCTAGACGGAAGGCCGGTGGCTCGCGCCGGACCCGTCCCGGCGGTGGGAGCTCCTCAGAGGATGACATCGACCTCCCAGCGTCGCGCACGCCGGCCGCCTTTGACAGCGGAACCGGGGCGGAAGCGGCACCTCATCGCCCTCTCCGGTGGGGGCCTCCCGGGCTGGCCGGCCACCGCGACCTGCTCCTGCTCACCTTCAGAGTCTCGCTACGCTTCCGATGACGCTGACGGCAACGTCGAAGGCTTCAGGAAAGTTGGTGGGGGAGAGAACCATTGCCTGCGAGCTCCTCGGCTCATGCAGCGCTGCGGCTGCGCTGAGTGGCCCGACGCCCCCGTCAATGCGGCGCTCTGCTTCGTCGACGGCGACTGGGGCTGGTTCGCCAAGCCGTTTAGCCTCGACGGCGTCTTCGTCCGATGGCCGAAGGCACTCTGTGAGCGCCTCCGGGCGCCGGGCCCGTACACACCGGCCGGCATCGAGATGCTCGCCGACCAGCTCGACAAGCGGCTCCGCCCCTCCGTCTAGCCGCTGATAGGGCGGGATTCCATGCATTATCCCGCACGATAGGAGCCTCCATGGCGGCGCCCGGCCGAGAGCTGTTGTGCGGCGTGACGAGGCTAGGGCCTCGTATCGTCCCAGGTCCAACATCTACTCCAGGGACAAGGCGTCCACATCCAGATCGACGAGACAACCCCTGAAGATCGGTTGATCTTCCCCACAGGCGCCAAGTGGCCTCCACGAGTTCAGGATCCTGCACCGATCCTCGTCACAGGCCGATCCGGGGTGGCGAAGCCGTGAAACACCGATTAATTCGTGTCGCCCGAATCCACAAGCGCGTCGAACGCTGAAGGCCACACGGGCTCCGGTGCCACACTGGCGGCGTACCAAATCTCCTCACCGGACTTCGGGTCGAACGCAGTCAGATCCCACCCAACATTCGGGTTGTTTAGGACCCGAGCCACCCGCACATTGCCACCTCGCGCAACTACAAACACTGGCGTGTCGAGGTCAAGTCCGTAGTGGACCGTTTTGGGGTCTACGCTCGCCAAAAGGCCGCGCAGAGGGGAACGCTTGATTTCGATTCGGGGCACCTTGGTCCCGTCAGCGCCAGTCTCTTGTCTACCCCTTAGTTCCGAGCGAGTCACAACGTCTGGCTTCGCACGGTCGATGCGCGCTACTGGTATTGTATTGTCAGTTCCAGGAGACGGAACGACATTCACGTCCACCGTGGGAGGCACACCCGCTGCTCCGGCGCCGGCAGCAGTGAGGGTAGTTTCTGTTGGCACAGACCCGACGACAACTTCTCGACCTGTCTCTGCCTGGCTCCAACCAACCGCCAGGATCAGTGTAAAGAAGCACACGCACCACTTCTTCGCTCCCCTCATTGGCCCACCTTTCGTCGCGAGTACGGCATTAAACAAGAGTACGGCATTAAACAAAATGCGCTAGATTTGAATCCCAATGTGTGTTCGAGGAATAATATGCACCGTTGAAACAGTCCGCAGCAGTAGGGCAGGGTCTGTCTATAACTGCCGAATTGAAGCCATTGATGACAGTCCCACTCCCAAGCGGCCGGTGGGCAATCGAACTTGAACTACCGTTCGAAGCCGTGATCGCTACCAAGGATGAGGGCGAGGGCGTGTGGACCACAAGCCCGGTAGTCCCGACACACGAGGCGGATGAGAGTGCACTC
>JBBQRO010000315.1:0-2728 GCA_038214685.1 Acidimicrobiales bacterium
GTCAGGCGTAGCTGGACACGCTCGTCCTACCTGGGCTGAATCTCACAGCCGACCCCATCGTTGTCGCTGTCGAGTGCCGCGCGATATCCGGGGGAGCCGCGGTGGATGGGGGCGGCGCCCGCTGCCCACACGGCTGAGCAGTTTTCGTAGTACACCGAAGGTTGCGTCACTGGTTGAGGTGACGAGACGGGTGGTGACGAGACGGATGCGGGCGCTGTCTGCGGCAGAGGGCAGGGTGCACCTTGGAGCGAAGCGACCAGGGCTCGCAACCAACCGCCCTGGGCGGGGCTGATTAGACCTTGAGTCTGCCAGAAGTTGACGTCGGCACACGAGAGAGCTTTGTTAGCTGCTATGGCAACCAATTTGGAGTAGTTGCTTAACTGACACCCGGGCACGAATTGCAAGACTTCGGACGCCTGGGTCCAGTTCAGATAACCGTTGCCGGCGTTCCAATCAACGTCTGCGCACGTCAAGAGGCCGCGGGCGCCAAGGGCGAGAATCAGGGTGTAGTTGCGGTTCCCGCATGTGATGCCTCTATCTTCCAATGCCAGAACCTCACCAGGTTCAATCAGGCGTTGGACAGCAGCGTACTTCAGATCGTTGCAGCCAACGGGAACCCCGGCCGTACGCTGCTGCACCATGAACTGATAATGGGGCGTCGCCCCCGCTTGAGGCACATACACCAGAGTGAGGACCGCTGTCAACAGCCCCATCAACCCCAGAACAAGCTGCCGCCGTCTCGCAATTAACATCTCGCCCGCCGTTGTTGTCATCCAGCTTATCTACCAGCACCCAGGCCAATTTCCCCCCTTGCCTTGGTGGACCAGTTCGATTAGCGGCCTCTGGATCGATTACGCCCGAACCTGCCACTAATCATCAATTTTGATGAACCGCCCTCCGAACGAGGGTGACACTATTCCCACACGGCCGCTGCCTGACGAGCGCCGCCCTCATTAGTTCAACAACCGTGTGATGCCTGCCAACTAGTACCGGACGCGGTCTGATAAAACTGCATGCGCTACTGAACGGCGCAGCGTCGCCCCGGCCTCAGCAACGCCTCCATGCACTAGTCGGCCGCCCACTCCCCAACTAGTCAGACCACGGTCGGCCGGACCAGCGGGGCGCACCACCACCGGGCAGCTCGGCCACGTCCACGCCGTGCTCGGCAGCCCACGCCAACCGGGCGGCCCGCCATCGACGCCACGCCCTGACCATCGGCTCAGCAACCATCTCAGCGGGCGACACCCACGCCTCGACGGAACAGGTCAGCAGCTCGGCGGGCACCCTCAACGGCGCGGACGACGGCTCCACCTGGGCGCGACGTCTCATCGGTCGTCCTCGGCCAGCTCGACCAGCGTCCCGTCTGGCTGCAACCGGAAGACGTCGTTCGCCCGGCCGACCGGTGTCGCGGACGGGGGAAGTTGCCAGCCGGTGAACGTCACAGGCTCCCCCCGGTCGAGGGCGGCGGCGCGGCGCAACCACCCGGCCGGGTCCGGGTGGCGTAGATCATCGGGGTAGTACGCCGCGGCCATGTCGCGCAGGAACGTGGCCATCTCCCCACGCAGCCCAGTGGGGTCGGACCCGATGCGGCGCCTCATCGGTCGGGCCCGTCGACGGGGGTCACGGTGCCGTCAGTCTCGATGCGCACCCACACCACCGACGTGGACAACGGGGCCATGCGGTGGACCTGCCAACGGGCCAGCGTGACCGGGTCGCCCCGCTCGAGCCGGTCTACCAGGGCGAGCCACGCCGTCGGTGGCCAGCCGGGCAGGTCGTACCGCACGGCCAAGTGCCGGTACTTGGCCACCAGCAGGGCCCGGATCCCGGTCGGCTCGGCGGGTGCACGACGTCTCACGAAGGGACGCTCTGCAGCTTCTTCACCCCGTAGGCGCCCCTCACGCCCACCCGGCGCTGCTGGCGGCGGCCCTGCACCTCGTCACCCTCGGACCCGCTGGGGAGCCTGAGGACAGCGGTGAGCCGTGCCGCGGCGATCCGGGCCTGCCGGGCCTCGACGATGGCAGGGTGAACCTTCGGGCCCGACGGACTATCGACCATCAGACCATCCCGGTCGACCACGGCCTGCAGCTCATCCAGCAAGTCGGTGGTCCGAACCAGCTCGCGCAAGAGCAGGAGCTCGTGCTCATCCAGCTCCCACAACTGCAACACGCTCGACCACAGGCGGCGACCGGCGGCGCCGGAACCTCGGGGTGCAGCAGGGACACGTTCACTCATCAGGACACCTCACAGGGCTCATCGGTTCCAGACATCAGCCACCCTTTACCACTGCTCCTCTCATGCGGAGAGGGCCCCGGGCAGGGTCCTCCCCGCCCGGGTCAGTCACGTAGACCGGGGTGGCGTTCGGGCGGGCGCGTCTCGGTGGTCCGCCAGCGGGCGGCGTTGGCTTGTTGCGCCGTCACCTTCGAGTGACACCACCGGCAGGCAGCCCGCAGGTTCTCGGGGCTGTCGCCTCCACCGTCGGCGTGGCCGCGGACGTGATCGACTTCGGTGGCGACGGCCATGCACCCGGGAAGTCGTAGCTGGCATCGGCCACCGTCACGAGCGAGGACGTTCGCTCGGGTGCGGCGCCACGCTGCGGTCCCGGTGCGTGTCGTTCCTGGCTTGCGCTCCCACGCCACCTCGTCACGCCGCCCAATGTGCGATGGCCTCGCGGCCGAGTGGACGGGCCGAGGTCGAGTACACGCCAGCGCTGGCGAGGGCGTCGGCCAAG
>JBBQRO010000316.1:0-2717 GCA_038214685.1 Acidimicrobiales bacterium
ACGAAGCCGCGCCGTCGAGACGACTCGGATCTGGTCGCAGCGGGCGTAGGAGATCTGACCGAGGCCGCTCGATCCTGGGTCGAGCTCGATGTGGCTCCGAAGCCCGTAGGAGGCCGAACCGACGGGAACCACGACGACGAGTTCGCCTGGACCGTTGTTCACGACATCGGTCGACACGACGACGGCCGGGCGAACTGCGGCCGGCTCGTGCCCGACCGGTTCGCCGAGGTCGATGTCGTAGACATCACCGCGCCAGATCAAGCCAGGGCGTCCCACGTCTCGCGTTCCGCCAGGTACGCCTCCCACTGTGCTGGGTCGTCGCGCAGTCGGCGGTAGTCGTCGTTCAAGCCGCGCAGGAACTCCTGGCGTTCTAGCGCATCGATGGCGGAGTGCAGCACGTCGATCACCGTGGTCTTCCGGCTCTTCGCCAACGACCGGAGTCGGTCTGAGTCTGGCCGTCGCACACGGACGGTGGTCGTATCCCCGCTTCCCATGCACGCAAGTGTAGACGTCCTGTAGACAGTGCGGGTGACTTCCGGTTCCGAACTGCCGGGATGGTGCACTGGTCGTCGAGCACCACACCCGGCCCGAAGAGGCCGTAGGGCAAACCGGCCAGCAGGGCAAGGGCCGCCGTAGCCGCCTGGGCCCGGCGCTCAGTCAGCATCGACAGCGTCAGGTCGTTCGGCCGGCGAGGACGGTTCCGCTCCTCGCTTCTGGGTCAGCAGGTCGAGCGTTCCCAGCCAGATTCCGGTGAGGAGGATGCCCTGGGGATATGACCAGGCCAGGTGGTCGAGGGCCAGGAAGGGGAGCATCGCCAGAGCGACGGCAACGGCAGGGGCCCCGCCACGAAAGCAGGCACGGCCGATGGCGATGGTCAGCAGTACGAGTGCGGGGATGACCACAAGGCCACCTTCGACGACCAGGAGCAGAGGGGTGAGGTGCACCGGGCGGGGGCTCTGGTCGCTGAGGGCCACCAGCTCAGGCCGCTCCGAGAGCGCCAGCACGTAGCGACCGGGCCCGACACCGGTGAGGAGATTGTCCCGGAGGAGGGACCAGGCCTGGCGCAGGAGGGTGCTCCGCCCGCTGGACAGAGCTTCGACGCTGCCGGTGGCCTGGCCGGCCCTGGACACCCACCCCGAGAGGTCGACCACGACGCCCAGGCAGAAGGCGGCGCCCGCAGCCACGACGGTCGTGACCCCGAACCGGCTTCTGATGTCATCCTCGCCGCTCTTGAGGGCTGCTCGGGCCCGCCATGCCGCGACCGCGAGGGCGCTGAGGCCGAGGAAGCAGGCCACCGCACCGGCTCGGCTCATGGTCAGCCCGATCCCGGCGAAGGCGGCGACCCCCGCCACCCGGCTGAGCCGTGAAGAGGTGGCGCCTCGGAAACCGAGGGCGAGGAGCGCGGTGCCCGTCACCGCGCACCACGCCGCCAGCACGTACGGATGCACGGTGAGGCCGGTGGACGCGTAGCGGCCACCGATCTCATAGGCGCTGGGCTCACCGAGGGCGCCGAGGCCGATCGTCCCCTCGGCGGCCCGCTCGGCGGCGGCCACGGCGAGGTGGGTCAGGCTGACCAGGGCCAAGGCGCCGAGGACCAGGCGGCGGCCGTCACGCCGGACCGCGGCGACCGTCAGCCCGAGGGCTAGGGCACCGGCCCACCGGGCCAGGGCGGCGACGCCGCGGTCTGACGGGTTGAGCAGGAACGAGGGGACGAGCGCCACGCCAAGGATGCCAGCGGCCAGGACGCAGGCGTGGCGCCGCCAGGCGATGAGGGCCGAGCGCAGGCCGCCCACCGAGATCAGAGCGAGGACCAGGAGGGCCAGGTCGCTCCCGAGAAGGAGGGTGTGCTGCTGGTAGTCGCTACCGGGTCGAACGTTGCTGCTGGCCACCACGACCGTGGTCAGCGACAGGATCAGGACGAGTGCGGCGGCCACGGCTGACGCCTGGGGCGTACAAGCCGTGGGCGCCGGTCGGTCGGGCACGGTCGCCACCCTCTGCACCTTGGGATCATCGGCCAGGGACGCCGGAACACAAGGGGTTTGCCGACAGGATTCGGGCGTGGGCTAGAGCACGAACACCTGTACGATCCAGGTCGTGGCCCAGAAGCTGATCGTTCGGGGCGCGCGCGAGCACAACCTCAAGAACGTCAGCCTCGAGCTTCCCCGTGACCGCCTGATCGTCTTCACCGGGCTCTCCGGGTCGGGGAAGAGCTCGCTCGCCTTTGACACCATCTACGCCGAGGGCCAGCGCCGCTACGTCGAGTCGCTCTCCTCCTACGCCCGCCAGTTCCTGGGCCAGGCCGACAAGCCGGACGTGGACTTCATCGAGGGGCTTTCACCGGCCATCTCGATCGACCAGAAGTCGGCGTCGAACAACCCCCGGTCCACCGTGGGCACCCTGACGGAGGTCTACGACTACCTGCGGCTGCTGTTCGCCAAGATCGGCGTGCCCTACTGCCCCGACGACGGCACCCGGATCGAGCGTCAGACGCCCCAGCAGATCGTCGACCGGGTCCTGGCCCTGCCCGAGGGGACGCGGTTTCAGGTGCTGGCCCCGGTGGTTCGGGGCCGCAAGGGCGAGTACGACGCCCTGCTCGAGGACCTGGCCAAGCAGGGCTTCGCCCGGGCCCGGGTGGACGGGGAGATCGTCGAGCTGTCGCAGACTGACATGCCCAAGCTCGACCGCTACGTGCAGCACACCATCGAGGTGGTCGTCGA
>JBBQRO010000317.1:0-2702 GCA_038214685.1 Acidimicrobiales bacterium
CTCGTGGGCGTTTGCGCTGGTCAACGGGGGTTGCAGCCCGTCAACGGGATACCCACCGGGAGGGGTTGGGGCGCTGGCGGCGTTCGACTCGAGGAGGCTGTCGACTGCCCTACGAGTGCCGACGTCGAGCAGCCGCTCCACCTCGCGCTGGGTCACGCCGAGCACCGCGGCGGCGTCCGCGACATCGAACAAGGGCTCACCGTCGGGTCCGAGCCGTGAGTGGTTCCCTGACCCCAGCGTGGGCCGTCTGCCAGCGGACCCTTGGGCCGTGATCAGCCGTTCGCCGGTGTGCGGGGCACGGCCAGCCAACGCTGACGCGAAGTCGTCCCGGTCGACCGCTCCAATCAGGCCTGCAGCGCGGGCAGAGCGCCCCATCCAACGGCCGGGCTCCTCGCCCGCATCGGCGTAGTAGCGCTCGGGTCCCGAGGACCCTGACGGCGATGTGCCCGATGGCTGTTGGCCCTTCGGGGCGGGTGGTTGGAGGTAGCGGACGATCGAGTCGACGACCCGGGCCGTGTCGGCTCGGCCGCCGCCCAGCGGGGTGACGGTGAACTTCACGACAAACCGCCAACCGGACACCCAGCAGGTTCCCCGTAGGGGAACCTGCAAACGTGTGCGCGCCAGACCTGCCGTTCACGAGCGACGATGGTCGCCGGACGGAGCGGACTTCCAGGGGAGCTGGGACGGCACTTGAGGCTCATCGCCCGAGGGCCTGCTGATGGCCGTTCGCAGCGACCTCGGTGTGCGTGGCCCGCTGGCGAAACTGCTGGAGGTCAACCGTCGCTGCGTTCACCTTCGACCGGTGTTCGGCGACGCCCTCGAAGCCATCGAGGTGTGCGGTGAACAATCGCTCGTGGGTCGATCGAGTCCACCCCGGCACCCGCTCGAGCTGGCGGGGCTGGAGCGGAGGGACCTCGAGGAAGACGTCGAGCCCACCGGCCCGGTCAGGCCGGGCGAGGCCGAACCGCACCAGACGATCCATCGTCGACGCCAACCGACTGTTCGGCTCCGTACCGGCACCGAGGCCGAGCGACTGGCTGAACTCGCCGGCCGGAACTCTGGCGGGAACCTCGCGCTGCCACAGCTCGGGGAGCCGGCGCAGCAGCAACGTGGCGCTGGGCCCGACGACGGCCGACCAGCACTGCTCGACGTAGGTGTCGGTCAGGTCGAACCCGACCTGACGGACCCGCGGGTCCGGGTGGTTCACAGGGGTGAAGACAAGATCACGATCACGTTCCATGCCCCTGTAGGCCGCGAAGCGCCCTGATTCCCGCGCACAAGGCTGCTTCCGTCGCTCGTTCCCCACGCAGTGCTCCGACCGGAACTTGTCGCATACTGACCACGTGCGCGCGCCAGACTCGCAGGGTGTCAGCGACGTTCGAGCGCCTCTCGTGGTGCCGACACTGTGGTCGGCCGGGTGAGATGACGGATGAGCACGTCCCGCCGAAGAGCACGGGCAACGATGAGGCCGTTCATCTCGTCGAGGACTACTTCGACCTGGACAGCGTTCTCGCCGAAGTAGCGGAGTGGGACCAAGGCCATGTCGTGCGGACGCTGGACCGCCGGTGCAACGGGCGCGCTAGCGACTGGGGCTACGTCAAGGAGTATCGGCGGTGGCACGACTTGTTCAAGGAGGCCCACCGCGCTGGGCGAGCCACGCGGATCGATCCCTTTCGAGGTGACCGGCCCTGGTCGATCGACCTGCCGTACGACGTCATGCCTGCCAGGTTCGTTCGTCAGGCGATCGGCATGTTGCTCGCGGTCCAGGCCTCACCCGACCTCCTCGCTGGGTCCCCTCAGCTTGCCGATCTGATTGCTGGGGATCCGGATGACGGGGAGCGGCCGAGACCCGCCGGGCTCACGATCGAGCCGATGTACCTGTACCTCAGCGTGTACAGCGGTCGCTGGTCGTACGGCACTGCGCCAATCGCGAGCCTCACGGTCGACACGACGCCCTCGGCGCTAATCGTTCCGCCGGGGGTGCGTGTTCGTGCCATCGACGTCTACGTGCTCGCATTGGCTCCGTTCGTGTTCGTCGCCTCCACCGCGGAGCAGACCGACCTCGGCTTGAACGTCAACGAATGGACCACCTGGGAGCGGTCGCAACGGCCGAGCCGGAGTGAGAGACCGCTCAACATCCCGACGGTGGACATGATGCAGCCAGGGTTGAGAGCGATGCTCTACCCGAAGGACTACGTCGCCCGTTGACGGGTCGGGGCAGGGCGCCAGGGGCTGCACTCCTGACACGGATGAAGCGTGAGCAGGCCTGCCGACTGAAGGGACACGATCCCGCTGGGTAGCCCGGTGAAGAATCTCGAAGAAGTTCGCCAACGGGATAGGTAGCGGGACAGCCAACGGGATGTGCCGCGCGGAGTCTCCGAGTGTCCGACCGACACAGGAGGTTCCCGATGGCTTGGATCGTGCAATCGCTGGACGAGGAGTGGGCCACCGTGGCGAACTCCCCGGCAGCTCGTCGAGCGCTGATGCGCTGGACGTCCCGCAACCCCGCCCTGGCAACGGCGCACAGCGTCGACGACTTCGTCGACACCCGAACCCGCCCTGGGTGGGGCGACCAGGCGCTGCGGGTCCTGGCCGCCGAAGCCCCTGACGATGAGATCGCCGCTCGCACCTTGCTCCAGGCGCTGCTCGGTGGCCTGGTCCGCCTCGCCACCCAGGTCGCCCATGACGATCCCGACGCCGTG
>JBBQRO010000318.1:0-2699 GCA_038214685.1 Acidimicrobiales bacterium
GTCGAGCGCGCCGAGGCCCCGCCACCCGCTGGGCAGGTGCTCGGCCAGGAACGCCTGCACCTTCTCCCGGTACTCCTGGGCCTCGGCGTTGTAGCTCGGATCCATCTCGGTCCCCCCGGACTCGTGGCGACGCCCATTCTGCCTGTCTCGCCTCGAGCACCGCGGTCAGCAGCTGTCGGCGGATCACCGAAACGACCTCCAGCCGAGCGAGGTCGGGTACGGCCAGGACCTCGCCACGGATGCGTGCCCGGATGCGGCGTCCGTCCGGCCCCCGGTCCGCCACGACAGGGGCCAGCGCCGATGCGTCAATGACGATCACGGTCGGAGGTCAGCGCGCTCACCGCGGCGTCAGCGGAGAGGGAACCCGTCACCTCTGACTCGATGCGGTCGAGCACTTCGGCCAGGGTCGGCGTCGACGCGAGACGGGCGAGCTCGCCCGCGAGGTACTGCTGGAGCGACTGGCCCCCAGCGGCGGCTCGCCGGACCAGCACGTCGTGGATCTCGTCGGGGACGTCCCGGACCTGGATGTTCGGCATGCATGCAGATTACATGCACCCAGAGGAGGGCCGATCGGGCCAGAGGCTGCGGCGTCAGGTGCGGGCGAGCAGTGCCAGGCTGGTGACGACGACGTCGCCGCGGAACTGTTCGTACAGCGTCCTCAGCGGGATCGTCGTTGGCTCACGGCGGGTCCAGGCCAGGCCTTGCCGTTGCTCGAAGGCCAGGACCGGCTTGCCTGTGCGCAGCAGGATCCAGAACCGGTAGCCGGGCTCGCCCAGCAGGTCGTCCTTGCGGGGCTGCAGGAGCTCGGGCGGGATGCCGGAGAAGGCTCCGAGGTGTGGGTTGGGTCCGCCGCCGTGGCTGGACGTGTCGAGCAAGCCGGGTTGGATGTCCACGGGGTGGATGGTCTTGATGGCGGTGGCGGCGATGGTGGCCAACACCCGGCACGTGAAGGCGACCGGCGTGAGCGCGGGCAGCGGGGTGGGCACCGGTAGTCCGGCGGCGGCCTCGAGGCCGAGGAGGAAGCGGACCGGGTCGGCGGCCAGGTACTCCTCCCAGGTGCTGTCCGCCGACTCGTCCACCGGCCGGCCGTCGAAGCGGTGCAGGACGCGGATGGTGCCGTTGCGGTTGAGCCGGATGTCGCCGGGCCCGTCCTCGGCGCGGTTGAGGAACCAGAGGCAGTCCGACTGCCCGCCGCCGGGGTGGGCACGGATGAGCCGGGTGGCGTGGGGATGGCGTCGGACCAGTTCGCTGGCCAGCCGCCAGGAGGCCGCCTCGAGCACGGTGCGGTCGGTCATGGACACCTCTCTCCTCCTGAGCGCGCATCCGGCTGACGCAGCCGGCGCCGTCGGCCTGGACACGACGCTGGGTCTCCATCCTGCTGTGGCGGGTGCCGCCCTGACCGCGAGCCCATGGGAGGTTGCCCCGCTGGCGCGGCTGTGGTCGGCTGAGAGGCGGGGAAGGGGGACACATGATCAAGGTCCACAGCACGGTGCCGGCGCTCGAGCGGGCGTTCCGGCGTTACGACATCCGCAACGCGGCCGCCATCCAGGTGGACGGGGTGGTGTACCTGAGCGGGCTGACCGCCGTTGACCTGGAGACCGGCGAGATGGTCGACGGCGACTTCGAGGCCCACGCCCGCCAGACGCTGTCGCTGTGCGCGATGGTGCTGGGCGAGGTCGGCCTGTCGCTCGATCACGTGGTGAAGGTCAACTGCTTCCTGGCCGACGTCGGTGACTTCGGCGTGTGGAACCAGGTGTACCTCGACGTGTTCGACGCCCCCTACCCGTGCCGCACCACGGTGGGCGCCCCACTGGTCGTGGGCCGCATCGAGGTGGAGATGGTCGCCGCCCTCGAGCCCCGGCGGTAGCCCGGGGAGGGTCGGGCGACCGGCAGCATCAGCTGGCTCTGAGGTATTGCCGGAGCGCCTCGCGGATGATCTCGGAGACAGGCACGCCATCGTGTTCGGCCCGGAGGGCGAGGCGTTCCTTGAGATCGGGGTCGAGTCGGACGGACTCGACGGTGGACGGTTCTGAGCCCAGCCGAGGACGGCCGCGCCTGCCCCGGCGGGCGATGATCTCGTCGACGTCGTACCCAGCTTCCGCTTCGTCAGCGAGTCGCTCGACGAGGGCGTCGTCGATGGGCTGGCCCGAGGAGGTGTGTCCGTAGGTCGGTTGGGTCATGGGTCGAGCATCCTCCGGTAGACGGCCCGTAGGGACATGGCGAGGATGACCAGCTCGTGCCCTTCGGCGCTGATGAGCACGATGACTTCGAGGAGGTTGCCGGCGCGGTCAGGGCCGATGGTCAACCACCGGTCAGGGTCCTCGCCGATGTCGTCGACGATCAGGGAGTGCTCGATGGCGTGGAGGATGTCGTCGTCGGCGATGCCATGGCGACGGGCAGACGAGTGGATCTCCACGCACCCATTACTGTACTACGAAAGTGCTGCTGCAGGCGCACGGCCGGGTGGGGTCCCGACGGGGGGATGGGGAAGCGCCGGCGGGGGCGTAGCCGCCGGATCTAGTGTCCGGTGCATGTCTGACGAAGCCGCCACGACGGCAACGATCGGGATCGTCGGGGACGGGCCGGGCGGCCTGAGCGCGGCGCTGTTCCTGGGCAAGGCGGGCCACGGCGTCACCGTGTACGGGCGCGACGCCACGGCGATGAACTGGGCGTACCTCTACAACTACCTCGGCCTGCCG
>JBBQRO010000319.1:0-2665 GCA_038214685.1 Acidimicrobiales bacterium
ACCAGCCGGGCGCCCGGTATAGCGGTCCCCTGCCGACCCTCCCTTGGCGTGGTCGGACGGAACGAAGCAATTGCACACGACGGGCCGGCTGGGCCCTGAACGCGGCTACGGTCAGAGCAGCGGACGAGGCGATCGGAGATGCGGGTGCGACGAGGAACCGGTCTTGGCCGCTTGGCAGGGGTCGCGCTCTCCCTCTTTGCCGCTGTCGGTTGCAGCGGACGCGACGATGCGGCTAGCTCACCGGTGTCGCCCACGACTAGCGTTTCCGGGAGCACTTCTTCATCGCCGGTGGCGAGAACGCCGAGGATGCGGGCCGTGGAGAGCGCCCTTCCTGCCGGCAGCGAGGTGCGGAGCGTCCGCATGGTGAGATCGGGGTCGGCCGACTACGAACTACTCGAGGCTGACGGCCCAGCCGGCGCCTACGACGTCACCATCTACAACGTGTTCGCTCGCGCTGAACTCGAGGACAGCGGCCTGCAGCAGGCGGAGGTGCCGGGCGGCACGGTCTGGCTCGGCGAGGACCCCACCTCTGCCTCCATCTACTTCCTGAGTTCCGGTGAGCGCGGCCTGCGCATCGCCCACCGCGCCGCCACGGGCCCCCGTGCGTCAATCGCCACCCTCGAGGACCTGGTTCAGCGCCTCGCGCCACTCGTGGACGAGGCCAGTCCCTGAGCCTGGAGGCGATCCCAGAGAGGATCTGTGGAGGTCGTGGGGCCGCCAGGCCACCGTTTCATGGCGAATGGATCGGCCCGTCCGCTCTACACCGTGACCGCCGGCGGCGCTGCAGTGAGACGCGAAATATCGGCACCTCATGGGCGCGAGGTAACGATCACGCGTTCGAGCGGACCGCCCCGGGCGAGCGAGCCAACGGCAAGCGGGGCAAGGCGGGATGGAGGAATGCCCCTATCGTCTAAGGGTCCGTTGGTCAATCATCGTGGCTGCCGAAGTGCGCCCGCGCACCACTTGAGGGTCTGTTTTATCGGGCGCAACTCGAGCAGTTGGCCGCTCTGTTTGTCCGGCCTGATCTAACAACGTCTCTCGACCTCGCCAGCCGCCCTTGCATCAGGAGGTCTGGTTCCGGATTCCCTCAACGGGCTGCGACGGGAAGGGTAGCCCGCCCGCAGGAGGGATCCATCCCTCTCTGAAGCCGGCGACATGAAGAAGCACTCTGATCAGGGTAGGCCTTGGCTGGCGATGGTGTTGACGCAACACAAGCACCATCAGGCTGAGCAGCCCGGAAGCGGCTCCTCGAGGGCGCCCGGCTTCGGCACCAGCGGGGGCGCCCGGTAAGGACGAGGCCCTGCCGGCTTGCTGTGGGTCATGTCACGGCCCGCAGCTGCCACCCTGGTCAAGCTTGTGGTGGAGTCGACCCAGGAGCGCAAGACTTCCGGCATGCCAGGAGTCCCGTGGCGGGCCCGAGGGCTTCTGCGTTCCGCTGGTCACTCCGCAGCCGGGGCCGGGTTAACAAGCCGCAGAGGGTACGTTCATGGAGGCAGAGTCAGTTGCGAACGAGCGACGGGAGATGACTGATGACCGTTGCGGGTGATCCGCTGCCGCTGGTGGGCCTCGTCGCCTTCGACCTCGACGGTGAGGAGCTTGGCGAGGTCGCGCGAGTCTACATGGGGCCCGAGGAGGCGGAGTGGGCGGCGCTGTTGCTTCCCAGTGGCTGTTTCGTCGTCGTCCCGCTGGCCGAGGCGGAGATTTACGAGGACAGCCTTGCCCTTGCCTTTCCCGCTGCCCTGGTCCGCGATTCCCCTTTGCAGCAGAGGGTGCTGCTCGAGGACTTCACCAAGAGCCAGGAGGACGAGCTCACCGCCTACTTCAGTGGAGCGCCCCGCCCGGGGATCGAGGTCGCCTCGGCCCCGATGGAACGAGGCCGCCAGGTGGCGTCGACGGCGGCGGACGGACCCCAGGAGGCGGCCTCGGCCGCCAAGCGGCCGACCGAACGCGTCGCGTCC
Organism: Acidimicrobiales bacterium; assembly: GCA_038214685.1. Classification (GTDB taxonomy): domain Bacteria; phylum Actinomycetota; class Acidimicrobiia; order Acidimicrobiales; family AC-14; genus CADCTB01. The sequence continues at coordinate 1,959 of JBBQRO010000319.1, forward strand.
ACCACCAAGGCTCATGGCCAGCAGGTGCTGCGATCATCGGCCGGCCAGGCCAGTGAAATGGTGGCAACGGCCAAGGAGCAGGCGGCGGGCGTGGCCCAGCGAAGCGAACAGAGCCGGTCGGGAGACCAGAGGATGCGTGTGGCAAGCAGCGCACTCGGCGACATCCTTAGATCAGTATTCGGGTTCCCTGGAGCCGCAGATAAAGGCTTTGCCGACCAGTACCTTACCGAGGACGCTTGGGATGCCGCTGACCGAGTCCTTACCTTTGTCATTGTGGCGGCAGAAGCCGCTGGTCAACCTGAGCCACTCGAACTTATTGGGACCACGGCCCAAAAGCTGAATCCCAAAGCACCAACTGGTCGCGCGCTCGAACCGATGAGCAATGTCGAGCTGGGGGTGGAGGAGACACTGGCTTTCCTGACCGCTGTCATGCCGGTCGCCGCTGTACTGGGCGCATACCTATCAGGGTTGCCGCTCGAAGTATTTATCGATAGATTCGAGGAGATTGATACCGCCGAATTGGTTGATGCCAGTACACAACTCACACCGGAGAGCCTGCTTCTTTTAGGGCTCTCCTGACTCTCCTGTGGCTGCCTGAAGCGTTCCGTTTGGCTAGGCGGCAGCTTGGTGTTCGTGGGGGAGCCGCAGGTTGATGGGACCGGCGGCGAGCATCACGAGCGCGAGAGCGGCGTCGGCGGAGTGGAACC
>JBBQRO010000320.1:0-2656 GCA_038214685.1 Acidimicrobiales bacterium
CGATGGCGCGTAGACGGTCCATCGCCGTCGCCGAGGCCGTTGGCATCGGGGCCGACGAGCTGGCGTTGGGGTTGGTGTGGTCGTCGGAGACACGGTCGATGATGTCCCGAGCCGCGTGGCACGGGTTCAGGGACAACTCGACGCCGGGCGCCTGGGACCCGTCCGAGTTGTGGGCGAAGCAGCCGACGAGGGCCTGGTGTGCCGCGCTGTACCGGGCGAACCGGGAGCGCTTCACCGCCCATTGGGAGTGGAACCACCAGTTCCTGGCCTCCTGGCCCGTCGCCACGTTCGACTCCTCGCCCGGGTTGCGTGCCCGAGCCCAGGCGGACGTGGACCGGTGCGAGGCCGCACGCGCCCGGGCTCGACGCCGGTTCGCAGCTGACGTCCTGCGGGCCGAGGGTGAGCGGGTGGGCTGACCTGTGACGGTCTGCGCCGGCTCGGGTGTACGCCTACACCTGATCTGACCACGACTTAGAAACGCGAAGCGGCCCCCGTCCCGGTGACCAGGGCGGGGGCCGGTTCGCGTCCGGGGTCAGGTGTCGTCGCCCGACTGGCGCTTCCGGTACTTGGTGGACCGGTCGGGATAGAGGTACCGGGAGCGGAGGGTGGCTGGCTTCTCGCCCATCGCTTCGCCGATCTCACGCCATGAGCGGCCAGCGGCCAGCGCGTCGTCGAGCGCCTGCCGGACGAGGTCTACCTGACCGACGCCCACCGCCCATGCCAGGGCGAGGAGGGGCTCATCTGGCTTCCGGCTGCCTACGAGTTGCACAGCATCGTCGTGCCCCTGCTGGCGGGCCTGCTCGAGGTCGTCAGCAGTCACCCGGACGACGGTAGCGGACGCCGTTTCACGGTGAACATGTTGCGTGTTCACTGTGAATGCCCTACGGTGATGTTCACAGTGAACAAGCTACCGGAGAATAACTCTGATAGCTAGCAGCCACTGGACCGGGCGCCGCCCGACGACGACAGGAGAACGCCGTGAAGTACCTGCACTTGGATCTCGCCCGTATGGGCGCCGTGGTGATCCGCGAGGTCCCGACCCCGCGCATGCAGGCGGACAAGACGACGCCGTTGACCAACGCCAACGGGGAGCAGGTCTACGCCGGTCGGGTGCTCATCCCTGGGGTGGCCCGCAGCCTGTTCGCCGACCCGCTGCCCGGTCAGGTTCGCTTGAAGATCGAGGGCAACCCCCCGCCGGCTGACCTCGTCGAGGGGTCGGTGGTCCGTCTGACCGGGACCGTGAAGCTGTCCAGCTGGTACCAGCGCGGTGGCCGGGGCTCCGATGCCACCAGCTCGGCCACGTTGACCCCTGACGGCCTCGTGCTGGCCACCGGTGAGCGACCCCAGCTGACCGGCCTGGTGCCCGTCAGCCCGCCCGTGTCCGACCCCTTCACCGCCCTGGCGTTCGAGCAGGCGGACGACGGGTGGGACCTGACGGCGATGGTTCCGCAGGCGGTCGTTGATCAGGCCGGTGTGGTCAAGGTTCGCCTGGCCGTGCGCCCCGCCGACGACCTGATCGGCATGCCCATCCGGTTCGACGGCCTGATGTGCAAGGTGGTGCAGCCCGACGTCGAGGACATCGGCCGCAACGCCAAGGCCGAGCTCATCCTGTCCGCTGCTTCGGTGACGTCGGCGGCGCTCGTCTCCACCGGTGCTCCCCGTCGTGGCCGGGTCGAGCCCGAGCAGACCGAAGCGACCGAGTGATGACCCGGCCGGGTGGTTCTGCCCAAAGCCGTGCGGCCACTGTCAGCGATAGAACCGGCGACCAGGGGAGTTCGGACCGGTGCACGCCGTGACGATCTGTCTCATCCACAACAGTAATGACTCACAACCACAGCTCACCCATGGAGGCGGCCATGAGAACCAGGACCATCACGTTGACCGAGCGCGAGTGGTTCAAGCCCAGTCCCCATCCTCGTATGACCCAGGACGAGATGGTGGCGTTCGCCCGGACCTTGGTGTGGCAGTTCACCTACAACCAGCGGGGCGACAACTCGCCGTCCGACTGGGAGCCCGTCGTTCCGCCGCTGGTGGAGCTGCCCTGCCCCTGCTGCATGTGCCCGCTTCAGCCGGAGGACCTGCTTCAGCACGTGATCGAGGGCGACCCGGAATGCGATCGGGTCCACTGGGGCGAAGACTTCTTCAGGGAGCTGCACGTCGGGTTCTAGTCGCGGGAACCAACACGCCCCACCAGAGGCACAACCACAACTGAGTGAGGCCCGGGGGCGGCAACCCCCGGGCCTCTTTGCGCATCGGAAAGGCACCAATGCAAGCATCAGCGTACGAACTACTAGCCGCCGGCACCATCACCGGGCTGGCCTGTCTCCTGTGGGACCTCGCCGGCTGCGGATGGGGCAGTCCGCGCCGTGCGTGGCGCCGGGCCCTGATCCGAGCCCAGTGGCCGAGCGTGTCCAGGTCCGCCGGGCTGGCCGTGACCCGGGACCGCCGCAAGGTCACGGCTGGTGGTGGGCTCGGCAACCTCGACCTCGTCGCCGCGCTGACCGGACCCCTCGACCAGATGAAGCCCTCGTCGACCTCGGCGACCACGAAGACGACACCGGTGGAGCGTCTGCCCCGGTTGACGCACGGCCGGGCCACCCCCGACCGCAACGCCGTGAGCTACAAGGTTCAGGCACCGCGTGGCGGGACGATCGAG
>JBBQRO010000321.1:0-2630 GCA_038214685.1 Acidimicrobiales bacterium
TCGGCCAGCAGCATCCTCGTCTCGGCCGACCCGCTCGACGAGAAGCTGAAGCAGATCGTCTCGCTGGCCCAGGCCGTCGACGTCAAGGCGAAGTCGATCAACGGGACGGCGGGTACGGTCAGCGGCACGGCCAAGGAGATCAACGGCACGGCCGGGGGGATCGCTCCCACCGCCGGCGGCATCAACACCCAGGTGGCCGAGATCCTCTCGCTGGCCCAGTCGATCATGCGTGGCGTGAACCAGATCAACACCAACCTCGACGGCACGATCTCGATCGTCACCGCCATCCGAGGTGACACCGGTGGCATCCGCACCGCCGCCGACCGGGCCGACACCCGGGCCGCCTGCGTCGACCGCAAGCTGCCGCTTCCGCTCGGCCTCCTGTCCCAGGGTGGCCTCAACCTGGGCGCCGGGCTCGGTGGTGGGTCGCAGGAACCGGATTGCCGGCCGTCGACTTGAGAGGTCATACCCCCGCAGTTCGCCCTACGATCTAGGGCGTGACTGCGAAAAGGCCGGTGCTCACGCCCTTCGAGGTTCTCGGCGTGATGCCGGCAGCCACGCAAGAAGAGGTCGTCACCGCCTTCAAGATCCTGGCGCAGATCTATCATCCGGACCGCTTCCGTGACAGCACGGAAGCGGTCCGGAACGAAGCCGAATACCGGATGCGAGCGCTGAACGAGGCCTACGCCGCCGCCAAGCGGGGGCGGTTGTCGAACCAGGCGGGTTCGACGAATGCCCGTCACTCCCGGCCCACCGCCGCCTGGGATGCCGGCTCCTCCAGAGGGGCCCGGAACTGGGATGGTGTGGCCTGGACCGACGCCAACAAGGCCCGGGCCGCGGCGATGGTCAAGGACAACGAGGCGAAGGCCAAGAAGCAGCAGGCCAAGCGGAACGGTCAGGCCATCGTCCGGTCGCGCTCGGTGGAGCCGTCACGCAACTCCTTCCTCAACGGCCTCGGCCTGGCCCGGGTGACGAACAACATCGTCTGCGTCGGCTGCGACAGCGTCCAGTGGCTCCCGCCCGGGTGGCGGGAGATGCTGGACGACAAGGCCTTCTTCTGCGACTTCTGCGACCGCATCATCCTGGCCCGCGGCCTCCGCTAGGGGCTCCAGGAGCTTGCGCTCGGCGCCGGCCTGCTAGGGGGTCGAGGTCGGCGGCGTGGTGGCCGGCGGTGCGCCGGGCACCGTCGTCGACCCCGGGACCGCGGTGGCGCTGGGCGCACTGCCCGGCAGCTCGTTGAGGAAGGACGGGGGCGGTCCCGGTGCGACGACCAAGGTGTCCTTGATGGCGTCGAAGACCGGGGCCAGGAGGGGATAGCGGGTCTCGGGCACGGCCTCGAACACCATCGTCACCATCTTCTTGCCCTGGAAGACGAAGAAGTGGGCGTGGATGCCCGCCTCGCCGGTCTCGCTGGTGAACCTGTAGACGTAGAACAGGGTCGGCATACCGTTGATGGTCAGCGTCTCGGTAGCAAGGATGCTGACCGTCTCGTCGGCCAGGATGGCGTCGATGACCGCTCGCTGGTCGCCGATGTTGGCCTGTGTGACCTCTTCCGAGTAGGCGTTCATGCGCACCCGAAGGGTGTCCTTGGCGTTCGGCACGCCGAGCAGCAGCCGGTAGGACGGGTCGAGGTCCTTGGTGGAGAACTGCGGCCAGTCCTTGGGGATGGACAGCTTGATGCCGGTCTCTTCGTCCTCGAACGGGATGAAGTCCCGGGGGACGGCGGGAGCGGGGTTCGACGTCGGGGTGCCGCCGCCGTTCGCCGCCGGCGTGAGGTCCTTCGCCTGCCGCTGGCCGAGGGTGTAGGCGCCGGCGCCCAGGGCCAGGACGGCGACGATCACCAGGATCGTGCGGGCGTCCAGCTTGATCTGCCTGGTGAGCAGCCCGCCCGAGCGCTTGGGCTCGTCGTCCTGGTCGTCGAAGTCGTCGTCGTCCGCGGCGTCGTCCGCGTCGCCGACCTTCTCGTCGCCGACCTTCTCGTCGTCGACCTTCTTGGCGTCGATCTTCTCGCTGTCACCGGGATCCGGCTCGTCGGCAGGCTTGGTGGGGGGTTCGACGTGCGCCTGATCGGGCTCGCTCGGCTCGGGCGGAGGAGCCTTCTCGAGAGGGGGATCGGCGAGGGCGACGGTGCCCTCCTCCGGCTCCGCGGCGGGCGGCCCGACCGCCGGTTCGGCCGGAGCGTCGCCGACGGCGGCCGGATCGGCCTCGCTGGCGGTCCCGGACCTCTCGGCAGGGGCGCTCTCGGTCTCGGGGGCTCCGGTGCCCGGTTCGCCGTCGTCAGCCCTCGGCTCATCCGGCATGGCACCTTCGAGCTCGTCAGGATCTTTGGCGACCGCCGGGCCGGACGGATCAGCCACGCACGCGGCTCGGCGTCGTCTGCGTCCTGTGGGTCATGCGGGCAGTCCCCCTGGTTTCCACGCAGAGCGTATTGTCGTGGTAGGTGTGGAGAGTCTAGTGTGACGGGACAGGTAAACGGAAGGGGAGGGCATGATCGCAGTCAGCCTTACGGGCTGGTACGTCGGCTTCGCGTTGGCGGGTCTCACCATCACGATCGTCGTGATCTTGGTGGGAACGATCCTGGGCGAGGCCCGGATCATCGGAAGGCAGGCGGTCGAGATCACCACGGCCCT
>JBBQRO010000322.1:0-2620 GCA_038214685.1 Acidimicrobiales bacterium
CTCCGTAGGCACGCCCTTGGAGATTCAGGAGTTCAGGTATGTTTCGTACTCCTCGTGCAGTGACATTCGTAACAAGCATTGTCGGCTGTCGGACCATTTTCCTGTACTTGCTACAGTGAGGCTTGGCTGACCTACCGATACCCACAATGCATCAAGCGTCCGGAGCTAATCCGCGGCCAACTACCGACGTAGCGGCCCACCAGCGTTTCTTAGTTCAAGGTATTCGGAAGGGCGATTGATAAGATGTTGGCGATAGCCGATAACGCCGGTGAGGTGACGGTTGGTCGGTGAGCTGTTCGGCGCGGGCTACTGCTCCAGATAGGCAGCGAGGTTGGCGAGGTAGGCGGCGAGGCCGGTTGCGTGGTCGTCTGCGGAGATGCCCTCGGGGACGTTGTCGGCGCAGATGTCGACGCGCGTACCCGCGTCAATCGTGGATACTTCCCAGGTCATGGTCATGGTGCCGGCGTAGGCGGAGTCGTCGGAGACGAAGTCCACGGCCTGCACGACTCGTGCGCCTGCGACGATGTCGACGAAGCGACCTTCGACGATGTCGGAGTCAGGTGTGGCCTTGCCGGGCGCGCCGGAGGCGTCGGGCGTAGGTCAGCACCATCCGATACGACCCGCCCGGCCGGGGATCCAGGCGGGGAGGCGGCCGCGTACGGCCTGGACAACGATGTAGGCGTTGAAGGCGATGATGGCGGTGACGGTCACGAGGACCATCATCGGGAGGGGCCCGCCGGCGACACCGAGTGAGAACTTTGGGTTGCTCACCGGATGGGTGATCCAGGTGTTCCCGGCGGCGGTCGCCGCCGCTTTGGTCAGCTGGTCGACCGCTACCACGCCCGCAACGACGGTGCAGCCTCGAACGATAGTCGCAGAGGTCAGACGACCCTTGGCGGGCAGCTCAACGCGACTCCCACTGCGCACGCCGGAAGGACCCGGGCCGGCGGTCGTCTCGCTAGGGAGAGGAGCGCTTGGTGTGGCGGCGACTGCATCAGAACAGTTGATGGTTGGACTCTCGCCCATTCCAGCTAAGGACGGATACGGTCAATCTTGACTGGTCCGACGTCCGGCCACCCTTCGCAGGTCCGACGGGCGGCACAGGATCGGCCTGTGCGAGTCACGTTTGGTGGTCTACGGCCAGCCGGCGTGTCGGGCCATGGCCAGGGCCTCGCGCTGGCTGCTGACGCCGAGCTTCGACAGCATCTTCTGGATGTGGCCGCGGACGGTGGAGACGGTGACGCCGTCGCCGTGAGCGATCTGCTTGGGTGCGGTCCCGGCGACAAGCGCAGCAAGGACGTCCGCCTCCCGTTGGGTGAGGGCCTCGAAGGGCCGACGCAATGCTTCCTCCGCCGCTTTGTACCGTTCGACACTCTCGAGCAGGGCGACACGCTCCTCTTCGGTCATGGCCCAGCCACCGGAGCTGAGACGCCGCAGCCCTACGGCAAGCCGCTCGAAGGACATGGCCTTGTCCAGCACCGCCTCGGCGCCCAGGTACAGGCACTCACCAGCGAGGGGCAGAGCCTGATCGGAGGCCATGACGATGACCCGGCACCCCAACTGCACCAGAGGGCGGATCAGCGGCAGCGCCGTGCGGCCGTCGCCGTAGAGCAAACCGACGAGCACGATGTCACCGGCTGCCAGGTCCACGGCCGGAACGGGCCCGTCGAGGTGCAGCCGGTCCGGCTCGATCATCTCTACCCGCCCAAAGCCCGCATGTCGAAGCGCGACCGTCAACGATGAGGCGATGAGCCCGTGGGCATCGACGACCAGCACCAACGGCTCCCCGAACGCCGGTGCCGCACCCTCCAAGTTGACTGTTGTACCGGCGGAAGAGGCCATGTAGGAAGGAGAGGGTGGACGGCCCCGTCGCCATGTCACCCCTCGCCGGATCCTACTCGCCGTGGAACCTGCATTCCTCGAGGGCGCACTTGCGACGATGCTCGCCGCCTGTCTCGACGACGAGATCATCCAACTTGGCCGCAGAGACCTGAAGGACTTCGAAGGCACCTACGACGCCGTCGTCGCCTCTGACGTACTACCAGCAAACGTTCGAGCGGACGTGGTGATCATGCTCCCGGACACCCGTGGCAGCAGCGGCACCGGAACCGTCACCAACCGCGGCACCGTCCGCAAGGTCACCATCGAAGGAGCCGACCGGGTCATCGAGCTGCTCGAACACTACGTACCCCACACGACGGCACGCGGCTCGTCCGACGACGGAGCCCCCGGTGTTCGTCGTGGATGCCCATAAAGCAACCCGCCTCGTCGTGGGGGCCCTGAGACACGCTCGCTTCACCCGGGCTGGCGATCGCTCATCGTGCAGCTCAACCGCCAGGAGACCCGCCATCAGCTCGCCCGGGACGTCTTCCATGGTCGCCGAGGCCACCTCTATCAGGCCTACCGACCGGGCCAGAAACAACAGCTCGCCCTCGGGCTCGTCACCAACGTCCTCACCCTGGGGAACAGCGGCTACATGGACCACGCCGTCGAGCACCTACCAAGCGAAGGGACCACCATCGCCGACGAGGACCGCGAAAATCTCTCGGCCTTGCAGCACGTGCAGGTCAACCTCCGCGCCCGCTTCATCTTCTCCCGTCCGGACCATCTCCGCCACGGC
>JBBQRO010000323.1:0-2613 GCA_038214685.1 Acidimicrobiales bacterium
GCCTCCCCGGCGTCCAACCCCTCCGCCAGCATCAGCCGCCGGGCCTCCTGGAGCCGCAGCCGCTTCTGGTACTGGAGCGGGCTCAGGGCCGTCACGCTCTTGAAGTGGAGGTGAAGCGCCGACGGGCTCATCCCCACGTGCTTCGCCAGCGCCTCGACCCGCAGCGGCTCGGCGAAGTGGTCACGGAGCCACCGGATCGCACGGGCCACCCGCTGGGCCGGGGCACCGGCGGCGGCGATCTGGCGCAGCCGCGCCCCCTCCGGGCCGGTGAGCAGACGGAAGGTGATCTCGCGGAGCACGAGCGGGGCGAGTGCCGGGATCTCGTGCGGGGCGTCGAGCAGGCCCAGAAGGCGACCGACCGCGTCGAGGAGTGGCGGTTCAAGGTCGATGACCCCGAGGCCGCGCACGGGCCGCCCGAGCGGCGGGATAGCCGAGCCGTCGGCGAGCAGTTCGCCGACCACGGCCGGGTCGATCGGGATGCGGGCCGCCAGGCACGGACGGTCCGGGGTGCCGTCGGCCACGTGGGTCAGGGCGGGCATGTCGACCGAGACGAGGAGCGACTGGGCCGGGTCGTAGCGGTACACCTGGCCCCCGACGACCACCTCCTTCGCCCCCTGCATCACGACACACAGGGACGGCACGTACACGACGGCATGTTCCTCCGAGGGCATGGAGGATCGGTACAGCCAGAGGCCCGGCACGGCCGTCTCGTAGTCGCCGTCCGCCGCGGTGTGCCGCTCGACGGCCGCCGCCAGTGTCATCATGTTATGGTTCAGTCGGAAATGGAAGAACCCGGTCGGGGCGTATTGTGAGGTCAGTTCACGGTTTGTCGGGGGGCTGGCGGTGTTTCGAGGGCGGGATAGGAAATCCCCAACCCGTCGTCGACGCAATCGCAAGGCAGGACGAGCCATGCCGACGCCCCGCTTCACGCCCGAGGAACTCCGCCAACTCCGCACCCTCGCCGCCGAGTGGGGCAAGATCGTCTCCAGGCGGGCCTTCGGCGACGACGGCCCCGGACTCGACGTCGACTTCCGAGCCATGGAGCAGATCGCCACCGCCGCCGCCCGGGGACTCACCGAGGGCACACTCGAACTGCTCCTCCGACAGCAGGCCGACAAGCTCCCCACCGAACAGCCGTGTCCGGCGTGCGGCAAGCTCTGTCCCACGACCCCGCACACCCGGCCGCTCACCGCGGACGGGGCCGAGGTCGAGCAGACGGAACGCAAGGCCCACTGTCCCGACTGCCGCCGGGACTTTTTCCCCCCTGCGGACGGCTCTGGGACTGGATGAGCACGGCTACAGCTCCTCCGTCCTCGAGCGGGTCGTCACCGCCGCCGCCCGGTTCTCCTCGTTCCGCGATGCCACCTTCGCGGTGCAGATGTCGCGGATCGACATCAGCGAGAGTCAGGTCCGCCGATTGGCCCACGAGGTCGGGGCGGAACTGATCGCCGAGCGGGACCGGAAGGCGGCCGAGCACCGCCGCCGGCAACTGGCCCCGAGGACGGACGTGGTCCCCGAGGCGGTGGTCGTCGAGGTCGATGGGGGACGTATCCGCACGCGAGCGGCAGGATCGGGTGCCGGGGTTCATGACGCTCAGGGCAAGGAGGACAAGGTCGCCTGCCTGGCCACCCTGACGGTTCCGACGTTCGCCGCCGACCCGTGCCCCGAGCCGCCCGAGTCGTTCCTCTGCCCGCGCCGGGTGCAGCGATTGGTGAGTCGGATGAAGGGACAGGCGGGCGAGGCCGACGCCCAAGAAGTCCTTGAGGTACAGGCCGGCCCGGTGGCCCCGGGTTCGGCCGAGCGTTGGTCGCCGGAGAAGTTGGTTCGGACGTGCGTGGCGAGCCTGGAGTCGAGTGCGTCGTTCGGCCCGTTGGTGGCGGCGGAAGCCCAGGGGCGGCACTTCTACGAGGCGAAGCGTCGGGCGTTCGTGGCGGACGGTGCGGCATACAACTGGTCGATCCACGAGGGGTACTTCCGGGACTTCGAACCGGTCGTGGACCTGTTGCACGTGCTGTGCTACGTGTACTCGTCGGCGTGTGCGGTGGGTGGGGACGAGTCGGGCGGGTGGCGGCAGTACGAGGCGTGGATGCGCTCGTGTTGGCAGGGGCGGGTCGCCGACGTGCTGGTGGAGTTGGACCGGTGGCAGGAGCGCCTGGGTCCGCCGCCGGCTGGGGAAGCCCGGAGTGCGGAGGACCGTCGTGACCCGCGTCGGGTGGTGTGGGAGGCGAGGAGCTACCTGAGGAACAACGAGAAGCGGATGGACTACCCGCGTTACCGTCGTGAGGGCCTGCCGACGACGAGCAGCCTGGTGGAGTCGCTGGTGGGTGAGTTCAACGCCCGTGTGAAGGGGAAGCAGAAGCACTGGAACCGCCCGGACGGGGCCGAGTCGATCCTGCAACTTCGTGCGGCCCTCCTCAGCGAGGATGGGCGGTTGAGCAGGCACTTCGCCCAGCGACCCGGGAATCCCTACCGCAAGAAAATCGGAACGAACGTGGTGACAAGCGGGGCGGGGGTGCAAACCGCGGCGTGACCTCGGATGCCAGTCATCCCCTTTGGCAACCTTGCCCCCAAAGTTGGCAGCCTTGCCCCCAAAGTTGGCAACCTTGAAAGAAT
>JBBQRO010000324.1:0-2608 GCA_038214685.1 Acidimicrobiales bacterium
ACCCGGCATCGCCCACGGCGGTGCCGTGGCGGCGGTGGTGGACGACTTCTACGGATTCCTGCTCTACCTCACTGACGGGCCGGCGGTCACGCGCAACCTTGTTCTCGACTATCTGGCCCCGGTCCTCCTCGGGGTTGAGTACGAACTGCGTGCCAACATCACGCGCACGGAGGGCCGCAAACTGTTCGTGGAGGCCACGATGTCGGAGGTTGCCACCTCGAGGCGGGTCGTCTCCTCTACCGCGCTCTTCCTGAAGGTGGACGTGGGACATTTCCTGCAGGGCGACCCGACGGGATCGTTCGGCCAAGGAGCCGATCAGTGAGGATCCCGCTCGACGGATTCCGCTGACCAATCCGAATCGTTACCGGCTCCGAATGGCATCGCAGAAGGGCACCTCGCGTCTTGGCCCGACGCTGCACCCGAGCCCTCGCGTTGCTGTCCCCGAGACCGACGCCTTGTATTTGAGGATGTCAGTGACTACTTCTCCGCCGGTTCTCCGCCGGCCGTACGCGGTGGGTCTGACCGCCTGTTGACGACGATGTGTGTGGCCCTCGCTCTGGTGATCGGTGCGCCTTCTCCCTCTCGCTCGCGCTACCGGACATCGCCGAGAGCACCGGGGCCACGCAGACCGAGCTGACGTGGGTGGTGAACGTCTCGCCCTGGTCTTGGCGGCCTTGCTGCTACCGGTCGGGATCGCAGCCGACCGGTGGGGACGTCGACAGTTCCTGGTTGCCGGCCTCGCCTTGTTCGCCGTCGCATCGCTGGCGTCCGGGCTGGTGGAGCAGCCGGGCACCCACATCGCGCTGCGAGGCCTGGCCGGTGTCGGCACCGCCGCGGTGATGCCAGCGACTCTCTCGGCCCTGGTCGATGCCTCCCCCGACGAGCGGCGAGCGCAGGCCGTCGCGATCTGGGCAGGCGTCTCCGGAGCAGGCGCCATGGCGGGGATCCTGATCTCAGGCATCCTGCTGGAGAACTTCTGGTGGGCAGCGTCCAGATCGTCTACGGCGCCGCGGCCGCGATCGTCGCCGTTACCTGCCTGATCGGCGTCCCGACCTCACGCAACCCCGCTCTCGTCATGGATCCGGTCGGTTCCCTGCTCTCGTTCCTGGGACTGTCCGGGCTCGTCTTCGGCCTGATCGAGGGGCCGGAAAGTGGCTGGGCCGAGCCATCACCATCACGACACTGGTCGCGGGTAGCGTGCTTCTCGGCGGGTTCGTCCTCCACGAGCTGCGCACCCGTGAACCCATGCTGGAGGTTCGCCTCCTCCGCTCCCCCGGCCTGTCGACCGGCAGCGTGATGATGTTCGTCCAGTTCGTTGCTGCGTTCGGGTTCTTGTTCCTGGCACCCCAGTGGCTGCAGTACGTCCATCAGCTCGAGCCTCTCGCGACCGCCTTGTGGCTGGCTACGCTGACCTTCGGCATCGCCCCGCCACCCGGCTTGGCCCGCGGCTGGTCGCCAGGTTCGGGGCCGGGGCCGCCGGGGCATTGGGCATGGCCCAGATGGCGGTGGCGTTCGTGCTGTTCGCGATACAGGCAGAAGGGGACGCGTCCCTGTGGTTGTTCGCCGCGGCCCTGGTCGTCTTCGGGTTCGGGTTCGGCCTGGCGATCACCCCGGGAACCACCCTGATCATCGAGGGGCAGCCAGATGATCGACGTGCCCTGGCTGCCGCCGTCAACGACGTCACTCGTGAGGTCGGTGGCGCGCTCAGGTGCGGTGGCGGCTTCGGTACTGCTCGCGGCGTATGGCGACCAGATGCTCTCAGGGGTCTCCGGCGTGCCCGGGCCAACAGCTCAGGCATCCGAGGACGGCGTCGCCCAGGCCCTCGAGGTCGCCTCGCTGTCGGTGAGGCGTCACATCTGCTCAGTTTTCAACCGGCATCGACACTCGCAGCTCGATCCCCCGCGGGGAGAACTGCTGGCGCAATCAGCCCTGGACGCCTTCGCGAACGGTTATGCAGCAGCCATGTGGGTCGGGGCCGCGACCCTGCTCATCGGCGCGGTGCCGCGGGCCTATTCATCAGCGCGCCGGCGCCAGTGAGTCCTTCGCGAGAGCGGGTGGGAGTTGCCGACCCGCCGTTGAGGCTGAGCCGATCGGTTCTGGGGCCGGCCTTCCGCCCGACTCCCGTGAGCTTCTTGCCTGGCGAGGTACTCCTCGAGCGCGCGGCAGCCCCGACGTACGTCTCGTCGTAGCCGCAGCTCAGCCGCCAACCGGACGCGGGGAGCCGGTGTTTCGCGCACCCAGTTCTCGTATACGTTGGCGCCCATATACCAGCAGCTTCCACAAGCAACGAGGCCACCGACGAGCCACCACATGAGGTATCGGATCACGTCGAGGAAGGCCCCGGCCAGGTAGTGCCATCCGAGTCCGTTGAGGTCCGCAGAGCGCACAGCCCACCTCCCAACTGGCCGGGCAAGACGGTGGGTCCGGCGGCGACCGAAGTGCGGAACGAAGACGTGGGGCTGACACTACGCCGAGTTACATAGGAAGAAAAGGGTAATCGTCTGGACTCAGCCAAGTTCAGACACGAGAATGGTGAGGTGGCGAAGCAATGGGACCGCTATCGATTGCTCCTCGACGGTCAGGGATCTCCAGGCCGCTGACAACCGGT
>JBBQRO010000325.1:0-2523 GCA_038214685.1 Acidimicrobiales bacterium
TCACCGACGACCTGCCGAAGACGCGAAGCGGCAAGATCATGCGCCGGCTGCTGCGCGACGTGGCCGAGGGCCGGGCCCTGGGTGACACCACCACGCTCGCCGACCCGGCGGTGGTCGAGGAGATCGCCCGCCGGGCCGCCATTGCGGCTCCAGAAGATTGACGGCGCCTCCCGGGACGTGGCGGTGGCGTGAGCGCCCCGGCGACCCTGGCCCCTGCGTGATCGTCGACATCGACGGCGTCCTGGCCGACGGCGCCCACCGCCAGCACCTCGTACGGGCCAAGCGGTGGCGGGAGTTCTTCGACGCCGCACACGGCGACGCTCCCATCGCCGAGACCGCGGTGCTGCTCCGCCTCCTCGACGACGACCTGGTGGTGGTGCTCCTCACGGGCCGCCCGGCCCGCACTCGCGAGCCCACCACCACCTGGCTGGCCGAGCACGGCTACCGCTGGGACCTCCTGATCATGAAAGAGGACACCGACCTCCGCAAGACCGACCGAGCCAAGCGCGAAGCCGTCGCCGACCTCCGCCAGGCCGGCTTCACCCCGGTCCTGGCCCTCGACGACGAGCCCGGCAACGTCGACATGTACCGGGTCGAAGGGATCCCCTGCCTCTACATCCACAGCGGCTACTACGACTGACCTTGCGGTCGGCGCTGGCCTCGCCCAAGGCTCGGCGGGACTGCAACCGATGGACGGCCTTCGGCCGGCTGTCCTTCGTTTCGACGGGGCTGCTGGCTCCTTCGTCGCCGCTCCGTCGACTTGCCGGCGAACATCGGTTCCGCGACGGGCCGAGACCTCGCGCGCCGAGATCTTCGCCGGCAAGCGCGGCAGCACACTCGCGGACCGGTCCCGGCGCGCCCCTTCCGCCTGGCGCAAGAGGGCCAGCGCGCCACGGCGCTCAGCCCCGGTAGGTGAGGTCCTGCGGGGCAAGCCGACCGGCCAGCGACGAAGGAGCGGTGCGGCCGGTCGGATCGACAGGACAGGCGGCCGAAGGCCGACCATGATGGTGCAGTGCCCGCCGAGCCCTTGGGCGAGGCCAGCGCCGGCCGCAGGCCTGGGAACGGTCAAGGTGACCTTGACGTTGGAGAGGCTGACATGCACGGGTTGCGCAACACCTTCAAGACCACCGTCCTCCTGGCCGGGCTCGGCGGGCTGCTCGTCGTCGTCGGCGGGTTGTTCGGGCGGGGCGGGCTGCTCATCGGCCTGGGCCTCGGCCTGGTCATGGTCGGGGGCTCGTACTGGTTCTCCGACAAGCTGGCCATCAAGGCCGCCAAGGCGGTACCGGTCAGCGAGCAGCAGATGCCGCGTCTCTACGCCATCGTCCGCGAGCTGTCGGACAAGGCGGACATGCCGATGCCCCGCCTGTACGTCAGCCCTGAAGAGCAGCCGAACGCCTTCGCCACCGGCCGCAGCCCGAAACACGCAGCCGTGGCGGTGACCCAGGGGATCCTGCGCGTCTGCTCGGAGGACGAGCTGAAGGGCGTGCTGGCCCACGAGCTCGGCCACGTGGCCAATCGCGACATCCTCATCGGGTCGGTGGCCGCGGCGATGGCCGTCGGGATCACCTACCTGGCCCAGTTCCTCCAGTTCGCCGCCATCTTCGGCGGCTTCGGCGGCCGTAGCGACGACGACGAGCGGATGAACCCGATCGCCCTGCTGGCCACCATCATCCTCGCCCCTCTCGCCGCCATGCTGCTGCAGATGGCGCTCTCCCGGGGTCGTGAGTACGGGGCCGACCGCTACGGCGCCCGCCTGGTGGGCGACGGCGAGCCCCTGGCCCGGGCGCTGGCCAAGCTCGAGTCCGGGGCCAAGGCCATCCCCAGCTCGGTCGACCCCGCCCACGCCCAGGCCTACATCGTGAACCCCCTGTCGGGGCGGAAGATGACGTTCAAGTCACTGTTCATGACCCACCCCTCCACCGAGGACCGGATCCGCCGGCTGCGGTCCCAGGAGTGGAACGGGGCCTGAGCCACCCGGCCCCGCAACCCCGCACGCGGCCGAGGCTGACTGTCGGGGGCCTCTAGCGCTAGTGTCACTGCCGAGTCCGCGACGACTCGTCCGCATCTGTCCGGTACGTCCCTCGGGGGAGGGGCTGGGCGGGTCGATGTCGCAGGCTCCCCCGAACACGCCTATGACCTCCTTTCGCTCCCGCCCGGCCGTGATCACGCTGGCCCTCGTCCTCTCCTTGGCCACCGCGGCGTCGGCCGGAGCGCAGACGACCACGACGCCGCCGCCCACCACGTCCCCCACGACGGCGGCGCCGAGCCCCACGACCACGCCGACGACCACGTGCCTCCTCCTGTGCCCGGGGTCCACCACCACCCCCACCACGGGCACGCCGGGCACCAGCAAGGTGCCGACCACCACCGCACCCGGGGCATCGCCCACCACCTCGCCCAGCCCCGGCGGCGACGGCGAGCCTCCGTCCGGCACGCCCCGGGTGGTGCCGCCCGATGCGCAGCGCCTCATCGACTCCATCCGCCGCACCGGCCCGAACAACACCCAGGTCTGGCTGGCCGCCA
>JBBQRO010000326.1:0-2515 GCA_038214685.1 Acidimicrobiales bacterium
TGCTGGCCAATTACCCCGACAGGTGCGTGCCGGTCCCGCCGGTCACCCCCCCGGTGACCCCGCCCGTCACCCCGGTGAGCCCCATCACGGGGGAAGAGGAGGCTCCGGCTGAGGGAGTGATCACGCCGGTCACGGACACGGGCGTGACACCGCCTGCTGCCGGTGGCGAAGCCGGTGTAGGTGTGACGACGCCAGTGTCGGGTCGCTCTGGCGGAGCAGCCGCTGCAGCAGGTCGGAGCCCCTCCAGTCTGCCGTTCACCGGTGATGAGGTCCTGGTGCTCAGCATCGCGGGTGCTGCGGCCCTCGCTGCCGGTGCAGCTCTGGTGGCCGCGGGGCGTCGTCGCTCCGTCCCGAACGCCTGATCCTTCTCCTAGCAGCCCGGGTCGCGCCTGAGCCGTTCGGCACACGCTCATGACCGATGACGCCCGGCGCCTGATGACCAGGCGACGGGTCGTTGTCGTCGTTGTGATGATTTTTCTCATCGTGGGCATCGTCGCCGGGCTGGGCGTGCGGAACGCTGTGCTTGCGTCGCGGGATCTCGAGGCGGCCCGAGCGGGGCTTCAGGCCCTCGAGACCGCGGACGTTGACATCGAGACGGCCCTCCCAGCTGTGGACGATGCGCAGCAACACGTCGCGGAGGCCCGAGAACGCCTGTCGGGCCCCAGCGTCACCTTCTTGCGCTGGGTCCCGGTGGTGGGGCGGAGTATTGACGCAGAGCGCGCTGTCACCCGAGCCGCCGGCAGTTCGCTGGCCGGTATCCGTGCCGTGGTGGATGCCGCTCCCGACCTACGCACGGAAGGGGGTGTCGATGTCGAGGAGTTGAGCTCCTTGGCCGACCGCCTCGACCCCCTCGCAACGCAGGCGCGTGCAGACCTGGTGGATCTGCGACTCCTCCGTCTTGACTGGACACCGGGCAGAGTCCGCGCCGCGGTGGGCAAGGTTGACGCGGCGCTGTCGCCGTTGATCGACGGGCTCGAGCAGGCGCCGGCTGGGATCGAGCTGGCCCTAGGCTTGCTGGGTGCGCAGGGTGATCGCCAGGTGCTGGTCGCGCTAGGCAACAACGCCGAGTTGCGGGGCACTGGCGGCTTCGTCAGCACGTTCGCCACCGGCACGGTGCAGGCAGGCACGCTCATGCTCGACCCGTTCCGTGACGTGCGCGAGGTGTCGGACCCACCATCCGCAACACGCAAGGTGCCGGCACCCGCCGAATACGTCGAGGACTTCGGGCCGTTCCTCGCCGACACGACGTTGTGGCTCGAGTGGAACATGTCGCCGGACGTTCCCGACGCCGCCAGCGTCGCCGCTAACGTGGCTGGTGAGCTGACGGGTGTGACCCCAGATCTGGTCCTCGTCCTGGACGTTCCGGCGCTCGCCCGAATCATCGGCCTGACGGGGCAGGAGGTCCGCCTGGCGGATGGGTCCATCGTGGCGGGCGACGAGTTGACCGATGCACTTCTGGTCGACATGTACTCCACGGCTGGACGTGGTCTCCAGGAGCAGACTGCGCGACGGTCCGAGCTGCGGCAGGCGGCGGGGGACGCGGCCGCAACCCTGCTCGATGCGGGCGCGTCGCCCCTTTCGCTGGTTCGGGAGCTGGGGAGGCTGGCCCGGGGCCGCCATCTCGCGATTTGGTCGGCCAACAATGCGGAGCAAGCCGAGCTCGAGCGCCTCGGCCTAGCCGGGTCCGCAGACCCAGTCGGCGACGACCTCGCGCTCATCAGTGTCAATAACCTCAACGCCAATAAGCTGGACTACTACGTCGAACGCTCGGTTGACGTCGAGGCCACGGTTGGGCTGAACCACGTGGACGTTGTCCAGCGGGTTCGGCTGCATAACCAAGCCCCGGACGAGCTCGTCCCATATGTGGAAGGCACGGGCCGGCCCGGAACGGTCATCGAGCGGCTCGAGTTTTCTCTGTCGCCTGAGGCTGAGCTTACCTCGTTCGTGCGTGACGGTGCCCCGGCCGGCGCGGATCTGCGGACGGGGATTGAACGGGCTCGCCTGCACGCCATCTTCGAGCTTCCCCGCGGGGCCTCCACGGAGTTTGAGCTCCGCTACACAGTGCCCGTCCGAGACGGGCGGTACCGGCTGCGGATGCTGCCCCAGCCGTTGGCCGAGGACGCTCAGCTGTCAGTAACCGTCTCACCCGCACCCGGCTTGTCCATGCAGCTCGTCGACGACCCAGATGCGCAGGGTCCCGTGACGAGCTCGGAACCATGGTTGCAGAGCCGGCTCATCGACGTCGTCGTGCGGTGAATGGGCCGCTTACTCCGCGTCCTTGTTGCTGAGCCAACTGCGAACCCCGTCTGCAAAAGACTTTGGGGTCTAGGGCGTGTCTGCGATGTTGAGCGTGCTGTGGCGGGATCCTCGGGAAATGTCGCGAACGCAGGTGTTGACCGATGAGATGTGGGCGAGGATCGAGCCGCTTCTCCCGCCGCTGAAAGGCCCGATGGGTAGGCCGCGTTCGCCGTATCGGCCGTTGGTCGAGGGTGCGATCTACCGGCTCCGGACGGGG
>JBBQRO010000327.1:0-2509 GCA_038214685.1 Acidimicrobiales bacterium
CACCACCCAGGACGTCATGAACGCGGCGGCCGGCAACGCCAACGGCACCAACTACACCCCGGTGCAGAGCACCGACGCGACCAAGCGTCAGGTGACGTCGTGGGATGCCGTCGGCTCCACCTGCATCACCCCGAAGGCCCCGGGCGCGACCTACCTGCGTCCGAACGGATCCACCAACGGTCGTCGGGCGCTCAGCCGGGCCATCGATGGAGGCCTGTGGGGCAACGGCACGGACTGCGGCGGCAACAAGACCACCACCGGTCTGGTGCAGTTCGCCCGCTCCTCGTCGGGGCCGTCCGGCACCGGCACGGCCCTCACGTACATCCCGTTCGGTCGGGACGCGCTGAGCTTCGCCTACTACGCGAACGGCGTCACCCCCGTGACCACGCTCACCAGTGCCCAGCTCACCTCGCTGTTCTCCACGGGCCCGCAGAACATCGGCGGCGTCGACATCGTCCCGTGTTCCATCCAGCTCGGGAGTGGCACCTACAGCTTCTGGAACACCGCGCTGGGCGTGAGTGCGGCGCAGATGGCCGCAGCCACCACGTCGTGCACCCCCGCTGGTCAGGAGCTCCAGGAGAACGACGCCAACGCCCTCAAGACCCGGGGTTCGCAGGCCGCCTTCGCCGGCAAGCAGGTGATCGTCGGCTTCTCCGCCGCCAACTTCGTCTCGCAGACCAACGGCGTCGCCGGCAGCCAGCTGCCCACCCCCGCCGGCTCGGTGGACCTCGGCCAGATCGACGCGCTGGGCAAGCCGTACAGCGGCCCCGTGGCCGGCCCGATCACGCCGAACTCCTCCTTCTACGCCAGTGGCACCTACGGACGGCTCGTCTACAACGTGCTCCCCACGTCCGTCGTCAGCGGCTTCGGGAACAGCGATCTGAAGACGCTCTTCATCGGCTCCGCATCGGGGCTGTGCACCGCCACCTCGACCATCGAGGCCTTCGGCTTCATGTCGCTCGGGGCGAACTGCGGCACGACCACGCTGCAGGGTCCGCTCGTCTCCTAAGTGCCCTCGAACCGGTCCCCGAGCCCATGTGTTCGACCCAGCTCTTCCAACTCCAACGCAAAGGATGAACCTGTACATGACGCACTCCCGCAAGCGGGTACGGGCAGTGTTGCTCGGTCTCGCCACGACCGCGGCTGTTCTGCCGTTCGTCTCGGCGACGCCGGCCTCCGCGGCCGGTGTCCCTCAGACGGCCCCCACCATGAGCCCCACCTCGGGCAACAGCGCCACCCCCTTCACCCTCAACCTCCCGCCCGGTGCCGCCTGCGCCGGTGACTCCGCCAACGACGGCTACAACGTGACCAGCTACATGGTCCCGGCCTCCGTCGACCCGGGCACGCTGCAGTTCGACCCGATCACCGGTCCGATCCCCGGCGACATCGGCGCCAACTTCCGCCAGCCGCTCTACGAAGTCGGCTCGGGCTCGGCGTTCACCGGTCGTCAGACCGCCAACGCCACGACGCCTCCCGGTCCTGGACCGGTCATCAACATCCCCAACTTCGACCTCTCGTCGGCGGGCTTCGCGCCCGGCAACATCCCGGCGGGTGCGTACAACATCGGTATCGCGTGCATCAAGGGTGCGCCCAGCGCCACCCAGATGCACGAGTACTGGAACACCTCGATGACGGTCACGACCGACCTCGCCGGCGGTCCTTCCCAGGTGTCGTTCACCCAGGGGGCGACCCCGAACGCGCCGACGATCATCACCGTGACCCCGGGTGACCACACCTTGTCGGTGGCCTTCACCCCGACCCCGTCGTCGCCGGCCACCACGGGCTTCACCGTGACCGCCACGCCGACCGGCGGAGGCGCCCCGGTCACCCAGACCGGTGCGGGATCGCCGATCGTGGTCGGCGGGCTCACCAACGGCCTGTCGTACGACCTGACCATCCATGCCACCAATGCAGTGGGCAACAGCCCTGAGTCGGGCGTCACCACCGCCACCCCGGCGGCGGCTCCCCGCCCAGCGGTGGTCAACCTGCAGGCCGCGCCCGGCGCCCCCGGCTCGGGCATCGTGCACGTGACCTGGTTGCCGCCCGCCTCGGGTCCCACGCCCCTCGGCTACGACGTCGCCGTGATGCCCGCAGCAGGCACGGTCACCTCGACCGGTCCCACCTCGGTGGATGTGTCGGGTCTCGACTCGAGCACGCTCTACACCTTCACGGTGACCCCGCAGCACCCGGCCCCGGACACGGCGATCCCCGCCTCCGCCCAGGCCGCTCCGCTGCCCGACGCCGTGGTGATGCAGGAGATCACCGTCACTCGCCCGGTTGGCAAGCTGGTCCTCACCCAGGTGTGTGGCACCAACGGTGACCTTCCCGCCGAGACGGCGGGCGGCGGCTTCCCGGCGATGACGGCCGTCCCCGCCGACCTCACCGGCACCGGACCGACCCTCACCGAGGGCGGGATGGACACCGACCCGAACTACACCGGCGCCGAGTACCCCTACCCGGCCAGCCCGAACTACCCCACACACTGTGGTGTCGACCTCGGTACAGCCGA
>JBBQRO010000328.1:0-2473 GCA_038214685.1 Acidimicrobiales bacterium
CCAATTCCGGGCAGCGTCCACCGAAGCCCACGGGCTGCTCGACCGGGCAGTGAAGGCGG
This sequence comes from Acidimicrobiales bacterium, assembly GCA_038214685.1. Lineage (GTDB taxonomy): Bacteria > Actinomycetota > Acidimicrobiia > Acidimicrobiales > AC-14 > CADCTB01. The sequence goes on from JBBQRO010000328.1 coordinate 60, forward strand.
GCGGGTTGCGCACCGACCGCCACGGCGCTGAGTTGTTGTACTTCCCCGCCGGCCTGGAGGTGGCGGCATGAGCGTGCTTACGGGGGTGCTCACGGTGCTCACGAATCGGCCGAAACCGGCCTTTCGTGCTCACGCCGAAACACAAAACCGCAGGTCAGAGGTGCTCACGGCAAAAGCACCCCCTCAAGGTGCTCACGGGGTGCTCACGGTGCTCACGGGCCATACAAAAGAGCAGGTCAGAGGTGCTCACGCTGATGAGCGCCGCGCTTACGCCAGGGGTGCTTACGGGGGGCCTCTTTCTTTAGAGAGGCCCCGTGAGCACCCCCCCGAGCGCAGCCCCGTCCGAGGGGGTGTTCGATGACCCCCTTCGAGCAACGAGTCGGACACGCCCGGGCCGTCCTCCAGCACGGCCACCACTACCTGCCGCCCGTCCCTGTGGGCACGGCCGACCAATTCCGGGCAGCGTCCACCGAAGCCCACGGGCTGCTCGACCGGGTCGGCACCACCTGGGCCAGCCTCGTTGACTACCCCCTCACCCGCCGCGCCGGGGACACCGCGGTCCCGACCGACCTCGACCTGTGCGCCCGGTTCCTGGTCGTGATCGGGGAGAGCCGGTCATGCCCCCACCTCCGCACCGGCGGGCCCCAACCAGGGTGGCTCCGACTCGACCGACGCCGCCTCGTCTGCTCCCGTTGCGTCCCCACCCACGTCCGCCCCGTCATCCCCGACACCGCCTGCGACTTCTGCCGGGAGCCCTCGGACACGTTCACCGAGTTCGCCATCCAGTGGGGGCCGGTGGTGTTCATGGGCAACGGGGCGCCCTGCTGCTTCCCCTACGAAGGCGCCACGAGGGCCGCAGCATGAGCGCCGCCCCCTACTGCGACAGCTGGCGGGAAAAGCTGCGCCAGGCCATCAACTACCGGTGGCGTCAGGCCCGTCGCGACGGCGCGGTCATCACCCGGATGGACCTCGAGCAGCAACAGCACCTCGACGACCGGGACCTGATCCAGCGCGGCCTCGAATGCGCTGCGGCCGGGTGCCCGACCTGTGGTGGCCTGCTCGACCTCGGTCGGCTCGCCCTGCGGGTGATCGACCGGACACGTCCGCCTGTCTGGCCATCGAACCTGCAGTGGACCATGGCCCCGTGCCCCAGTTGCCGGCGGGCAGCGTGACCGCCCGCAGTCACACCCGCCACCGTCGAAGGGCCAAGAGACTCACCGCCCGCCGCAGGGCCCGTGCGCTCGCCCTGCTGGCACGGCGCGCACCATGACGGCCCCGACCGTCCGCCTGGTGCTGCACGTGGACCACGACCTGGCCGACGACCTCGTGACCGCCACCGCCGGGCTGATCCGATGGCGCACCGCGAACGGGGAGGTGTACTCGCCGTTGCTGGTCGACCTCGGCCGCCGAGCCATCGAGATTCGGGCCCGCTGTCTCACGGCGTCTCAATCCGAACCACGCACTGACCATCGGGCGGATGATGACTCCAGCGTCGTCGTAAGCGCCGGGCCGGGGGTCGTCACCGTCGCCCAAGCGGCAGAGTCTGCCGGCATCAGCCGAGCATCGCTCTACCGGTTGTGGAACCAAGGTGGCGGCCCCCGCTCCCTGCGGATCGGCCACCGTCGTTTCATCACCATCGAAGCACTCGAGGACTGGCTAGCAGCATGACCATGCCACCCCCGGAGAGCTACGACAACGAGTCACCGGAGAGCGTCTTGATGGCCGCCACAGCTACCGCCCCATCCCCTTCGATCGTCTGGGGTGCCATCGCCAGGGACGTCAAAGGCAGGCGCCCCACCGTGCCCGCTGAGGCCGCGTGGAAGGACGCCGTGGTCGCCGCCCGCCGGGGCACCCTCGACGGCTTTACGGTCGCCTACGAGGCGTGGCTCGACCACATCGTGACCACGGAGGTCGACAAGAGGCTCACCCTCGAAGCCCGCCAAGCCGCACTCCTTAGCCAGATCGAAGCCGAAGCCGCTCTGGTGACAGCAGAGCAGGCCGACCGACGCCAACACCGGGCGGACCGCGACGCCGCACGTGCCCGCCTCGACGCCGTGTTGGACAAGTACCGGGCCACCGGTATCGCCTTCGCTTCGTTGCCGTCCTACCAGAAGGACGAGGTCAACCAGGCACGTACCGAGCTGGCCGCCATCGAAGCCCGCGTGGGGCTACCTGGTGGCCGCAATCCCGACCGGCTCCGCAGCCTGGTCGCCGAGTTCGAGACCAACGGGCGCAAGCTCGCCGCCTACCAGGCCGGCACCACCAGGAAGGGGAAGTGATGGCAGAGCATGAGATCGGCGACGACGACCAGCTGCGAGCCCTCGCCGCCCGGAAGCGTGGCACCACCGTCGTCGTGCCCGTCGAGGAGCTGACCGACCAGGTCCGGGACAAGACCACGGAGGCGATCGACGAGT
>JBBQRO010000329.1:0-2443 GCA_038214685.1 Acidimicrobiales bacterium
CGGACTGGCGCACCGCCCTTGAAGCCGCACGCGAGGCGCCCCGCTGCACCGCGCGGTCGAAGCGCACCGGCGAGGCCTGTCAGGCACCGGCCGTCACTGGCTGGGCAGTATGCCGCCTGCATGGGGCGGGCGGGGGGCACAAGGCCGGGTCGTCGCATCCCTCTTGGCGCGACGGCGTGCGCTCGCGGGCCTGGGTCGAGGAGCGCCGGCATCTCAACGACCTGATCCGTGAAAGCCGTGGGATCGAGCGGCTGATCGGGTAACGTGGCTCGCGGTGTCCTACGACGACCCAGATCAGGAGCAAGCCAATGCAGCCAACGAACCTTGGGTCCCGTGGCCTCTGGGTCATTGGCCTCGCAGCGCTGACTCTCGCGGCCAGTAGTGCGGCTCGGGCACAAGAGGGCGGCGGCACGGACGGAGGCACCTACACCAACCCTCTTCCGGTCGTGAGCGCCGAGGTCGGCCAGGTCGAGAGTTGCCCGGACCCCGAGGTCCTGGAAGGCGATGATGGTGACCCTCACTGGTACCTCTACTGCACCACCGGTCCATTGCGGGCGGATGAGGTCACCGACAGCGGTGGCTTGGGCTGGCACCAGATCCCGATGTTCCGTTCGCTCGATCTGGTGAACTGGGAGTACGTGGGCGACGCCTTCGACAACGACCCGGCCACAGCGACGGCTCCTCTGCCACCTCCCCTGGAACCGAAATCCGGCTCCGATCTCTGGGCTCCCGAGCCCCAGCGCATCGGCGATCGCTTCTACCTCTTCTTCGCGGTGACCAACACGACCGAAGAGGCAGGCGGACGGCCAGGGTGCAACGGCGACAGCTCCATCGGTTATGCGGTGGGCGAGGGTCCACTCGGGCCTTGGCAGGCGGCGGAGATGCCACTGATCGCGCCCCGGCTGCTTGGTGAGGATTGCGACGGCTACTGGACCATCGACCCCGAGGTCTTTGAGGACGCGGACGGCCGCCTCCACATCTTCTACGGAGGAGCGAGCGGCGGCATCGAAGGACGCGAGCTTTTGGTGGCCGAGGACGGATCGCTAACGGCCCCAGTGTCCACAGCCACTGCCATTACGGTCGGCAATCGCTGGAGCTTCGAGGGGGCGGAAGTCGTCCAGTTCGAGGGCCTCTACTATCTCTTCGCCTCAGCCACGAACTGCTGCAACGGGCCCCAGACTGGCTACACCGTTCTGGTGGGTCGCTCCCCGAGCCCCACCGGGCCCTTCATCGATCGACAGGGCGCCTCCATGCTCGGCCCGGCCGTTGGGGGGACGCCAGTCCTGGCGCAGAACGGCAACCGCTGGATCGGTCCGGGCCACAACGTCGTGGTCCGCGACAGGGCCGGTCAGTGGTGGACGCTCTACCATGCCGTCGACGAGGACGACCCGTACTTCGCCGGCTTCGTCGGCTTCACCAAGCGACCACTGCTGCTCGATGCGCTGGGCTGGGTGGACGGCTGGCCGGTGGTCAACGGCGGAGCGGGACCCTCGGACTCCCCCCAGCCAGCCCCGGCTCTGTACCAAGACCAGGAGATCGGCTCGGAGAGGGCCTTGGTCCTCGCCGACGAGCCAGGCGCCCTGCTGCCTCTGTTCTCCGACGAGTTCGAGGGCCCGGCTCTGTCGGATCGATGGACCTGGTTGCGCCCGCCCGCTGCTGGCGGTGCTTCCCTCGCAGGAGGAATCCTGCGCATCGAGATGCGGGCTGATGACCTCCCCGACGAGGAGGACCCGCCCCTGCAGCTCCTCCAAGGGGCGCCCGAGGGCGACTTCCTCATCGAGACCCGCGTCAGGTTCGAGGTGCCAGACGAGGGATGCTGCCTCCATGGCCAGAAGGCCGGGCTTGTGGTCCAAAGCGATGAGAGCAACGACGTCAAGCTGGTCCTGATCCGTGTTCATGAGACGTGGCACACCGAGTTTGCCCGCGAGATGGGACCGGTGCCTGAGGAGTACCCTCGCTACGGGAACAGCGTCATCGGACCACCCGGTGACGAGTGGACATGGCTGCGTATTGCCGTTCGGCGCCTGGCTGACGAGGAGCGCTACACCGCATCCACAAGCCGAGACGGGACGACGTGGGTCCGTGGGTCGACCTGGACCCATGCCTTGGGCGATCACGCGAGGATTGGTCTCGTCGCAATGGGGGAGGAAGGCTCCGCTGCCGAGTTCGACCATGTCCGGGTGTCAGAACTCGGGCGCTGACGCACCGTGTCGTCAGGGTTGCCATCCTGAGCCGCCTTGAACACTGACATGGCATCGGCTCACCAGCGCGGATCGACGTGCGGCAGCCCCCATAAGTGGCTGCCGCAGCTCTAGCGCAAACGACTAATACCAACGGCCTTTGGTGGTGACTCTGGGCTTTTCGGGCGGGGGCTGTGGTGATTCACTCTATGCGGAGCATGGAGGGAGGTGGCGATGCCGACGGGCCGACCTGTGGAGATCAC
>JBBQRO010000330.1:0-2421 GCA_038214685.1 Acidimicrobiales bacterium
GACTACTCGGGGACCGTCGGGAGATGAGCCCGCCTTTGCTGCAAACCCGTGGACATCCCGGGACCTCAGATCAAAGACGGCGAGGATGCCTTCGAGCTGGGCAATGGGCACGTGGTGGCCCGAGAGGCGCACGGCCTGCGAATGGCTGGGATCGGGGTACCGCTCGTGCTCCGCGTACCAATCGAGAGAAGGCTCCGCTCGTGAGGTGACCGGGTCGTCCGGGCGTGGCTTGTACGCCTTGCGAAGGTTTCAGCCCCTGGCCTCGGAAACGAAGTAGACGCTCACTCCTGGGCCGATCGCTGGAGCTGCCTCCTGAGGGGATGGCTTGGACGCTGAACCGCAAGCGACTATCAGCATCCCAAGAGCGACGGCCGCTGGGAACCTCTGCAGATGCTGCCCGAGGTGGGCTGTCACTCTCGAACGATTCCGAGTGCCGCCATCAAATCGGCGCCATGGACTGCGACCGTCTGAGGTCGGGTGGAACTCATCGCCCTTGGGTGATCGGTTGGCACCCGAAGGTCGGTCCGTCCAGGGTCAGGAAGGCGTCCTGGCCTGAGCGTGAGATCCGGAACGTGAGTCCGCTCAACGTCCCGTCAGCCGCGTCGTCGCCGTGCGCAGTGAATATCGTCAGCTCGTCGTCCCGCCGGGTGAGGACAAGCGGTGCGCTACTCACCGTTGGCGGCGGCCCCGGTGGCGGCGAGCCCACGACGGGGGCACTTCGCGGCGGCCCCTGCGCTCGTGCCTGCAGTCGAGCGCATGTCTCGTCCGTGGCCTCGTGCCAACCCGGCGGACTGTTGCTCCGGAGAAACTCGACCACATCCGCGGAGGTGGCCGTGGCCGGTAGCCGATATGTCACCGCCAACCCGTACCGGCCGGTGCCATCGCTGTCCTCGCTCCGAATTTCGTACGAGCGCTCGTGGTCCATTGTTGCCCCCGGGAATACAGGGAAGGCGCTGTAGACGGAACGACGGGCGGAGACATCTCTCTGGCGAGCAGGCTTAGGGCGACCGAACTCCCACAGCCCCGCTACGAGAGTGACCAGCGCAAGTGCGCCCACTGCAGCCGACTTGCGTCCGACGTGCATCACCTCAAGATAGGTCCCATGCCCGGCCCAGCTACAGGATGGATGCCGACGGCGGACGCCGAGCCCGGCGGAAGCTGGCGCGCAGCCGCCGTCACTCAACCGAACGCCGTGTCGGCTTCGGCGATGAGGCACCCGGATCAAATCCGCGACGGACGAACTAGCTGATCGACTGAGCCATCCTGATGAGTTCAGTCATCGGGATGCCGCTGATGCCTTCGTTGCCGCCGGCGATCAGTCGCTGGCTCTGGAGGTCGTAAGCGACGCCGTCCTTCACCCAGTCGATCTGGGACACGCCGTAGCCGCTCTTCGGGACGACGACGGTTGCCTGGACGCCCATGACGGTGATCGTGGACACGTCATCCAGCCGCTGATCGACCCCAGCGAGCACGCTGATGTCCTGAGCCAACTGCAGGAAGTCGATCGTGGTGGCGGGATGGGCTGGGACGCCCGGGGTCGGCTTCGTCGGCACGCCAGGCATCTCGTTGCTGTTGACGGCGCCAGACAGGGTGAACTGCTCGGCCCAGCCGCCGCGGATGACCGACCGTCCGCCGGTCGACTGCGCCCCGGCCGGGAGGTAATTGGCCGTGGCGTGCCTCGCCGCAAGATCAGCCGGATCCGGGATGGCCCCAGAGGTGACCGCAGCGGCGTTGGCGACGGCCGGGGCCGGCGACGCCACCTCGACACGAGTGGGCGTGCTGTGGACTCGCATCGCTGCCACGCCCGCCACCGCGGCAACGACGATCAGCGCGAGTACGACACGGACTGCGCTTCTGGTCTTTAGGGGCATTGTTGCGTCCTCCCGCCTCTAGAAGAAGGTGCACGAGGAGTCCTGGGACTGGCTCGTAGACATACGTTACGTCCATCCGGTATGTCGGCGAGCCGCCTCACCCACCTGGCCGAGAGCGGCATCGAGGTTCCGATGCTCATGGCCAAGAGCCGCCACGCTTCGATCCGCACGTTGAGCCGCTAGGCCAAGCCGATGTTCGACGCCATGGCGGCGGCCACCGCCCGGCTGGATCCGGCCGGACGCCAGCGTCGGCCACGATGAAGGTGCGGGACGTGGTTCGAATGCGAGCAGCGGTAGGGCCAACCGGGCTCTGACGAGGATCTACGCAGGATCCTGAACGCAGGGCCAGGTGGTCGTTGCTCGGGGGCGGGGGTCCGGGCTCGACACGAGTGCAACGACGGTCAGGCTTCCAACAATGGGTGACTGACGGCCCTACCGAGACGATGATTGCGGACACGGGGTGTGAACGCGCCGAGGAGGTCCCTTCGATGAAAGTGGATCGCTTGATGGCGGCGTTCTGAGGCCGATAGTTGGCGGCCAAGGCGCTGCG
>JBBQRO010000331.1:0-2411 GCA_038214685.1 Acidimicrobiales bacterium
ACCGAGTTCCCGGTCCCGACCGGAGGCGGGCACAGCGCCTTCGAGATCATGATCATCAACGCCGACGGAACCGGGAAGACCCGCCTGACGGAGAACCTGTTCCAGGACTCGCTCCCGTCCACGTCGCCGGACGGCACCCAGATCACCTTCTTCAGCACCCGTGACGGTGACGGCGAGATCTACGTGATGAACGTCGACGGCTCCAACGTCACCCGGCGGACGATGTCGCCTGGGGAGGACGCGCACCCGATGTGGTCTCCCGACGGCAGCCGGATCACGTTCCACACCCGGCGGTTCGGGGGCCTCGACGTGATGGTGATGAACGCCGACGGCTCCAACCCCCAGCTCGTGACCGCAAATACCCCGACGACCTTCGAGTTCTTCCCGGTGTGGTCGCCCGACGGCACCAAGATCGTCTTCAACGGCAACACCCTGGACTCGGCCAACACCGACGTGTACACGATCAACGTCGACGGCACGGGCGTCACGCGACTGACCGTCGCAGGTGGTTTCGACGGTCGCTGTGAGTGGGGGCGCCTGTCGCCGTCGTTCGCTCCGCTGTCACCGGCTCGAGTGTGGGACTCGCGGGGGGGCGCCGGCCCCGCCGGCATCGTCGGTGCCGGCCAGACCCGGGACATCACGGTCACCGGGGTCGGTGGGGTGCCCGCCACGGGTGTCTCCGCCGTCGTCCTGAACGTCACCGCCATCAACCCGACGGCCGGCACGTTCGTCACGGCGTGGCCGACGGGTGAGTCGCAGCCGACCGCCTCCAACCTGAACGTGCCCCCCGGTGACACCCGGCCGAACCTGGTCATCGTGAAGGTCGGCGCCGGCGGGAAGGTCAGCTTCTACAACGACGCCGGCAACGTCCACCTCCTCGCCGACGTCGCCGGGTGGTACGGGCCGACCGGTGGGCAGAGGTACACCGCGGTGTCCCCGGCCCGGGTGTGGGACTCGCGCAGCACTCCCGGGCCCACCGGCAGGATCGGCGCGGGTCAGTCACGGGACATCACGGTCACCGGGGTCGGTGGCGTTCCCGCCACCGGCGTCACCGCCGTCGTCCTCAACGTCACCGCCGCCGCCCCCACCGCAGGGACCTTCGTCACGGCCTGGCCGACGGGTGAGGTCCGGCCGAACGTCTCCAACCTGAACGTGCCACCCGGTGACGTCCGACCGAACCTGGTCATCGTGAAGGTCGGCGCCGAAGGCAAGGTCAGCTTCTACAACGACACCGGCAACCTCGACCTCATCGCCGACGTCGCCGGCTACTACTCGCCGAGCGGATCCGGCTTCACCAGCGTCTCCCCGGCCCGGGTGTGGGACTCGCGCAGCACTCCCGGGCCCACCGGCCGGATCGGTGTCGGCCAGACGCGCGACATCACCGTCACCGGGGTCGGTGGCGTTCCCGCCACCGGCGTCACCGCCGTCGTCCTCAACGTCACCGCCGCCGCCCCCACCGCAGGGACCTTTGTCACGGCCTGGCCGACGGGTGAAGTCAGGCCGAACGCCTCCAACCTGAACGTGCCACCCGGTGACGTCCGACCGAACCTGGTCATCGTGAAGGTGGGCGCCGACGGCAAGGTCAGCTTCTCCAACGACGCCGGCAGCGTCGACCTCATCGCCGACGTCGCCGGGTGGTACGGAGCCCCAGGCGTCTGACCCTGTTGTGGCCTCGTCCCGGCTCCACCGCTGGAGCCGGGACGAGTGCCGCGGTCAATGGCGCCGACTGTTCCTTGGTCATCGCGCCGCGGAGCGGATCCCCAGCTTGTGGGAAACGCTGGTCTTAGAGCTCAGTCCAGTCCTCGGGGTTGTCCTCGACGGCCGAGCCGAGGACCTCGCCGGTGGTGCCGTCGACGCCGACGAGGCCACGCTTGGTGGGCGGGTCGTCGGCCGAGTACACCAGGACCCGCCAGGTCGGGACCGAGAGGAAGCCGCGCCAGGCCATCTGGGCCGAGGCGTGGCCGACGGGGAAGCCGACCTCGCGGGCGGCGGCGGCCAGGGCGTCGAGCTCGCGCACCTTGAGGCGGCGGGCCGTGGCGAAGGAGTACGCGGCGGCCGCCAGCAGGAGGCCAGCCACCACCAGGTAGCCGTCGTTGACCAGCACGCCGCCGTCGGCGAAGCCCGCCCACAGGGCCACCAGCACCGCGGCCAGGACCACGTGGATGATGCCGTGGAACCGTCGGCGCCCGTTGTCGGGGAAGGTGTAGGGGCCGACGAAACCGGTGACGTCGAGGTCGGAGGGCAGCTCGTCGTGGATCTCGGTCGAGTCGACGGGGGTGGGGGCGTCGTCGGGCATCAGCAGGGAGGAGCAGGCTGGCCGACGCAGGTCATCGGAGACACCCTACGGATCGCCGGGGCCGGCTGAGGGAACGGCGCGCCCCCCCCCCCCCCACCCCCCGCTGACCGATGCC
>JBBQRO010000332.1:0-2354 GCA_038214685.1 Acidimicrobiales bacterium
CCAGTTCTACGACGCCCCGTCGGCCAGCGAGCTGAGCAAGGTCTACGACGACATCGGCTCGAAGGTCGGCTTCCGCGAGGAGCGCAAGGACGCCACCCACTGGCCCCTCGGGGTCGGCGTGGCCCTGCTCATCCTCGCCGCAGGCTTCAGCCTGGCCTGGCAGCAGAAGCTGCCCTGACGCTCCCGGTCGGCTCCCTGACCACTCGTGGCCAGCGGCGTCAACGGCGGCCGAGCACCGTCATCAGCGCGTCGTCGATGCCCCACTGCTCTTGTTCAGGGCGGAACGACGTCGACCTGGCGCTCCGTGAGGTCGGCGCTACGAGTAAGTAAGGTAAGGCTCCACCGCCTAGTTAGGCGCGCGTTGTAGTGTTCCGGCGTGGAGTTGTCGTCGGAGGGCCTGCATGGGTTCTTCGAGGCCGTGGGGCCGTTGCTGGATGAGCGGCAGCGTCGTTTGGTGGCGGGAGCGATGGCTCGGGCGTTTGGGCGGGGTGGGTCGACGTGGGTTGCCGAGGCGTCAGGGCTGAGCCGGAACACGGTTATGGCTGGGGGCCGGGAGGTCGCTGCCGGCGCGGGGCCGTCTGACCGGGTGCGGGCGCCGGGTGCCGGCCGGCGGTTCCTGATCGACGAGCAGCCTGGGCTGTTGATGGAGCTGGACGACCTGGTCGAGCCCGGCGCCCGGGGCGATCCGATGTCGCCGTTGAGGTGGACGGCGAAGTCGACGGAGAACCTGGCCCGGGCGCTTGTCGAGAAGGGCTTCAAGATCTCGGCCGACACGGTGGGCCGGCTGCTGAAGTCGATGGACTACTCGCTTCAGGCACCGTCCAAGCAACTCGAAGGCGCTCAGCACCCGGACCGCAACGAACAGTTCGAGTACATCAACACCTTGACGAAGCGGGCGCTGCGGGCCGGCACCCCGGTCATCAGTGTGGACACCAAGAAGAAGGAGCTGGTCAACGGGCGCAAGACCAACGGCGGCAAGGAATATCAGCCGGTCGGAGCCCCCGACGAGGTCGACGTGCACGACTTCCCCGATGAGGAGATCCCCAAGGCTGTCCCCTACGGCGTGTACGACGTCGGCGCCGACGAAGGCTGGGTATCAGTGGGTGACGACCACGACACCGCTGCCTTCGCGGTGAACGCCATCCGCCGCTGGTGGCAGACGATGGGATCGGATCGCTATCCGAACGCCAAGCGCCTGATGGTCACTGCCGACGCCGGCGGATCGAACAGCTACCGCAACCGCCTGTGGAAGGTCGAGCTGGCCAAGCTGGCCGCTGAGACCGGCTTGGACATCACCGTGTGCCACTACCCGCCAGGCACGTCGAAGTGGAACAAGATCGAGCACCGGCTGTTCAGCTTCGTCACCAAGAACTGGCGAGGACGGCCCCTCACCAGCTACCGGACCGTCGTCGAGCTCATCGGTGCGACCAAGACCAAGACCGGCCTCAAGGTCCTCGCCGAATGGGACCAAGGTACCTACCCGACCGGCGTCACCATCACCAACGCCGAACTCCAGGCAGTCCCCCTCACCCCCCATGAGTGGCACGGCCAGTGGAACTACACGATCACCGCCCGACCACCCAAACGCTCAAACACATAAGCGGGGCTCCCTAAGTAAGACGGAGCGGGGAAGGAGCTCTTCCGCCGTGATGACGGCCCGTAGCCGATCCCCTCCTGCTCGTGTCCGACGCCCTTGAGGAGCTCGATCCGGTTGCCGTCACCCCGGAGCACCCAGCGACGCTATCCACCCCGCGACGGCGAGCATTTCCTCCCGATCATCGCTGTCCGCCCCGAGCCCCGCGACCTCAGCCACAAACTCGTCTCGACGACGTCCCCCGCTGGCACCAGCCGCACCGCCGATCGGATCCTCTGCTACGGCATGTCATCGAACGGCACATGAGGGCTACGTCGCCCGGCACCCGGAGCCGCAATTATGGGGCGGTCTGCCCGCTGCAGTCCGGTTATCGCGCGTCAGTAAAGGCTTGATCCGAAGCCGGCGTTCGGCGCGATCCAGCCGGCCCAGGCCACCAACCCGCAACGCCGGTTACCTTGCGCACGGCCGTACCCTCCCGACCCGCGTGGGTGTACCACCGGCGCAGATATCTCATCGGACACCTGTGCGGGAACTTGCGCTACGGTTCCGACCCGACAACCAACCAGTCGGCCCAGGCGAAGTTGTGAGCCCCCCCGGGCCCGGCCGGACCGGTCCGGCGATGCGTCGGCGCCATACCCGCCGCCGTAAGTTCGAGCGGCGCATCGGCCCGCTCTCGGAGGCCGGGAAGACGAGGCCGTCCGTGCTCGGCTCGACTGGCACGGGCTGAGCCAGACGCAAGTCGTCCAACTTCGGCACCACC
>JBBQRO010000333.1:0-2353 GCA_038214685.1 Acidimicrobiales bacterium
AATGGCTGCGTTGCGAGCAGCCTCCCGGCCCCGGTAGCTGGGATCGGCTCCACCGTCGGGCAGCCGGCCCCCCAACCCGGCGGTGAGGAACAGCTCCAGGTAGTCGGTCTCGAGCCAGCGGATGGTGGCGTAGGGCCGGCCGTCGCGCTCCTTGGCCAGGTTGCGCCGTCGGAGGCGGGGCGAGCCGTCGGTGCGGACGAGATAGGTGCGGTAGTCGAAGGGGACGGCGTCGATCAGGTTCTCGGCGTGGGCCCAGTCGTAGAAGCGGGCGATGGCGGTGACGGCCCGGTTCCAGCTGGAAGCGGCGAGGCGGCGACCGAGATCGCCCATCCGCCGATCAGCGTGGTAGGCGGCGACGGTGGTGCGCAGCGTGGCCACCTCGTCGACGAGGCCGACGTTTCGTTGGCGCAGGAAGCGCAGCCACGCCACCAGGTCGGCGGCGTAGGCGTTCCAGGAGTTGGGGGCGGGGACGCCCGTCGTGGGTAGGGATCGGAGCCAGCGGTTCAGCTCGACGGCTGGTCGGCCATCGTCGTCGAGGACGAATGGCATGCCAGGGTGAATGCCGACCGGAGGGAGCTGGGCGAGGTCGGCGCAGGCCTTGGGATCGAAGTGGTAGAGCCGCACGGCTCCCCTCGGTCAGGCCGTTGCGGAACCGTAGGGATGTTCGACGCCGGGTTCAAGGATCCAGGCTCGGCGCAGGAGCGGCGGCGTCGAGCGGCGTTGGGGCGGGCTGAGCGGTCAGGTCAAGACGCGCCTCCGGCACCGGGGCGATCGGACGATCTCCTCCAAAGCGATGGCAGTCACACTGGCAGGCGTCCCACCGCCCGCTGGTTGTCCAGACGCGGGCGGTGCAGGAGAAGTGGTCGTTTCGTTGGCACCGACCGCTTTGACGAAGCGGTCCGGTGTCTCCTGGCATTTGGTCCTCGGATTCTCTGGGAGCCGGGCCGAACGTGGCCCGACTGAGGTCGGACGGCGCCCAGCACGCCGAGGTCACCAAACCTCGATTGTTCGTCCGGCGGCTTGACGGCAAGCCGACTCGGACTTTCCCGGCCCGAAGGCGGCCACGGAGGGTGGCGTCGGATGTGCGGGCGTGGCTCGTCAAGGGCACTCTCGTGAACCGGTTGATGCGCCTGGGCGGAACGTTCTGGGCCGGCACGGTGCCCGGGGCGTTCTCAGCAGAGGGCGGTGCGAAGACGGCCGAAGGCGGCATCGAGTTGATTTCGCCACGGCCAGGTCTCGTCGATGCGCAGGTAGAGGTCTCGGCCCCGCCGTGCGATGCGGGCGGCGACGTGCAGCAGCTGGTAACGCAACGTGGCCGGCTCGGCGCGGGCCAGTGCTCCGTCGAGGCACAGCATTGCCGTCCAAGCCAGCAGGTCCTGGGCCACCATGGTCATGGCCAGCCAGGCCTCGTTGCGCACGAAATCCTCGAACGGGAAGTTGCGAAGGCCGCATGCTTTCGCGCATCGGATGCGGTCCTCCACCCGGGCATGTCGGCGTTGGCGCAGCTCCAGCGGGGGCGGTTCCCCAGTGGAGCCGGTGAGGAAGCAGGTGTGGCGGAAGCCCTCGGAGGTGTCGAACAGCGAGAGCTGAGCTCCGGGGTGCGGTCGCTCGCGCCGGCAGATGAGGCGGACGCCGGGCGGCCAGGTGGCCAGGTCGACCAGCGCCGTGAGCTCGGTGACCCATGCCCCCGGTCGCGGGCGGCCGTCGGCCTCGACGGCGGGGCCCCAGTCCTCCTCCTGGACCAGCATCAGCGCGTCGCGCACCCGGCCGTCCACGTCGAAGCCAATGGAGAAGCCAATGTTGCGCTCGACCAACGCATCGACGAAGCCGTGGGTGGCCCCGGCCGAGTCGGCCCGAGCGAGGATGGGATGGACGACGGCCGCGGGGTCGTCGCCGGGAGAGTGGCCGGCCCGCCACTCCGGGGGCAGCTGGGCCAGGGCGGCGTCGAGCATCTTGACGTGGTCGGCCGCGCTGTTCGCCCCGGCGTTGCCGGGGCGGAGCATGCCGGCCAGGAACTCGGTGGTCTCGTCGCACCACACGCCGAGGGGATGGAAGCCGAAGCCCCGCTTGTAGGTCGGCTTGGCGTCCTGCTTTTCTGAATGGGCATCGACCAGGGTGGCGTCGAAGTCGAAGGTGACAGTGCTCGGTGCGCCGCCGGCAGCCCAAACCCGCTCCCGGGCCGCGGCTCGTGCTGCGTCGATGCCGGCCAGCCCCACCGCGGCCACCGCCTCCACCGCCCGCCACGCCGTGGGATGGGAGGCCACCGGCCCGAACAGCGCCTCCTGGTCCCGGAGCACGGCCAGCTTGGAGAGGCAGTCGGCACCATCGGCGATGGCCACGGCCAGATGGGTGA
>JBBQRO010000334.1:0-2331 GCA_038214685.1 Acidimicrobiales bacterium
TCGTGGTGGTCCCCGACGACCCGGCCATCGTGGCCGCCGACCGCGAGGGCCTGGCCCCGCTCGACACCGCCCCCGACTGCCCTGCGGTCCTCGCCCTCATGGGTGTGGCCGACCGGGTGCTCGCCCTCGCCCCGGCCTAGGAGGGGCGAGCGGACGTGGATCGCCTGGGGGCGTGCGGGGCAGGTCCACGGTAGCGTTTGCTCACTGATCGGCCGGGGCTACGCCACGGTGTGGATCTCCCCGAGATAGATGATCTGCTTCGCGATCCCGTAGGACGCGATGACGAGCGGATCATCGACCAAGTCGGCCAGGAACAGGCCGGTCCCCACACCCGGAACGTAGGACTCGGTGTCGCCTGCCCATGGCTGGACTGGCGACTCCGTCAACTGGAGCAACCGGGCGAATGCCTGCTCTCTGAGTGTGGATGAGGGTCGGTCCCGCTCCAGCCAGGCGTCGATGGCTCCGTCGGCGTCCTCAAACCTCCAGGTCAAGGGATCGGCTCAACCCGCGATCCCGAGTTTCGCCGCCAGGCCACCGGCGTCCAAGGGGGCTTCGCGCGGCCCAGCTGCGATGCGCTCTGCAAGCCGCTTGAGCGCCACGTTGCCATCCTCGGTAGCCGCGTACTCCAAGGCGTGCTTCGTCGCCCTCAACCGCGCCAACGTCTCACTGGTATCGGGAGACTCCCCGAAGAAGGAGCGGAGCGCGGCATGGGTGATCGTTTCGTTTGGCCAGACGCTCTCTGACGCGGTTCGCCACGGAGCTTCGCCGTGCGTCAGACGGATCAGCGCCACGCCTGTCAGGTGACCGTAGCGATCGAGAACGGTTGCAACCGTTGCCTTGGCATCGGTGGTTAGGTCGGCTGCCGGGGGGGGCGCAGGGCCGTATCGTTCATCTCGCCACAAGTCCGCCACTATCGGACCGTTGGTCCAAGCTTGGATGTCCTCGAGAAAGAGGGGGTGCTCTCGCCACGCGAGATGCCAGCCTTGGCAGTAGTACAGCCACTTGTGGACTTGAACCAGCCCGGCGAGGGGAACGCGACGCCTGATCTCACGGGCAACGTCGTGTGCTGAAAGTACCTCAACTGTGCCCGTACCCATGCCGTGAGGGTACCCGGATTGTCAACAAATCCTGCGCGCGTTCAGTTCAGTTCGGCGGCAAGGTCGTCGACGCCTGGGCCTGGCTCTCATTGACAGTCTTCGATCTGACCGGCAGACTGCATACATCGGCAACGACCGATCTTCCTCGGAGGTCCCCATGTCTCGTGTGCAGCTCGCCCTCAACGTCACCAACCTCGACCAGGCCATCGGCTTCTACTCGAAGCTGTTCGCCACGGCGCCGGCCAAGGTACGCCCCGGCTACGCCAACTTCGCCATCGCCGAGCCGCCGCTCAAGCTGGTGCTGATCGAGGGGGAGACCGGCGGCACGCTGAACCACCTGGGCGTCGAGGTGGGCTCCATCGGCGAGGTCACCGCGGCCGCGGCCCGCCTTTCGGGGGCCGGCCTGGCCACCGCCGAGGAGTCGGGCGCGTGCTGCTTCGCCGAGCAGGAGAAGGTGTGGGTCGACGGTCCCGACGGGGAGCCCTGGGAGGTCTACACCGTGCTCGGCGACGCCGATGACCCCCAGGGCCGGCTGCGCAGCGCCAAGCCCGGCCAGGCCGGCGCCTGCTGCTCGACGGTGGCCGGTGCCGACGCCACCACCTGCTCCTGATCGCCGCCGCACACAGGCACCGAGCCCCCGCCGAACGATGTCGTCCCTCCCCCGCCCGCAAGGAGTACCTGAGATGCCGTCCACCCTCGACCCGTTGACCCGCAGCCGCCTGGTCCCCGAGATCGAGGCGCTGGCCACCGAGTTCGACGGCACGTTCGGCATGGAGACCATC
Organism: Acidimicrobiales bacterium; assembly: GCA_038214685.1. GTDB lineage: Bacteria > Actinomycetota > Acidimicrobiia > Acidimicrobiales > AC-14 > CADCTB01. Next base: position 1,880 of record JBBQRO010000334.1, read on the forward strand.
GAGCGCTACCTGTCCGAGAGCCTCGACCACTTCGGCGACGCCAAGGTGCAGACGTTCCTGCCCATCTTCGTCCGCCGCTTCGCTCGTGAGCGCCTCCGTGCCCTCGCCCAGTCGACAGGAGCCATCGTGACCGGCATCCCCGAGGTCCTCTTCGTCTGCGTTCACAACGCCGGCCGTAGCCAGATGGCCGCCGGCCTGCTCGCCCACCACGCCAAGGGACGGGTCAACGTCCGCTCCGCCGGCAGCGCCCCGGCCAACGAGATCAACGCCGCGGTGGTGGCGGCCATGGCCGAGGTCGGTGTCGACATCACCCAGGAGTTCCCCAAGCCCCTCACCGACGAGTTCGCCCGGGCCGCCGATGTCCTGGTGACCATGGGTTGCGGCGACGCCTGCCCGGTCTACCCCGGCAAGCGCTACCTCGACTGGGAGCTGGCCGACCCGGCCGGCCAGGG
>JBBQRO010000335.1:0-2286 GCA_038214685.1 Acidimicrobiales bacterium
GCCAGGTCCCGACGATGCGAAGCTTGGCGGCGAGGATGGCTGTGAGCATGGCGTCCCACGCCGTCGAGCCAGCGGGTCCGTCCCCCTCGGAGTCTTCCTGGCGGTGGGCGTAGACGATAAGCATTGGAAGGTCGGGGGCCATGCCCTGAGCGAGGGAAGAAAACGTCTGCGTGAATCCATCAACGAAGAACTTGGTCGCCTTCACCATCGAGCCGCCGTGGCGGTACGGCGCAGCGATCAGCTCGTCACCCTTGGGGGTCGCCAGTGTGTTGAAGAGGTCCGGATGGACCTCACGCAAGGCCCGTCGCAGCCAGACGTAAAAGTAGTCGGAGAGATCTGCGTATCCGATCTGGGCGAAGTACGGCGGGTCGGTGGCAATCCGGGTCGGTTTCCCAAGCCGTGCCCCTGCAACTCGTGCGTCCGCCTGAAAGGTCTCGGACGTTCCGCCTAACGGCAATCGCGCCACGGCTGTCGCGATGGAATCGATCAGCCCGAGCCAATTCGCTGCCCTGTCGCTAAATGGGTTGAGTTCTACGAAGTCCCAAACCATCGGAAGGGCATGGCGGCCAAAGGCGGCCTGAACACGCGTCGACCCTGACGCGCCGCCCAGATACCAACGTGCCTGCATGGAGTTGGTCATAGCGAGCTTGCTGACGCACAGGCCGAGAACGGACGCAATTGCTCCGGCGTACAGATCGCTGCCGGTGTCGACCTGTACCCAGCTCCTTGTATTGGTCACCGCGTCGGCGAACGCACAGAGAGTCACCAACTGGCAGGGGGTGAACAAGTCAGCGAAGGTCTGCATCCCGTAAGCCGGCGAGGAGAACCAGCGGGCGTAGTTCGTCTGCAGGACGTCGGGAGCGTCGGCCGGTCGCTCGACGTCCAGAGGCGTCAGCTCCGCAGAGGGAGCGAGGTAGCGGCGGCCGCCTGGCCCGTTGATCGCAACAGCCATGGGCTGGGTGCCGAGGCGGCCGGCCATGCCTTCAGCCTTGACAAAGGGCTCCGGGATCACCTCGCTGCAGACCACGCATCGGAACGTGCCGCCCCGCCCGACCTTGGTCCCGGTGATGGCGGGTCCGCCCGCCCCCGTCTTCACCTCGAAGCGCGCGGGGTGGCCCGGCCGCAGGTCAGTTGGCTCGATCCACGTCAGCGCCCCCTTCTTCTTTGACAGCCAGAACGAGCTGACCAGCGGCGCCACAGCCTGGCAGCCGGGGTTGGGGCACACCACCGTCCGCGCCCAGAGCCAGGCGATCACCGTGCCACCGCCGGGGGGGCTCGGGTAGAGGTGGCCGACCTTGTCCCACACCTCGGCCCGGACCCGTTCGGCGTAGTGGCGGCAGTCGGCCAGGAAGCCGTCGAGGGGGCCGCCGGTCATGCCCTTCAGCTGGGTGGGTTCGCCCACCAGCGCCGGCCGGCCCGCCACCTGGGGCAGCAGCTCGGTGAGGGTGCGGGTGATGAGGACCGGGACCGGGTTGAGGTCGCTGCCGACGGCGGGCAGGCCCAGGCGCTGGGCCTCGATGAGGGTGGAGCCGGCGCCGCAGAAGGGGTCGAAGACCGTCGGCGGGTTCCCCCCGGTGGCTTCGAGAATCAGGGCCTTGGCCTCGGCCAGGGTGGCGTCGTCGGGAGGCCCGCCGTCGGCGGGGACCAGGCGCTTGATGAGCTCCTTCAGCTTCTCCCGGCCGGCCTCGTCGCCGGGGTCGTCGACGATGGTGGCGAACAGCAGGGCCCGCCACGCTGGGGTGGGCATGGGGGCGAACCACTTGTGGACGTTCTTGATGGTGCCGGTCTTGCGATCCTTGTCGCGGCGGCAGGCGGCGCTGATCTCCTCGATCGGCAGGGTGACCTCGACCAGCTTGGCCATCAGGCCGCCCCGGGCTCGGTGGCCCGGTCCCAGTAGTCGGGCCACGACAGCATGGTGGCCGTGGTGTCGAAGGGCAGGCTGACCCGGTCGCCGAAGGGGCGCCAAAGGTAGCGCACCCGGTCGTGAGGTGATCCGTCGGGGCTGACCTCGACCAGGGCCAGCAGCCAGGCGTCGGGAACGTTCAGGGCGTGAAGGATCTCGTTGCGGGTCACCATGAACGTCTCCCCGCCGCTGATGCGGCCCTTCACCTCGACGAAGCGGACCCCGCCATCGGGCCCCTCGGAGCGCAGGTCGAACCCCGGGTTGTTCGGGGGCATCACCCGGACGGTGCGGTCCAGGGCCTCCTCAGCGGCGATGACGGCAGCCACCGCCCTCTCCTCGACGGCGCGGCGGTCGAGGCTGAACATCGGCGGCTCGGCCGCGGG
>JBBQRO010000336.1:0-2241 GCA_038214685.1 Acidimicrobiales bacterium
TCGCTGGAATCGGAGCGGGCGATGCCGAAGTCGACCAGGACGGTCCTGCCAGTCGGCGTGACCATGATGTTGGCGGGCTTCACGTCGCGGTGCACGACGCCCAGCTCGTGCGCGGCCTGCAGCCCGGACGCAACCTGCACGACGATCGACATCACCTGCTCGGTGTCCATCGGGCCGCTCGTCCGCAACAGCTCGGCCAGGGAGCGTCCGTCGATGAACTGCATCACGATGAACGAGGCGCCCTCGGCAGCCTCGTCGCCCGCCTCGTAGTCGAAGATCTGGGCCACGCCGGGGTGGTGGATCGACGCGGCCAGCAGCGCCTCGCTGCGCATGCGCGCACGGGTGACGTCGTCCTCGCCCGCGATCGTGCGCATCAGCTTGACGGCGACAGCGCGATCCAGCCGCCGGTCGTGCGCCCGCCAGACCTCGCCCATCCCGCCGGATCCGAGCCGAGCCTGCAGCTCGTAGCGGTCGTTGAGGGGGGTGTCCACCCCGGAAACCCTATGCGCGTGACGCAAAACCGCCAGTCGGCCTGCGGCCGTTCACCCGATGCACCAACCGGCTGCGAGGTAGCGTCGAGGATGACGACCTCGACCATCACCGCCGACAGGATCCGGTTCCCATGCGACGCCTCAAGTCCCTGACCGCCATCGTTGCGGCCACGTTCGCCCTGGCGGCCTGCGGGTCGGGTGCCGCCACGGAGACAGATCCGGCCGCGGCACCGACTTCTGCAGGATCGGCTGCTGACACGTCGGCTGAATCGGCGTCACCGGACGTGCCCGCCGAGCTCGACTTCACCTCGACCACCACCACGGGTGACGCGTTCGAGGGGTCGAGCCTGGCCGGCAAGCCGGCAGTCGTGTGGTTCTGGGCCCCGTGGTGCCACGTCTGTCAGAACGAGGCGCCCGGCGTCGCGTCGGCGGCGAAGACCACGGACGTCGACTTCCTGGGCGTTGCCGCGCTCGACTCCGCCGAATCGATGCAGGGCTTCGTCAAGGAGTTCGGGTTCGACTTCACCAACCTGGCCGACACCGACGCCGAGGTCTGGGCCAAGTTCGGCGTCACGGCACAGCCGGCCTTCGCGTTCATCACGGCCGACGGCGACGTCGAGGTCGTGCCCGGGTCGTTGTCGAAGTCCGAGCTGTCAAGCAAGATCGCCGAGCTCGAGAAGAGCTGACATGGACTGGTCCATCGTCTCGCTGGCCTTCGCTGCGGGCCTGGTGGCGGCACTGAACCCGTGCGGATTCGCGATGCTCCCGGGCTATCTGGCGCTGGTGGTGGTCGGAGGACAGCACCGATCCCGGGCCGCGGCGCTGGCGCGCGCACTGATGGCAACCGCGGTGATGGCCGTCGGCTTCGTGCTGGTGTTCGGGCTCTTCGCCCTGGTCATCGCGCCGATCTCGCTGTCGGTGCAGAAATATCTGCCGTACGCCACCGTGGTCATCGGTTTGGTCCTGGCCGGGATGGGCGCCGTCATGCTGGGCGGCCGGGAGATCAAGTTCATGACGCCGAAGGTGTCGGCGGCCCCGTCCGAGGCGCTCGGGTCGATGTTCGGGTACGGAATCGCCTACGCGGTGGCTTCGCTGTCCTGCACGATCGGGCCGTTCCTGGCGGTCACCTTCTCCACCTTCCGCAGCGACTCGTTCTGGGCCGGAGTCCTGTCCTATCTGGCATACGCCGCGGGGATGACGGTGCTGGTCGGCGTCCTCGCGGTGTCGGCCGCACTGGCCAGCTCGGGTGCGGTCAGTCGTGCCCGGTCGTTGATGCCGATCATCGGGCGAGTCGGGGGAGCGGTGATGGTCCTGATGGGTCTGTACGTCGCCTACTACGGCGTGGTCGAGCTGCGCACCAACTTCGGCGGAGCCAGCGCCTCCGATCCGATCGTCGACGCCTTCATCAGTGTGCAGTCCGTCGTGAGTCGGGCCGTGAACTCCCTGCCCGACTGGGTGTGGGTCGCGGCGGCGGCCGTCCTGGCGATGCTGGGGGGATCAGCGCTGGTCCGCCGGCGTGCCAGTGATTCGACCTATCGTGATGCCCAATGAGTCCGATCACCGAGCTGTCCGAGCTTCTGGCCACGATGACACCGCGGTTGCATGATGGCCGCTACGTGTTCCTCACGGTCGACGCCGCGACCGCCGCGACCGTTGATCCCCTCATGAGGTTCGTCGAGGACGAGGGCACGACGGTGGTCGTCACGCTCGAGCAGGCAGAGAAGCTCGGGACAGTGCCGGACTTCGTGGC
>JBBQRO010000337.1:0-2238 GCA_038214685.1 Acidimicrobiales bacterium
CCCGCCGTCACCACCGGCGTGCACGTCCAGGATCTCGACCCGGTCGAGGCCCACGAGGAGCTCGCACCAGCGCGTAGGGTCGAGCGTCATCGGGGTCTCCTCGCAGTGGCCGAAGGTGTCGCAACCCCGGACACTGGTCGAGGCCCCCGACCCCAACGCGGACCCCCTCAGCCCCTCAGCCCCGCAGACCCCGCTCAAACGCGAAGCGCCGCTGAACTGAATGTACAGATGGAGTGGCCAGTGCCCGATGCGCTCCCAGGCAAGAACTACGAATGCTCAACAGATCTGCACCAATAGGAGCGTCGCTCAGTTGGTATCCGCGGGTGGCGGGTTGGGGTGGGTTACACCGGGGTGATGATCTCTCGGCGGCCTTCGAGGTTCACGGCGGGCGAGCTGCGCTGGTTGTGCGGGGTGTCGCCGGAGCAGTTCGCAGAGTTGGTGGTCAGGGTGGGACCGCGGTGGGAGGCGCAGCGTCTGGAGCGGCTGTCGGGTCGGCCGCGGCGGCGGGCGGTGGGGGCGGGCCGCCGGTATGAGCTGGTGTTCGCGGCCCGGCTGTTCGTGACCCTGTTGCACCTGCGCCACAACGTGGCGTTCCGGGCGCTGGGGGCGCTGGTGGGCATGTCCAAGGACACCGCCCACCGGGCGGTGGTCGAGCTGGTGCCGTTGCTGGCCGAGGTCGGGATCACCGCCGGCGACGGGAAGGCGATCGCCTCGGTGGCCGACCTGGAACGGTTCTTCAAGGACCGCGGACCCGGCGGCGGGGCCATCCTCGATGGCACGTTCGTGCCCACCCCCCGCCCCGGCGGGCCGTGGGCCAACCAGAAGGCCCAGTACTCCGGGCACCGTCACCGCCACTGCCGCAGCCCCCAGGTCCTCACCGATCTCGACGGCAACGTGATCTGGATCGGCGACGCCGAACCCGGCCCCACCCACGACCTCACCGGCGCGCGCCGTACCGGCATCGCCGAGGCCGCCGCCTCGACGGGGACCACGATCCTGGCTGACCGTGGCTACCGGGGCTGGGGCACCAACACCGGCGACCCTGCCGGGCTCGACGTGCTCGTCCCCCGCCGCCGCGGCCCCCGGGGCGAGGGCACCTACAACACCGAACACGCCCGGCTCCGGGTCCGTTCCGAACACGGCATCCGCAGCCTGAAACGCTTCACCGTCCTGCACCACTACCGCCGCCACGCCGACAGCCTCACCGCAACGCTACGAGCCATCGGCGCCATCACCACACTCCGACAGGTCTAACCCACCCAAGTCATCACACCCTATTACCAACACCCGAATTGCAACTACGCGACGGCTCTAATGAGCAGGCTCCTCATCGCGGGCAGCGTCGTCATCGCAATTGTTGCACTCATCGTTCTCGGGAACTGGCTCTACTGGGTTGGCGAGGGGAGTCCGGGAACGCCAAGTGGCTTTCGCGATCGCGTCGCCGACACTGGCCTCGTTGTTGAATGGTCGAACAACGGCCCCAGCGGTGGTGATGGCCTCGTCACGAGGGACTGCGGCCCACGGGCCGTCTCCGTTGTAGAGGTAGACGACACACTCTGGCTGCTCTGGGACGAGCAGAGAGAAGAACTCACCTCGATTTCTGCTCAAGCCTTCCAAGCCTGTCAGCTCCAGTAGCCGCAAACTCAGTACTCGGGGCGGGAAGCATCAACTCCAGGCAAGGTTCGGGCCGCCCATAGCGACAGCGGCCGACAGGGCCTCGACACGCTCAGTATCCGGCATTCTCGCGTCCGCAGACCGTCCCACATCATTCGGCCGTTGACCCGATCAGAGCGCGACCGAAGTGCCGTTCGGAGGCAGTCGCTATCGTAGGCCCATGAGCTCCCTCGGAGCAACCCCACGACGCGCCTATCGGCGCTTCTGCGAGTGCCCGGAGCCAGCGCGAGTGGTTGCGGAGGTCGACTGTGTTTGGCACGGTCTTGCCATACGCTTCGATCGTGATCCTCCCGAAGGATCGTGACCCTCGCCTCATCACGATCCGTCGCGGTGGGACGCTCACGGACTCGGACCATCACCTGGCTCGCCCAGTGGGCGGCGGCGTGCGCCGAGCATGTGTCGCACCACTCGAGGCAGAGCGGCCCTCCGACAAGCGACCCCGCCTCGCGATCGAGTCGATTCGCGCGTGGACGCACGGGGAGATCAAGATGACGGAGTCCCGTGCGGCCGGCGGCCATGCCATGGATCGACGATCAGCCGGAGGCGGAACGACATCTGTTGGTC
>JBBQRO010000338.1:0-2196 GCA_038214685.1 Acidimicrobiales bacterium
TCATACCCGCACCCGGTCAGTTGAAACCCGAGGGCCGGATCGGGTGGAAGGCTACTACTTCTTCTTGCCCTTGCCCTTCCCTTTCCCGCTGCTGGCCTTTGGCGGCTTCGTGGGGGTGGACTTCTGGGTGGATCCGCCGCCAGCGGTCGAAGTTCCGCCGGTGCTCTGCTGCTGGACGACAGGGGCGACCGCGACGCTGAGGGTGATGGTGGACCCCTCGGGGAGCCGGCCCGATCGATCCAGGGCGATGACCTCGTCGGCGTTGGCCGTCTGGGTGACGTCGGTGCGCTTGGCCACGAAGCCGAGCTTCTCCAGTGCGGCCACCGCCTTCGGGTAGCTGAGCCCGATGATGTCGTCGGTGGGGACGGCGACCTTGCCCGACACGACCATCACCTCCACGATCCCGTCGGACGGGCCTGGATCTCCGGCCGCGGGGCGTTGCTCCAGGACATCGCCCTTCTGCTCGCCGACGGCGTCCACGGGGCGAGCGCGCGGCGTCATTCCGGCGTCCTTGATTGCTGCCGACGCACGGCTGAGGCTCATGCCGACGACGTCCGGGACAGATGTCTCGCCCTGGGGCCACAAGGCCCAGCCCGAGAAGAGCACGAGCGCCGCCGCCACCGCCGCCAGCACACCGACACGCCGCCTTGTCCTGCGCGCCGGTTCGGCTGGTGCCGGCGCCGCAAGGATCGGGGCGATGGTCGTCGAGGTCGCGCTCTCAGAAGAGTCGGTGGCGAAGGCCGGCGGAACGGCGATTCGGTCGTCGGCCCCGATGGTCGCCGCCAGCTCAGCAACAGCGGCGGCACTGGCCGGGCGGTCCGACGGGTTCTTCGCGGTCAAGGAACTGACGAGCTCCCGGACGGGCAGCGGCACGCTGTCATCGAGTGGGGGCGTGTCGTCGTTGAGATGCGCCAGAGCCGTGGCAATGGGGGTGTCGCGCCGGAACGGTGACTCGCCCGTGAGGCAGTGGTGCGCCACGATGCCCAACGAGTACAGATCCGAGCGCGGCGTTGCCGGGCGTCCTGCGGACTGCTCCGGGCTGGAGTACTGAGCGGTGCCCAGGACTGTGCCGGTCTCGGTGAGGGGCTCGCTGGAATCGGAGCGGGCGATGCCGAAGTCGACCAGGACGGTCCTGCCAGTCGGCGTGATCATGATGTTGGCGGGCTTCACGTCGCGGTGCACGACGCCCAGCTCGTGCGCGGCCTGCAGCCCCGACGCGACCTGCACGACGATCGACATCACCTGCTCGGTGTCCATCGGACCGCTCGTCCGCAACAGCTCGGCCAGGGAGCGCCCGTCGATGAACTGCATCACGATGAACGAGGCGCCCTCGGCAGCGTCGTCGCCTGCCTCGTAGTCGAAGATCTGGGCCACGCCGGGGTGGTGGATCGACGCGGCCAGCAGCGCCTCGCTGCGCATGCGCGCCCGGGTGACGTCGTCCTCGCTCGTGCGCGTACGCATCAGCTTGATGGCGACGGCGCGATCCAGCCGTCGGTCGTGCGCCCGCCAGACCTCACCCATCCCGCCGGATCCGAGCACAGCCTGCAGCTCGTAGCGGTCGTTGAGGGGAGTGTCCACCCCGGAAACCCTATGCGCGTGACGCAGAACCGCCACTCGGTGCGCCCTATTCATCTGATGCAGCAACCGGCCGCGAGGTAGCGTCGAGGAGACGACCTCGACCATCATCGCCGACAGGATCCGGTTCCCATGGGACGCCTCAAGTCACTCGCCGTCATCGCTGCGGCCACATTCGCTCTGGCGTCCTGCGGTTCGGGTGCCGCCACCGGGACCGATCCGGCCGCGGCACCGGCCGCGGCACCGACCTCGGCAGGGTCGGCTGCTGACACGTCGGCTGAATCGGCGTCACCGAACGTGCCTGCCGAGCTCGACTTCACCTCGACCACCACCACGGGTGATTTGTTCGAGGGGTCGAGCCTGGCCGGCAAGCCGGCTGTCGTGTGGTTCTGGGCCCCGTGGTGCCACGTCTGTCAGAACGAGGCGCCCGGCGTCGCGTCGGCGGCGAAGACCACGGACGTCGACTTCCTGGGCGTTGCCGCGCTCGACTCCGCCGAATCGATGCAGGGGTTCGTCAAGGAGTTCGGGTTCGACTTCACCAACCTGGCCGACACCGACGCCGAGGTCTGGGCCAAGTTCGGCGTCACGGCACAACCGGCCTTCGCCTTCATCACGGCAGAC
>JBBQRO010000339.1:0-2167 GCA_038214685.1 Acidimicrobiales bacterium
CTCAGGTGCCGCTGGTGCTGGGCGGGCTGAGGACCCCGTCGCCAGCGGTGGCGCCGCCACCACAACCGGCGGCGCCGAGGGCGAGCACGACCGCCACGGCGGCGGCGATCACGAGGCGGGCGATCCGGCGCATCGGCACGACCGGCGAACCTAGCGCCCCCGTCCAGCCCGCTCCCAAACGCAGCAGTCCTCCCCCGCTGTAGGAGGTACCTGGCTCCTCGATAGCGGGACCACCGCTGGCGCTACAGGACGAGCTTGACGAGCCGGGCAGCGTTGGGGCCGGCGAGGCCGAGGCCCCCGATGCCCGTCGGCGCCCCAGAGTTGATGAAACGTTGATGCCGGAGGACGTGCGGGCCTTCTCGAATCAATCAGACGCGACCACCGTCGGGCGCACGCCAGAGAAGCGACAGGCAACAGAAAGCTGTTGCCTTTCCGTGGTGCGGTGAGTGTGACTTGTTGGGACGATATAGGGCTCTCCACCGGTTCCCGTGGGTCGGTCTGGGGGTGATCCGCGGTAGCGCCCCGCTCGCTTCTTAGGTTCTTGGGCTGTTCGAAGGTCCGAGAACCATGGGAGGCGAGCAGGGTGCTGAGCGTGAGCGTATGGCGTGCGACGTTGGGAGTCGACGCCAAGACGGTGGTCGAGGCGGTGGACTACGACGAGGAGGCCGAGGCGATCGTGGCGTCGGTCCGGCCTCGGCGGGCCTCGAAGCGGCGTTGCGGCCGGTGTGGGGCCCGTGCGGCCGGCTATGACCGGGGTGACGGCCGTCGCCGGTGGCGGGCTTTGGACCTGGGCCCGACCCGCTGCTACCTCGAAGCCGAAGCGGTCCGGGTGCACTGTCCCGAGCATGCTGTCGTAGCCGCCCAGGTCCCGTGGGCGGCGCATGGGGCCCGACACACCATCGGGTTCGAGGTGCTGGTGGCGTGGCTGGTCGTGCGGATGAACAAGACGGCGGTGAAGGAGCTGCTGCGAGTCAGCTGGGAGACCGTGGGGGCGATCGTGGACCGGGTCGTGGCCCGTGACCGGGCCCGGGTCGACCCGTTCGACGGGCTGGTCCGCATCGGGATCGACCCACATATCATCAGGAAGGGGCACCGTTACCTGATGGTCGCGGTTGACCACGGGTCCGGGCGGCTGGTGTGGGCCAAGGCCGGTCACGACCGGGCCACCCTCCGGGCGTTCTTCGAGGAGGTCGGAGTCGAGCGGTGCGCCCGGATCAGGCTGGTTTCCTGCGACGCGGCCGAGTGGATCGCCGAGGAAGCACGGGCGAACTGCCCCGGCGTGATCGTGTGCATCGACCCGTTCCACGTGGCCAAGTGGGCCTCCGAAGCGCTCGACGTCGTCCGCCGCAGCACCTGGAATGATGCCCGGAAGAACGGGATGACCGCCGAGGCCCGCCAGCTCAAGGGGGCCCGCTACGCCCTGTGGCGCAACCCTGAGGACCTCAGCGAACGGCAGCGGGCGAAGCTGTCGTGGATCAAGAAGGCCAACGAGCCGCTCTACCGGGCCTACCTCCTCAAAGAGCAGCTCCGCCAGATCCTTAACGTCAAACACGAGCGGGCCATCGACATGCTCACCGAGTGGTGCGGCTGGGCGTCACGATCCCGGCTCCCGGCCTTCGTCGACCTCGCCCGCCGCATCCGCAAGAACCACGCCGGCATCCTCAACGCCCTGCTCAACCGGCTCTCCAACGGCCTCGTCGAGTCAACGAACACCAAGATCCGAGTCCTCACCCGCATCGCCTACGGCTTCACCAACACCGACCACCTCATCGCCCTCGCCCTCCTCGACCGCGGCGGCCACTGCCCCGACAGCCCCCGCCAGTGACCGAAACGGTTCAGCCACCCACGGCAACAGGTGGAGAGCCCGATATAGGGTAAGTGTTCAGATGGAGTCCCCTGGCCAGGCACCGGCACGTCGTGGTCCTGGTGGTGGCGGCTCATGAGTGTCGAGCGGCAGCTCCTGTCGGCACTGGGTGAGCTTGCCCGCACGCTCGGGACCGCCATTGACCTCCAGGAGATCCTCGACCACCTGGCGCGGCGGATCGTCGACGTGCTGCCGATCAGCGCTGCAGGGGTGACGCTGATCGTCTCAGGAGCCCGCCCGCAGTACATCGCGACGTCCGACGATTCGGCCCTGTGCTTCGAGCGGCTGCAGACCGAGCTCGAC
>JBBQRO010000340.1:0-2091 GCA_038214685.1 Acidimicrobiales bacterium
ACCCAGCTCGGGTGATCGACCTGACAACTCCGATCCTCCGCCGGGAGGTCCTCGGCGGACTCATCGGTGAGTACCAACGAGCTGCGTGATCACGCGAAAATGGCGTCCTGGTCCCCTTGAAACGGGTTCTGGCACGGGACACGCCGCGCTCGACCCCGTCCTCGGGAGTGAAATTGTCACGTGCGGCCGGGCATCTCCCAGTCGCGTAACCGATCCCTCACCTGAATCGTTTATCCAACGTGGGGCGGGCGCCCGCCGTTCGTCCTTCCGATTCGACGGCGGGCGACTGGTACACCCCCGGCGCACCTATCGCCGGCGACGTTCTCGGGCTAGGCCGGGTCGAGCAGGGCAGCGGGTAGCCATTCCTCCACGACCTGCCAGCCATCGTCCTCGCGGACAGGGCGCACCACGCGGCCGTGCCAGCCGTCCGCACGTTGCTGCCATTCGAGCAGCAGGCCGGGCAGGCGGCCGTGGCGGTCGGTGACCCAGCAGTGCCGGATCGGCGGTGTCTTGGGCTCGGTGGGAACAATTGTTCCCGCGTCCTGGGCGGCCGGATTGACCCGCTCGCTTAGCGGCAACCCTCCCCGCTTGCCCATCCCGCCTGCCATGGGTGCACGGTCTCAGGTGGGGCCGACATTGAAGAACCGGAGGCCGCTCCCCCAGCGAGCGCTGTCAGCTCTTATCCCTGCTGACCGGCTTCGAGGAGGCGTCGAAGATCGCCAAGCGGGCCATGGCTGACGGCGCGACGATCCGCGAGACCGTCATCGCGATGGGGTACGTCGAGCGGGGCGACCTCACCGAGGAGCAGCTCGATGAGGCGCTTGACGTGGAGTCGATGACGCGCCCCTGATCACTGGGAGGTGCGGTCCTTCCCGAGGCCTCCGTGGATGATGTCGCGGCCGGCCATGCCGACAACCGCGTCGCCGTGCTTGCCGCCCCAGAGCCGGTCACGGCCGTCCCCGCCGCGGATCCAGTCCCGCCCGGCTCCGCCGAGGGTGCGGTCGTTGTCCGCCGCACCACCGAGGTAGTCGTTGCCGCGACCACCGAAGAGAGTGTCCCGTCCGGCATCCGCGAGCACGGCCATCTCGAAGCGGGCGAGCAGTCCACGTCCGTCGACGCGGTCGTTCCCCAGACGGGGGCGGATCTCGAGGAGGAGGGGGTTGTCGGTGCTGGTGCCGTCCGGGATGCGGCAGGAGGCCGCGGAGCCCGGACTCACCCGCAGCCGGGTGCACATGCTCGGCAGGGACTTCCACGAACGCACGCCGGTGTCACGGAAGCGAAGTCGACCGTTCGTCACCTTCAGCCGGAGGTGCGCGTCCCGCGCACCGGAGATGAATCGGTAGCCGTACCTGGTGCGGAGGACGAGGGCCTCGCCCCCCCGCACCTTCGGCTGGGCGCCGTCGTCCGCCTTGATGGAGTCGTCGAAGGGGTGGGACGGGCCGATTCCGGAAGGCTGGTCGGCAAGGGCGGTGGTGCTCAGCGCTCCGAGCGAGAACGTGGAGGCGGTGAGGGCTGCGACGGCGGCAGTCGCCGGGCGTGGCGAGACATGGGGGGGTCCTTAGAGCTGGGGGGCTGGGGGTTCCCGAGAGGTGTCGGTTCTTCAGATGGGGTTCCTTCGCCCGCCGATGCTACCGATCGGGGATGCGGGAGGCCAGCCCCGCACAGGGGAGGTGGCTCAGTACCAGCCGTGGGCCTGCTTGAAGGACCAAGCGCTCCCACGTCGAGGCCGATCCGCTCGTACCGCTCGCGCCGCGGTGGCACCCCGCGTCCGCGCCGCAACCACGAGGACTGGGGGCCGGAGTACTTGGGCGTCATGCGCTCCACGGGCGTCGGGATCAGGGCGTCGTGGAGCGAGGACTGGGTGGGGGAGTGGAACCTGGGCTCGGTCGACCGCTTCGAGGTGGGTGACGTCGAGGGCGTCGGCAGCCGCCGCAACCTCGTCGTGCACAACAACGACTGGCTCGGCCTGATCCGGGCGACGCCGACGTTGCACCTGCTCAAGATCTACTACCGGTGGATCCACAACTACCGCCACGGCAGGAACTGGTAGGAGGAGTCATGGCCAGCACACCGAAGAACACGCCGCGCCCC
>JBBQRO010000341.1:0-2074 GCA_038214685.1 Acidimicrobiales bacterium
CGGAACGGCATGACCTCGTTCCCGTAAAAGTTGACCGTCGACGGGTCGGTGTAAATCCCGTTAAAGCCGATGTTGACACTGGTGGCGAATTCGGTTTGGTGGCCGCCGGTGGGAATTTAGGCAAGATTGGCGACGTTGGGAAACCGAGAGTGCCCACCAGCATTGACGCTCTTCCCTTGACCCTCCCTGCGGGTGAAGATCGAGGTCAGACGGAGGAGAACCCCATCCATCGCCATTCCTGACGAGCGTCACCGATGTCACTCCATCCCCGACCGGACTTCACGATCCCCGAAGAGACTCAGCGGGTGGCTCACGCCGCCTTTCCCAAAGGCGCCCTTTGCCTCCGCATCGCCGACGAACTCGGGCCGCTCTTCCGCGACGACCAGTTCGCCAAGCTGTTCCCCACCCGCGGGCAACCCGCCGCCTCGCCCGCACGGCTCGCCCTGGTCTCCGTTCTCCAATACGTCGAGGGCCTCTCCGACCGTCAGGCCACCGACGCCGTCCGCGGCCGCATCGACTGGAAGTACGCCCTGGGCCTGGAGCTGACCGATCCCGGCTTCGACCACACCGTGCTCAGCGAATTCCGCTCCCGTCTCATCCACGGCCAGACTGAACAGCAGCTTCTCGACACGCTCCTGGAACGATGCCGGGAACGCGGCCTGATCCGGGAGCGAGGCCGGCAGCGCACCGACTCGACCCATGTCCTGGCGGCGGTGCGCACGCTCAATCGCCTGGAGCGGGTCGGCGAGACGATGCGAGCCGCCTTGAACGAGTTGGCCGTGATGGCGCCCGAATGGCTCCAGGCGTTGGCCCCCGCGGAGTGGTACCGACGCTACGGCAGGCGTATCGAGAACTACCACCTGCCCAAGACCGACGCGGCCCGTCAGGAATTGGCCCGGGTGATCGCGGCCGACGGGGAGCGACTCCTGGCCGCCGTGGACGCGGCGCGCGACCAGCCGGAACTGGCGCAGCTCCCTGCGGTGGAGACCTTGCGTCGTGTTTGGGCCGAGCAGTACACGGGTGAACCGGGCCAGTTGTGCTGGCGCGAGGTCAAGGACATGCCCTCGCCGGCGGGATTGATCAGTTCGCCGTACGACACGGACGCTCGCTACAGCACCAAGCGCGACGTGGCGTGGGTGGGATACAAGGCGCACCTGACGGAGACGTGCGATGCGGATCGGCCGCACTTGATCGTCAACGTCGAGACGACGCCCGCGACAACGCCGGACGACAACATGGTCGAGGTGGTGCATGAGTCAGAGAAAGGGCGTGATCTACTTCCGGGCGAGCACCTGGTCGACAAGGGCTACACCGATTCCAAGGTCCTCGTCGCCAGCCAGAGCGAGTACGGCGTGACCATCGTCGGCCCGGTGGCCGATGACCCCGGCTGGCAGGCGCGAGCCGGAACGGGCTTCGACAAGGGGAGCTTCGTGGTGGACTGGGACCGTCAGGTGGTGACGTGCCCGGCGGGCAAGACGAGCCTCTCCTGGCTTCCGAACACCTACCCGAAGAACGGCATGGTCATCGAGGCGCGGTTCGCGCGGAAGGACTGCACGCCGTGTCCTCACCGGTCGCAATGCACGCGATCAAAGCAGGAGCCGCGAATCATCGGGCTGCTGCCCCGCGAGCAGCACGAGGCGCTGCAGGCGGCCCGCCGTGAGCAGGAGACGGAAGAGTTCCGCGCGCGCTACGCGGCCCGGGCGGGTATCGAGGGCACTCATGAGCAAGCGATTCGTCGGTGCGGGTTGAGACGGTGTCGCTATCTTGGAGAGGCGAAGGCCCACCTCCAGCACCTCCTCACGGCAGCGGCGATCAACCTGGTTCGGCTGAGTGAGTGGTGGGCGGGGACGGCGTTGGCGCGGACCCGCTGCTCGCGATTCGCGGCGCTGCAACACGCCGCGTGAGTAGGGGATAGAATTCGCCACCAGTGTCAACAGTCGTGTCACCAGGGGCCATTTCGGTTAGGTAGGCCCAAACCCAACGAACGTGTCACTGGCCGCAAAGTGGCGATCAGCATCTCGCAGAAAGGCCGAAAGGCGAAAAGCAACCACAAAACACCACCGTTCGAGCAGGA
>JBBQRO010000342.1:0-1972 GCA_038214685.1 Acidimicrobiales bacterium
GCGGCTGAATAGCACAGCCTCACTTCTTCGGTGCTGGCTTCGGCAAGGCCGGCATCCTCAGCGTTGATCAGCGGGCTCGAGCCGAGCGCGGTGGCGACCGAGGCGCCCTCGTAGGTGGCCCCGTTGCCGAGGGTCACCGAGCCCTGGCCGTCGCGGTTGTGGGTGCCGGCGGCCACGGTGGTGATCCACGGGCTGGGGTGGGCCACGGTGGAGCTCAACGGCCCGCTGTTGCCCGCGGAGGCGGCGACGAAGACACCGGCGTCGGCGGCGAACAGGAAGGCCACCTCGACGGGGTCGAGGAAGTTGGTCGAGGTGCCGCTGATGGAGAAGTTGATGACGTCCACGCCGTCGGCGACCGCCTGGTCGATCGCGGCGACGCTGTCCACGCCGGCGCAGCCACCCTCACCGTTGTTGCCCCAGCAGACCTTGTAGGCGGAGATGCGCGCCCGGGGCGCCATCCCGCTGACGGAACCGAACACGGATGCCGGGCCGGTCGTGGGGACGTTCTCGTTGCCACCGGCCGTGGATGCCGTGTGCGTGCCGTGACCGTCGGCGTCCCGGGCGCTGTTGAACTCGTACGGGAAGGCCGCCTTGATGCCGGCATTCCCGCCGAACCCGGCGTTGAAGTACTGGGCGCCGATGAGCTTCTGGTTGCAGTCGGTGGCCGTGAACTTCTCGCCCGGCACACAACGGCCGTGCCACCCGGGCAGCTGCGTGTAGCCGCGCTTACCGTCCTTGGTGGCGTTGCCGTTGGCGCCGGTGCGGTCCGAGAACGAGCCGCTCTCGGGCCAGATGCCGCTGTCGACGATCCCGATGACGACGTCCTCACCCTTGGCCTTCTCCTGGGACCAGAAGCCACCCGAACCGCTCAGCCCCAGGAAGTTCGGGGTGCTCGAGGTGGTCAGCTGCCGGATCTCGTCCTTGGTGACCGCCACCACCCCGGGCACCGACCGGAGCTGCCGCGCCTCCCGGCCGGTGAGCCGGGCCGCGAACCCGTTGAAGGCGTAGACGTAGTCGTAGGCCTTCCTGCCCCCCACGCGGGCGAGAGCGGCGTCGTGGCGACCCCTCAGGTAGTCGGCGTACCTCACCACCGCGGTGGACAGCGGGTCGATCTTGCGTCCGGGGGCCGCCTTGGTCGCCCGGTAGCCGGCCACCCCGCCCCGGTACGACGCGACGGGCAGGCCGTCCATCTGGACGATGTAGAACCCGGACTCGCGCGCCTGGGAGGGCGCGGTCTCCTCACGCGGCGCGGCATCGGCCGGCGTCAGGGTGGCCAGGCCGACGAGGCTCGCGGCGCACACCCCCGCCAGCAGCGCTGACCACGGACGACGAGCAGGACGCAAAGCGATCATGGCATCTCCAAGAACGGGGACCCACCGGTTCTGCTGCGGGCCAGGACGGCTCAAGTGGCTCGTGACCGCCCGATACGGCGCACATGCCACCGTGGCACAACCGAAAGGGGGGCACCCATAGTCAGTTCGGACTATTGCGGACCATGGGCCGGGCGTGCTAACGAGACCCAAGCGCTCGCATCCGCTTCCCGACACTGAGAAGGCTCCGGCTCCACGGGCCTTTTCTCTATTTCGGTTCGACAGACGGAGAACCCCAGGTCGTCGACCTGGGGTTCTCCGCTCTTGGGGCCTGGTGCGCCGGCCCTCCGGGTCAGCGGCTGAAGTCCTCGGGCGGCAGCTCGGACTCCAGGTCAGCGCCGTAGTGCTCCTTCTCCGGGTCCCGGTGGAGGCCGCCACTCATGGCGTACTCCTCCTCCGGCGACAAGACCAGGCGGTGGCGGCCCCAGATCGCGAACAGCACCAGCCCGACGATGAACACGACCGCGATCGCGACGATCGCCGATCGGTAGTCCTCGTTGAAGAGGATGCCCACGAAGGTCAAGACGGCGATGGCTCCCGCGACGACCGCCCCCGGGACCCCGACCGGACTCACGTAGGGACGCAGCGCAGTGGGGAACTTG
>JBBQRO010000343.1:0-1956 GCA_038214685.1 Acidimicrobiales bacterium
GGGCTCGAAGCCCTCGGCTACCGCGTCACCATCGAATCCGCCGCCTGAACGACCCACGCTTGCAAGCCCTTCCCGGCTCCGCCGGGAGCTGCCGCGCGCCCATCACCATTCCATTTTCGGACTAGGATGAGGCTGAACTCGTCCTCCTTGGTGTGCCGATGCAGGGGAGCGGCGATGGCGCGCGGAGCCAGCAGGTGTTCGACGACCGCCAGGTTGCCACCCCAGTCTTTGGAGTCGACCAGAAACCGGTCCCGACATCCCAGCGGTGAGCCGAGGATCTCGCCTTCGCCGTTGCGGATGACTCGTGTCTTCATGAGCCGAGCATCCTGCGTCGCGCGATCAGCCGCCATTGCAGAAATCTGGTACACCGTCGCGATGGATCTGGTAGGCCGTCGGTATGGATAGACACACGCGCGTGATCGACAAGTTGGAGTTGATCGCGGGCTCGGGTGCAGACCTTGTCACCCTGTGGCGGGAGGCGGGCCCCCTGCTGGCTGAAGCAGTCCCGCACTTCGAGGCGGCGTGCTTCTTCACGGTCGACCCCTCGTCGCTGCTAACGACCAGTCACTTCCAGGAGGGTCTGCCCGAGATTCCGGGCGAGTGGCTGGGCAGGGAGTACGCCGAGGGCGACTTCAACTCCATGAGGGAGGTCTTGCAGTCACCGCGGGGCGTCGGAACGCTGCATGAAGCGACCGGCGGACGGCCGGAGCTCTCCCGGAAGTTCCACGAGGAGATGCAGCCGTTCGGATGCGACCAGGAGCTGCTCTTCGCCCTGCGGACACCGGACGGCGAGGCCTGGGGCTTGGTAGGTCTGTACCGCGAGAATGGTCAACCGGAATTCTCCAGCCAGGACATCGAACTAGTTCGCCGAGTGGCGCCGGGTCTCGCCGTCGGTGCCCGGCATGGCTTGCTGATCGGGCAGGCACGGGAGCCTGACCTTCCGCAGGCGCCGGGTCTGGTCATTCTCGACGAGCGGCTCGCTGTCGAATCGGCGACACCCACGTCACCTGGATGGCTTGCCGACCTGGGCGGGACCATCGAGACACCGCCGGCAAGCGTGCTCGTCGTCGCGGGTCAAGTACTAAGCGGGAGCGGTGGCCCGGCCGAGTCCCGTGTTCGTGTGGGCGACGGACGGTGGATCGTCCTGCATGGCTCCCGCCTCGTCCACCGCGACGGACGACGTCACGTATCGGTCGTCATCGAGGCCGCGCAGCCGATCCACCTGACCTCGCTCCTGATGCGGGCGTATGGGCTGACGTCGCGGGAGCAGGAGGTCGTCCGTCTGGTGCTCCGCGGCGAATCGACTGAGACGATCGTCCGTGAACTGGCCATCGCGAGCGGCACCGTTCAGGCACACCTGCGCAACATCTTTGAAAAGACCGGCGTCCGGAGCCGACGAGAGCTGGTAGCTGTCGCCTTCCAACGACACTACGAGCCTCGGGTGCGGGACAACGAGCAACGGACGACCGCCGGACTTCCCTCACGGCACGGCCCCATGCCCGGCTGATATTGGAACCGCGCGCTCATCGGCATAGGAAGGCGATTGGGGCGACCAAGCTGATCGCCCAACGCGCGAAGGACGCCGACATGTGGTGGCCCTTGCCGAGCGGCTCGACATGGGTGCCGCTACGGCCGACGAGCTCGAGGCCCACATGAGGTGGTACGACACGGACCGGGCGAACCTGGAGCTTCGGTACCTGGCGCAGGACGCCGGGGGCCTTGTCGCGACGCCCTTGAACGACGGCTCTCGTCTGGCCCATCGGGGCGACGCACCACCGTCCTCGTGCGTTCGGCGGTACCGGAAAGTCAGCAGAAAATTGGGTTCTCCTCGGGTTTACGTGGGTCGATTTCGCCCCGGTCCGCCGGGCAGTCGGTCGCGGTGCCGCGCCGCCTACAGCTGCCCCTCCTCCCGCCTCAAGGGGGCTTCGCCTTGCCAGCAACGGCCTTCGGCCGCCC
>JBBQRO010000344.1:0-1922 GCA_038214685.1 Acidimicrobiales bacterium
GCCCGCATGGAGCGCTTCCTGCTGCTCTGCGCCGAGGACAACATCCAGGTGGTCAACGCCACCACCTCGGCCCAGATGTTCCACCTCCTTCGCCGCCAGGTCCACCAGGACGTCAACCGGCCGCTCGTGGTCCTGACCCCCAAGTCGTTGCTGCGAGCCAAGCCGGCACGATCGTCCATCGAACTGCTGACCACGGGCAGCTTCGAGGAGGTCCTCCCCGACCTCGGCGATCTCGACGCCTCGGCCGTGAACCGGGTGGTGCTCGCCACCGGCAAGGTCGCCCAGGACGCCATCGCCGCCCGTGACGAGCGCGGCGCTCCGGTGGCCATCGTGCGGGTCGAGCAGCTCTATCCCTGGCCGGGTGCCGCGCTGGACGAACAGGTGAGCCGCTACGCCAACGCCACCGAGCTGGTCTGGCTCCAGGAGGAGCCCGAGAACATGGGGGCCTGGAACTTCGTCAAGGGCCGCCTCTACGACGGCTTCGGCGACAGCCACAAGATCCAGCGCGTGTCCCGCTTCGAATCGGGCTCACCCGCAACCGGCTCCAACAAGATCCACGGCCAGGAGCAAGCCGCCATCCTCGACAAGGCCCTGTCCTTCTGACCTTGTTCAGGGGGCGGGGGTGTCAGGGGGTGGGGGCGGCCTTGAGGACGACGACGGCGATGTCGTCGCGAGTGACGGCGTGCTGGAAGTCGATGGCGGCGGCTGCGATGCCATCGGCCATCCCCTGGGCTGAGCTCCCGCGGAGCTCCTCGAGCGCGCTGCACAGCCGTTCCTGGCCGAAGAACTCCGAACCGGCGCGGGCCTCGGTCACTCCGTCGGTGAACAGCACCAGGGCGTCGCCGGGTGCGAGCCGCAACTCGGTGTCGTGCAGGCGCGGTGGCCCCAGCATCCCGAGCAGCGCACCGGCTCGTCCGACCTCCTCGATGGAACCCTCGTCCGGCACGAGCAGCGGCAGCTGGTGACCGCCGGCAGACAGGGTGACCGACACGCCGTCGTCGATCCGGACCCGCGCGTACAGGCCGGTCAGGAACGTCTCGCTCTCGCTGCGCTCGAGCGCGTCGTGGAGCCCGAGCAGCACCCGCGCCGCGGACGAGGTGCGCATCGCCTCTGCCCGCACCGTGTACCGCGCCAGCGCCGTGACTGCGGCGGCTGCGGCGCCCTTGCCACACACGTCGCCGAGACTCACGCCCCAATCGCCCCCGGCGATCTCGAACACGTCGTAGAAGTCGCCGCCGATCACGGTGCCGTCGCCCGCGGGACGGAACGCCCCGCCGATGTCGAGCCCGTCGACAGAGGGCAGTGACGGGGGCAGCAGCGTCTGCTGCAGGGTCTCGGCCAGCGCCTTCGCCTCCGCCGCCGAGCGTTCCGCGTTCTCGCGAGCGATCACCAGCTCCTGTTCGTAGGAGCGTCGCTGGCGGGCGTCGAACACGGCGATCCGGATGGCCATGGGCTGCCCGTCGGCATCGACCTTGACGGCCGCGTTGAGGAGCACCGGGACGTGTTCGCCGGATGCGTGCACCAACTCGATCGCGATCTCCCGTACCGAACCCTGCATGGCGAGCGACGGGGCGAAGTGCGTCTCGTAGAAGATGCGATCGCCGATCGAGAGCAACGACTGGAACTTCCGCCGGCGGCAGAGCTCGTCGCTGTCGTGGCCGATCCAGGACAGGAAGGTGCGGTTGGCCTTGACGATCATCCCCGACGGGTCGGTCGAGACATAGCCGCACGGGGCGGTCTCGTAGAGCTCCTGCGCGTCGTCGTCGGCGAGCGCGTCGTAGAACCCTTCGGCCGCACCAGCCTGGCCCACGGGGTCAGGCCCCACGCTCGGCCGGCTGTCGCTGCGCGAGGTAGGACTCGATGGCATCGGCGGTCTCGTCCGGGGCGCTCAGGTTGGGACAGTGACCGGTGGCGGCGAGCTG
>JBBQRO010000345.1:0-1922 GCA_038214685.1 Acidimicrobiales bacterium
ACAAGCGCTCGCAGGTGAGCCCCGTACTGATTGCGCATCCAGCGGTCAGCGCAGATGAAGGCGAGCGAACCGCCAGGCTTGAGGAGGTCGAGCCCCAGCTCGATGAAGCCTACGTAGATGTCGCTCCGGCCTCGCATGGTCATGCAGCGGTGGCGGTAGGCGTCCATGACCTCCCGGTGGACGTTCTCGAGGCGGATGTAGGGCGGGTTGCCGACAACGAAGTCCGCCGCCTGCGGGGGGTGCTCAGCCAGGAGGAAATCGCCGGTCGTCACCCAGCCGTCGGCCAGACCTTGAGCAACCACCTCTGTCAGTCCGGTCTCCTGCAGGCGCAAGACGATCGCTTTGCGAGTGCGCCCGGCATTCGCCTCGAGGAGATCGAAGGCCCGGAGCGAGTCGGTCAGCGAGGCAAGGTCGCGCTTGTGTTCGCCGGCCGAAGCGATGAGTCGGTCGATGATCGGTAGGAGGAACGCGCCAGTCCCGCACGATGGCTCGACGATGCGCATTGCGCCGAGGTCGCGGTCGGCGCTGTAGCCGACCAGGTCAAGTATCAGGTCGACGACCCAGCGTCGGGTGAACACCTCGCCGTAGTCGGCCCCCGGGTCCTGGCAGACCTCAGCGAGAGCCATGGCCCCCCCAAACAGCGAAAGTTGTCTTGAAGCCACCCTGACCGCCTAGCCCGAACATGCGTTCGATGTTAGTGACACATCGCCATGAGGCGGGCGGACCAGACAGCACCGGGAGGCACCCTACCGAGGGAGCCAGTTGACGAAGGCGATGCGACCGGTTGACACACGTCTCAGGGCGGGATGCCGAGGATCAACAGGGAGGCATCGACCTTCGGCTGCCGTCCACGAGCCCGGGGGAGCCGTTGACCGACTCGGCCGCCCTCCACCATGGGCCAACGCGGCCCACATCGAGCAGGAGAGG
Organism: Acidimicrobiales bacterium; assembly: GCA_038214685.1. Taxonomy (GTDB): domain Bacteria; phylum Actinomycetota; class Acidimicrobiia; order Acidimicrobiales; family AC-14; genus CADCTB01. The sequence continues at coordinate 928 of JBBQRO010000345.1, forward strand.
ATGTCAGGCCGGACCCTACCGGCTGCTCGGGGAACGCGGGGACCACGATGGTCAGCGTCGGACAACCAGATCCGCTCGAGGGCGCTCGCCGCCGACGTGGGACCGGAGTTCCGGAGTAAGGAGGGCACGGATGCTCGGCAAGCGAACCCTCGAGGATGGGTCGGTAGCGCCGGGCTCGGACGACATCCAAGGGTGGGTGCGCCGACCAGCTCCTCGATCTCGGCCTTCCAGGTCAGGATCGCGGTCAGGGTGCCTGCGTCGAGCACGACGGATCGGTTGCGGCCGGTCCTTGTCCGGTTCACGGACAGGACCTCACCGCCCATGGAGTGGCGCTGGCGGCCGATGCGGAGATCGGGACCGGTCAGGTCGCTCAAGCCTGTGGCTACTCGATCCGCATCCCCGACAGGGCCCGGGCGATGACCAGCTGCTGGATCTGCTCGGTGCCCTCGAAGATGTCGTAGATCTTGGCGTCGCGGTGCATGCGCTCAACGGGGTACTCCCTGGTGTAGCCGTAGCCGGCCAGGATCTGCATGGCTCGTTCGGTGACCCAGACGGCGGTGCGGCCGGCCTTCAGCTTGGACTGGCTGCCTTCGGCGTTGGTGTAGCCGCCGTTGTGGGCCATCCACGCCGCCCGCCACACCAGCAGGCGGGAGGCGTCGATCTCGGTGATCATGTCGGCGAGCATGAAGGCGATGGCCTGGTTCGAAATGATCGGCTTGCCGAACGCTTTGCGCTCCTTGGCGTAGTCGCGAGCCTCCTCCCAGGCGGCGCGGGCGATGCCCACGGCCATGGCCCCGACGGCGGGGCGGGTGGCCTCGAAGGTGGCCATGGCCGGCTGCTTGGATCCGGTGGGGCCGGCCTGGCGGGCCCGGGCCAGCTTCAGGTCCAGCTTGTCCTTGCCGCCCAGCAGGCAGGCGCCGGGGATGCGCACATCGTCGAGCACCACCTCGGCGGTGTGGCTGGCCCGGATGCCGTGCTTTTTGTACTTCTGGCCC
>JBBQRO010000346.1:0-1894 GCA_038214685.1 Acidimicrobiales bacterium
CTCGATCTGGCTCAGATAGGCATTGGACACCTTCGTCCGCTCCGCCATGTCGCGCAGCGACAGGTTGGCGAGACGCCGCTGGGAGCGGAGGTACTGCCCGAAGGCGGCAAGGTGCGGCTCCCACGGGTTGTCCGTGGGAGCCGTGCCTTCTGTTGACGAGTCACTCACTGGTCCACTCTTACCGCACGGGAAGGAACATGCACTCCATCCCGTGCGGGAGCGCGAAAAGTTACGCCTTCGAGTTCGGGGCCTTGCCGCCCTGCGCCGTAGCGGACCGGGCGCCGGCGGTCGCGGCGCGGGTGGCGGGCAGCCAGGCCTCGAGCACCTTGGTGGTGAAGTCGCGGTTGCTATTGAACACCCGCTCGGTGAAGCTGAACGTGCTCTCCAGGATCTCGCTGGGCTTGGCCGGATCGGCGAAGGCCAGCTCGGGCAGCCTGGCGAAGGTGGTCTCAACGGTCTGGGCCCAGGCCCGGACCGAGTCGACGACAGCCTGCTGGCCGGTCTCGATGCCGGCGAAGACCTTGTCCTGGATCTCTTTGGTGGTCTCGAGTGCGGTTGCCATTGGGGCACCCCTTTCGATCGCTTGCGTTAACTATACCACGCACCTGCTCGATCAAACCCCCAAAGGGGAGGACTCTTTGTTTCGGCCGGCGCCGAAGGGGGCAGACCTCCTCTACAAGGCCTCGTGCGATCGGCGTTCTGGCGCGCTCGCGACGTCCCCGGGCGGCAGGCGGAAGAGTCACCGGCTGTCCACGGGGCCTTTCCACGTATGTAACCCAGAAGTAACCGGCGCAGGGCAAGGTCAGCCATGAAGGGCAGTCTCAGATGCCCGCGACCTCGACACTCGAACCACCACCCCGAGGGGGAACCAACCATGTCCGGTGAGCCATCGTGACACCCGCGGTCTTGGACGTAAGCGAACTGGAAGCCCACGCCGGCGAAGTGCTGGGCCAGACCGCGTGGCGTCCCGTCACCCAGGATGACATCGACGCGTTTGCCCGGTTGACCGGTGACGACCAGTGGATCCACGTTGATCCGGAGCGGGCCAAGGCGGGGGCCTTCGGTGCCACCATCGCCCACGGGTACTTCACCCTCTCGCTGTCGACGATCTTCTTGGACGAGGTGGTCACGATCAAAGGGGCCAACGTCGTCCTCAACTACGGGTCCAACCGGGTCCGCTATCCGGCACCGGTGCCGGCCGGTTCCCGGATCCGGGCGTCGATCGAGCTGCCCACCGTCGAGGACATCCCCGGTGGCGTGCAGGCCACGTTCCGCCTGGTCTACGAGGTGGAGGGCCAGTCGAAGCCCGGCTGCGTCGCCGACATCGTGTACCGGTACTACGCCGCCCTGCCGGCGACGCCACGGCCCGGGAGCCGGGGATGAGCGCCAACGACCCGGCGGGCGTCGGCCCCACCCTCGCCAGCGTGGCCGCCGGCCTGGCCGCCGACCCGGTGGCCGGCATGGCCGCCGCGACCCAGCTCACCGCCGGCCTGGCCGCGGCCGCGGTGCAGGCGGGTGCCCGAGCGCTTGGCTGGGACGGAGAGCCCGACCCCGCTCCGCCGAAGGGCGACCGCCGGTTCTCCGACCCGGCGTGGGAGAGGCACCCGTGGTTCCTCTGGCAGCGCCAGAGCTACCTGGCCTGGGCGGACACGATGAAGGACATCGCCAGGAACACCGGGCAGGCGGAGAAGGCGGAGTTCGCCGTCGGCCAGCTGGTCGACGCCCTCGCCCCGACCAACTTCCTGGGCACGAACCCCACCGCCCTGCGCAAGGCGGTGGAGACCAACGGAGCGAGCGTGGTCGAGGGGATGGCCAACCTGCTCGACGACCTATCCGAGAACGACGGCCGGCCTCGCCAGGTCGACGTCTCCTCGTTCGAGGTGGGCCGCAACCT
>JBBQRO010000347.1:0-1893 GCA_038214685.1 Acidimicrobiales bacterium
GCGCCGACCTGGTGCACGGCTCGCAGATGGTGGTCGATGTGTGCGACCTGCTCCGGGAGGCCAAACACCTTGGCTGCTAACCCGCGACCACCAACCCCGGCGACCGGCACCCTCGGCGTTGAGTTCGCCGCAGCCGAGGCGAAGCTGTTCGACGTCGATGCCATCCCCTTCACGACAGGCGACATCCGCACTGTGGGCGAGATGCTCGCCGACGTCGACCACCAGGCGCGGCTTCTGCTGCTCGACGTCGACGGGGACAACGCAGGCGGCCTGGTTCGGGGGTGGCCGGCCCTCGTGACGGCCGCCAGCGAACTCTGGACGGCCCTCCCCCGCACCAGCTACACCCACGAGCCGCACGACCGGCCCATGGAGCGCTTGGTCGCCCACGCCGCCAACATCGACAACAGCCTGACCGCCGGGTGGCCCGGCCGCGGAGCCCCTGATACCCGCCTGGCCCACATGGCCGAGACGCTGCAGGCCGCGGGCAGCCTGGTCCGCCGCTACGGGCCCGAGATCTGCGGCCACGGCGCCGCGCTCCGCCAGGACCTGCAGGCAGCCCGGTCCAGGACCATGCACGCGCTCTACGTGGCCGCGCACGCCGGCAGCGTTGCTCTGCACGCTCACGGTCGCGACCGGTACCGCGAGGCCCGTCAGGCCGGCCGCAGGGTCTCGCTGTCCACGGTCCACTCCCCTTACGTCGTCGCACCGACCGCAACGTGGGTGGGCCGATTCGTCACAGCGGAGGCGATCGCTGGCCGGTACCTTGCCGGCGGGTTCGTCGCCGGCGTCGCCGGCGAAGCGCGCCCCCGCGCAGCCGCCCACAACCGCATCCCGCGCGCCCTGGCCGGCTGGGACAACCAGGCCCACCGCACCCTCGCCGCCCGATCCTCGGCCGCCGACAACGTCACCGTGAGCCGCACCCAAGCCCTCATCGCCGGCGTCGGTCTGCTCCTGGTCGACGCCGACTCACACAACCGGGCAGCCACGACATCCGCCACCGGCGACCCGCCGACAGACCGACTCGCCTCATCCCTCGACGCGGTCGGCCGAGCCTGGAACAACCTGGCCAGCCGATGGGACGACCTCCCCGCCCCTACCGATCGACCCGACTCCACGCTGCTCCGCGCGTCGGCGGAACTGCGTGCCGCCTACCGCGAGCTCACCCACAACGCCACCACCACGTTCCCCCCAGACGTCATCGCCCAGCACCCCGGCCTTGAGCGCGCACTGAACGCGACCTTGGCCGCCATCGAGAGTGCTCCAGAACTCGCTGACGTCCTCGCCGAGAAGGCCAACCAGCCCGGCCTCATCGGCCGAGCACGCGCGCTCTCCCAGCGCGCCCACAACGACATCGAAGCCGGTCTGGCCACACCTGACCCCTCCGGCGATGTCGTCTGGGTCTCTCCGGTAGACGTTCACACCAGACGCATGCTCGAACTTCCACGCCCCGTAGAGGAGGCTCTGAAGGCGTCCAGTGATCAGGTTCGGCAAGCGAGTTCGAAAACCGCAGCGACTGCAGCCTGCAGTCAACCGGGCACAGTCACGAACCAGCAGTCCAGCCGAAACCCGGCTCTTCAAGGTCGTACCAGCTCCGCGAACCCCGTCGCTGCTTTTCAGCAGGAGACGCGCCGATCGCATCCCGTTCAAATGAGTTGGTCACCCAATGATCGCCCGGAGCGTTCTCGCGCACCTAGGTGACCGTCAGACAAGCGAGAGATCGTTCAAGGGCACGTGTGGGATCCGGATGCACTAAGTGACGTCCAGCAGAGTGGTGTACGGATCCTGGTGAGCGTGTCGCTGTAGGACTAGGCGACGGCCACCGGGTGATCCTTCGAGTGAACTTCTCACGGCACTCTCGAAAGGACGCATCACGGTGACCGTCAACCCCAGTAT
>JBBQRO010000348.1:0-1870 GCA_038214685.1 Acidimicrobiales bacterium
GCCACCGCCGGCGGCCTTCGCCCTGGTCATAGCCAGGGCAACGCCGCTGACAGCGCCCGCACCGGCCCCTGGCGCCCTTGCGTGGCCGGACCGCGAACACCGCGACCTCGGCCTCGTCGTCGAACTCCACCCCGTCGATCACGGTCAAGCTCTCGACCCCGAGCACGCCTGCCCATACCGTGCTGTTGCGCACGCCGTTCCCCGTTCACCTGGTCCTGTTTCTCGACAACTCAGAACCTAGGCGGGGACGGCGTGTTGCTCGTTCAAGCGATCAACGAGCGCCCACGGAAACGACCGGAGAGCCGAAAATTCGCGGCGCGGTCGTGGGTGCGGGCTTACCCAGGCCGGGCCTCAGCGCCGCAGTTCCCCCTGAGCCAGACTGTCGCGGTCGGCGAGCACGACCTGCGCCTGTCGGTAGGCGTCCGCGTCGAGTTCCCCAGCCGCGAACCGCTGTCGCAGCAACTGCTCGGGGCTGCCTCCGCCGGTGCTTAGGTTGGCGCCGGCTCGAAGCACGGCCCAAATGCCCCAGCCCATCAGTCCCCAGAAGACCAGCATCGAGAACAGCATCAAGGACCAACCGGCCCAGCCAGCGTCGTCGTGCCAGTACCACATCATCGCGTCACACCTCTTTCGTCTACTGCCGTCGGGATCCCGACCGGGTGAGTCCAGACTCGTTGTTGCGGGTCCGCGCCAACAGAGGCTTAGGTCCCGCTTGGCGCTTGGCGCTTGGTGTTGTGGGCGCCCCGCCCCGCCTGGCCGGCTCAGATCGTTCTGCCCGGAACCGCTGGCCAGACGACCCAGCCGCCGGTCAACTCAGACGCCACTGCTCCTCCGGTCAATTCTTCGCCGGGGGCAACGTCCACGTGGTAGTAGCAGGGTCGTCCTCGCCGTGATCGCGGGCCGTCGTCAGCCGGGCTTGTGACGTGCTCCGATGCGCAGGTGCTCCACGGGAAAGCCTTGTTGCTAGTGGTGGTGACGCGCTCCAGCCCCCGGCGTAGGTCGGGAGCTGCCCCAGGACGTGCTCGTCGGTACCCAGTGTCTCGGATGTGCTCATGTCATGCCTCCCCGGTGGTTGTCCGCTGCGTCGATCACAGAGCGTGTGCCGAGACGGTCGCGTCTTTCAGCTCCGGGTCAGGACGACCTTGAGGGCGTGGCTGGCCTGGGCGTCACCGAACACGCCGTAGGCCTCGATCATCTGCTCGAGGTTGAAGTGGTGAGTCACGAAGCGGCCAGCGTCCAGCGCGCCGCCCTTCAGTAGGGTGAGGAGCATCGCTGTCGAGGAGGTGTCGACCAGCCCCGTGGTGATGGTGATGTTGCGGCTCCACAACTGTTCGAGGTGCAGCAGGGCCGGAGCTCCGTGGACGCCGACATTCGCGACGGTCCCGCCCGGCCGGACCAGCGTCGTCGCGAGGGTGAAGGTCGCTTCCACCCCGACGGCCTCCATCGCGAGATCGGCGCCCAGCCCTCCGGTCATGCTGCGCACCACCTCGAGAGCGTCCTCGTGGCCGTTGTTGATGACCACGTCGGCGCCGAACGCCTTCGCGGCCTGCAGCCTGATCGGGTCGATGTCGATCGCGACTACCAGGCTGGGCGAGAGGAGCTTGGCAGCCGTGATGGCCGCCAACCCGATGGGTCCGGTCCCGACGATCGCGACCACCCCGCCGGTCTGCAGCCTGCCGTTCACGACTCCGACCTCATAGGCCGTGGGCAAGATGTCGGCCAGCATCAGCAGGTCCTCGTCGCGGACGCCGGCCGGGGCGAGATGGGTCGAGCCGTCGGCGAACGGCACGCGCACCACCTCCGCCTGCGTCCCGTCGATCGTATTGCCGAGAATCCACCCCCCGCCGCCGAGGCACTGGCCGAACATCCG
>JBBQRO010000349.1:0-1862 GCA_038214685.1 Acidimicrobiales bacterium
GGTGTTCGATGACGCAGACCAGGTGGCCGTCGATGACCAGTGATCGAGGAGCGCCGCTTCGGCGTGGCTGCATAGCCATATCTCTCCTCCGTGTCGGACGGTGGGAGAGCTGACGTCAGCTCCGAGCGCTTCGGAACGAAGCCCGAACGTTGTGATCAGGGTACTCCTTCGCTGTGACAGCTTGGAGGGCCACGGAACGTGTCAGCGGTTGTGAGACACCGGGTGCTCAGATGGCTGCGGGGGTCGGGGGCTGCTCCTCGGGCTGGTTGATCCATGTTGCCTCGGGGATCCGTGGCGCGCGTGGTGGGTGTCGGAACCGGTCGGGGCGGGCGGTGTAGGCGGCGTCGAGGACGGCTTGGCGGGCGGCGCGGATGGCGTCGGCTCGGCCGGTGTGGACGTCGGCGGGGGTGTGCAGGCCGATGCCGGAGTGGCGGTGTTCGTGGTTGTAGTGGTCGAAGAAGTCGTCGACGAACCGGCGGGCGGACTCGATGTTCGCGAAGCGCTTCGGGAACCGGGGCGAGTACTTGAGCGTCTTGAACTGGGCTTCGCTGAAGGGGTTGTCGTTGGACACGCGGGGTCGGCTGTGGGACTGCAGGACGCCGAGGTCGGCGAGGAGCTGGGACACGGTCTTTGACGTCATGGACGAGCCTCGGTCGGCGTGCAGGGTGAGCTGGCCGTCAGGGACCTGGTTGTCGTAGATGGCTCGGGCGATGAGCTCTTCGGCGAGTCGGTCGGACTCGCGTGGGGCGACGAGCCAGCCCACGGCGTAGCGGCTGTAGACGTCGAGGATCACGTAGAGGTGGAACCAGGTCCACTTGTGCGGGCCGGCGAGCTTGGTGATGTCCCAGGACCACACCTGGTTCGGGGCGAAGGCGACGAGTTCGGGCTTGAGGTGGGCGGGTGGCCGGCGGGCTTGGGCGCGGCGTTCCCGGACCATGGCTTGTTGGCGCAGGAGCCGGTACATGGTCGAGATCGACGCCAGGTAGGTGCCCTCGTCCAGCAGGGTGGCCCACACCTGGGCGGGGGCGGCATCACAGAACCGTTCGCTGCACAACACGTCGATGACCCCGTCGGCTTCGACGGCGGTCAGCGCCCGTGGCGGGCGGGGTCGGGGTGCGGGCGGTCCGTGTAGCGGTGCCTGGCGGGTCCGGTAGTGACTGGCCCGGGACCGGCCGAGGGCGGCGCAGGCCCGGTTGCGGGGGACGCCACGGTCGACGAGTTCGTCGACGGAGGCGTCGAGGAGCGCGTTCAGGTGTCGTCGGGGTTCGCGCTCTTGGTGATCTCGTCCAAGAGCGCGTGCACTTTTCCCTGGACCTCGATGATCGCTTCGGCCTGCGCGAGCTTGAGGCGCAGCCGTTCGTTCTCCGCCTTCAACTTGGCCACTTCGCTCAGGCTGGGGCCGCCTCGGCCACCGTCGGATCGTCCCATCGCAGCTTTCAGTAGACCCTGGCGGTGCTGACGACGCCAGTCCCCGATCAGGCTCGAGTACAGGCCCTCACGGCGCAGGATCGCGCCCTTCTCCCCGGTCTCGGACGCAACCTCGTACTCGGCCAGGATCGCCAGCTTGTACTCGGGCGTGAACACCCTGCGGATCCCGGTCTTGTGGTATCGGGGACGACCCGAGCCGTCACTGGCGGTGCCGTCCTGGACCTGCCAGTCGACGGCCTTGTAGATCGCGGCCCGCTTCGACTTCGGGGCGTCATTCGTGGTGGACATCGGTGATCATCCTTCGTCGCCCTCATACACAGAGTGGGGATGTGAAGGTGTCTCACCGCTCACGGACACAGAGGGGCGTGACCCAGGCGACGAGGTCGACGGGACAATGACCAGCAGCGGGAGGGCGCCGACATTCGAGTCGGTGG
>JBBQRO010000350.1:0-1831 GCA_038214685.1 Acidimicrobiales bacterium
GGGTCGGGGCAGAGGTCGAACCAGAGCCAGCTCACGACTGGGGGGGCTCCCAATCGGAACGGGAAGCCTGACTGATGGACCGAAAGTCTTGGCGGAGCTCTTCGTTGGTGGCTCGCCCCCAGAACCAGTAGCCGTTGTAGATCCGGTGGATGGTGAGGTCCGGTCCCAGCGTGAACATCGTCGGCAGGTACGGACGATGACTGGTGTCGGTCTTCTCCATCAGCCCCAGGCGGTCGATCCACTGCCGCTCCGCGTCGGACAGGAAGATCCATCTGGCGCCGATGCCGGCCCGGAAGGCGGCCTGCACCTCGGGAGGGTCGACGCTGACCGACACGAACCGGGTGTACGCCACCTCCGCCTCGTCCTGGAGGCCCACCAGGTTGCGGAAGTAGGCCTGCTCCTTCGGGCACCACCACCCCCGGTAGAAGTGCAACAGCACCGGATCATCCGCGGCGAGCTGCGACAGGTGACGCTGGTTCCCGGCGTGATCAGGCAGCACGAGATCCGGGAACGTGCCGCCAGCCAATAGATCTTTACCCATCATCCCCTTCTACCCGCAGCGGCGACAGGGCCAAGCGGAACCGCTCCTTACAGCTTTCGGAACGAGGGCGGACCACGCGCTGCCACCGGGGCGGGCTGGGTAGGTTCACCCCGAGGGGCCACCGACACACCGGCTCTTCTCGGCCTCAGGCATCGCCACCAGGCCGGCACAGGTGCCACTGCTAAGGAGTTGGAAGGCCACGGGACGCTGGCGGGCGCTGGACCGGATGCTGCCCCGCGACCGCGGCCTGATCGTCCAGGTCGGCTCGGCCCTGGCGCACCGGGCGATCCCGTTGCCGGCCACTAGCTGGACGGCCATGCCGGCCCAAGTCATCGCCGACACCTGGCCAGTTCTTACAGAACGCGGACAAGTCGGCTGGATCGGATTGGGGGGTCGATGGCCCGGGGAGGGTGCTGAGACGCCCTCGATCGCCGAAGCTGCACGCGGCGACAGGCAGACGGATATCCCGATGACTCCCACCGCCCCGGCCCTGCGCCGGCCACCGGACCCCGACGGGTTGAAGCCGGCGGGCTCGATGGTTGCGGTGCCGGCGGCCAGCGTGATGTTGCGAGCCCACAGCGGCGAGGTGGTGACCCTCGACACGCTTCGATGGCACACACCGGCCACGGCCGGGGAACGGGCGCTGCTCGGCGCCGTCGCCGGGCCGGTCATCGACCTCGGCTGTGGTCCCGGTCGCCTCGTCGCGGATCTGGCCGACCGGGGCGTCACGGCCCTGGGCATCGACGTGTCGCCGACGGCCGTGGCCCTGGCCCGCCGGCGGGGGGCGCGCGTGATCGAACAGAGCCTCTTCGAGCCTCTGCCCTGGGAGGGCCGGTGGGTCACCGCCCTGGTCTTCGACGGCAACGTCGGCATCGGCGGCGATCCTGTCCGCCTCCTGGCCCGCTGCCGGGAGGTCATCGCCGTCGAAGGGCAGATCCTGGTCGAGGTCGAGCCTCCCGGGGCCCGGTGGCATCGCCTCACCGCCTGGTTCGAGCGCGACGGCCAACGGAGCGATCCCTTCGCCTGGGCCGTGGTCGGAGCCGACGCCATCGAGGAGGTCGCCATGGCGGCCGGACTGCGGCTGACGGCGATGACCGAGCTGGCAACGGGTCGGTGGTTCGCCCACCTGAGGCGAGCGGGCCGGGTCAGCCTGCCCGCCGATACCCGCCCTGGCACCCCCGAGGTTCTCGCCAGCCCTTGCCGGGCCGCAGCGTCGCCCTGGAGCTTCTTGTTCGCCGAATCCATGATGAGGCCAACTCACGAAAGGGCGCCCAGCACATGAGCGACGAC
>JBBQRO010000351.1:0-1818 GCA_038214685.1 Acidimicrobiales bacterium
GTGAACGATGAGCACGTCACCAGACGCCCGTGAAAGCCCGTCAGCGACGGCGGCGGCTTTGCACCACGGCCCGTCAGCGAAGCCCTCCACGACCTCCCAGGACGGGTACAGCGCGGCCAGGCGGGCGGACACGAACCGCCACGCACGCTCACGGTGTTCGCAGGTCCCGCCACGGGGGACGACGATCGACACGCCGTAGCGTGCGGGCATGGCGGCCATCGACTACCAAGCCCTCCTCGTGAAATACATGGCTCACATGCGGGACCGGGACCCCACCTCGTGGCTCCCGTCCGACGACGACCCCGGCTTCACCCGCGACGACATCGACGAGCTCGACCGGCTGGCCGAACCGCTCGTCGTCGACCTCAGGGAGAGCAGGGCGCCACTCGGGCGATCGTCGCCTTGCTGACCCCGTAGCGTTCGGCCAGTTCGGTCCGCTCGCCCCACCGCCCAGTGATGGACGACCGGATCACCTCGATGTCTGCCTCGGTCAGCTTGGCGGCGTAACGCGCCCGCCCCTTGGCGATCATGTCGGCGGTGTTGTCCGCAGCGCTGCCGAGGAACAGATGGCCCGGATTCACGCAGGGGCGGTTGTCGCAGCGGTGGCAGACGAACAAGCCTGGTGGGATTGGACCGAAGTGCAGGGTGTAGGACCAGCGGTGGGCGAGGACCATCGTCTTGCGCTGCCCAGCCCGGGGCGGACCGAACTGGCCATACCCCTTGGCTCCTCGGCTGCCGAGCCACTCCCAGCAATCGTCGTCACCCTGCTTGTCCACGAAGGCCCAGAACCGTTGCTCTGCGGTGCGCTTATCCACCACCCCATTATAGGTGGCTATACTCCCCATCATTATGAAACGACGGGTGAAGTACCACGCTCTGGACGAGATGTTCGCTAGGCGGGTGAGAGAGATCCGCAATGCTCGCGGGCTGAGCATGGACGACCTCGTGGGGCGGCTCCGGGGCGAGGGTTTCGAGTTGTTGTCGTCCGGGCTGTGCAAGATCGAACACGGGGATCGGCGGTGCTCCATCGGGGAAGCGGCCGTCATTGCAGTGGCTCTCGATGTGCCGTTAGATGCGTTGTTGTCCGACCGGCCCTTCACCCTGACGGTGACCGTCTAGGGCAACGGCGCCGGATCGTAGAACAGGGGGGGCTGATGCTCGCCGTCGATGTTGACGGGCACTGTCGGGTCGGCCCTCCAGAACCATTTCCGCATGACGTCGCCCAGTTCCTCGTCCGACAGGCGCCCCCACTGGCGCCAATGGGCACCGGTCTCCTCCGGAAGTCCATCAGCAGCGGCGTACGCCTGAGCGCCGTTACGTACCTTGCGGATGATCTGCTCGACTGACCGGTAAGGCAGGTGGTGGACGATCAGGGCCGGCTCGGGGGTGAACCTGGCCGGCACCGGATGGCGGGCCCAATGGTTGCCCTGCTCGATCACCAGCCCCTCCACGGCGCGGGCGGCGACCTTCGGCAACGGCAACGGGTCACGACGACGCCAACCAATCCGGCGCACAGGGTCCGGCTCATCCAGATCGAACCCCGTGGCCACATGGTCGAACAGCGCGGCGGTCACCAGCCCGTAGTCGGGGGTGTGCGCCTCGAGCATGTCGCCGAGCCGGCCGTACTGCGAACACCAGATTTCATCGGCATCGAAGAGCACCAGCCAGTCGGCGCCGCCCTTGCGGGCACGCTCAGCCAGGGCGGTCATCTTGCGGGACTGGAAGTAGCCGACCTCGGGGTCGTCGACCAGCTCGACCGGCAGACCCTCAAGGATCTCCCGGGTGCCGTCCGTCGACCCGTTGTCAGCGACGATCACA
>JBBQRO010000352.1:0-1782 GCA_038214685.1 Acidimicrobiales bacterium
CTTCAGCTGCTGGGTGTTGGCGTCGGCCAGATCGACGTACCCGATGGCCCCGCCCTGGGTCTTGACGATCTGGGCCACGCCGGCGTTGCCGTTGCCGGCCTGGGTGTCACCCGGCCACTCGACGGTGGAGCCAGACTTCAGCTTCCAGCTGGGTGCGGCCTTGACCAGGTACTTGGTGAAGTTCTCGGTGGTGCCCGAGCCGTCCGAGCGGTGGGCCACGACGATGGGGGTGGACGGGAGGGTGGCGCGGTTGTTCAGCGCCTTGATGGCCGGGTCGTCCCAGGTCTTGATGTCGCGCTGGAAGATCTTCGCCGTCGTCTCGGCGTCGAGCGTCAGGTCGTCGACCCCCGAGAGGTTGTAGGAGATCGTGATGGGGGCGGCCACCGTGGGGACGTAGAGGAACTCGCCCTTGAACTTGGCCTTGTCCTCGTCCTTCACCAGCCCATCGGTGCCGGCGAAGTCGACCAGGCCGCCCTGCAGGTCGGTGCGCCCCTTGCCGGAGCCGCCGCCGCCGTAGTTCACCGTGACGCTGGGCTGCTTCTTCGAGAACCCGTCGATGGCGGCAGTGTAGAACGCGGCCGGGAACGTCGCCCCCGAGCCGTTGAGCGTGGTGGCGGCCAGGTTGCCGCCTCCACCTGTTGTCGCGCCGGTGGTCACATCGTCGTCGCTGCTGCCGCAGGCGGCGAGCACCACCCCGAGGGAGATGCCGGCGGCTAGAAGTCGGATCGATCGGGAACGGGACATGGGTGAAGAGCCTCCTACATGGTGGGTCATTGGTGAACGTACGGGGGGCGGGTGGCGGGGAACTGCCGCCACGGTGAACACGAGGTGAACGAGAGACGAACATTGGGTCCCGTGGGCGCCGAGCTGCCGCGTGGGTGTCGCAATGGTTTGCCGGGAGGCCGACGGCCCGCGATGCTTGGCCTCGTGGCTCCCCCCGACGATGGTACCGCCGTCACCGCTCGCCCCGAGGTCCGCACCAAGCCGGTCACCGCCGGTGACGAGGGGAAGGGCGGCGCAGCCGAGGTCTTCAAGGCCAGCAACCTCAACTTCTTCTACGGCAGCTTCCGGGCCCTGTCCGACGTCAACCTGACCGTGAGGGAGCGGGAGATCACCGCCCTCATCGGCCCGTCGGGCTGCGGGAAGAGCACTTTCCTGCGCTGCCTCAACCGGATGAACGACCTGATCCCCGGGACCAAGGTCGAGGGCTCGCTGACCTACCACGGCGAGGACCTCTACGGCCCAGGCGTCGACGCCATCGAGGTGCGCCGCCGGGTCGGCATGGTGTTCCAAAAGCCCAACCCGTTCCCGAAGTCCATCTACGACAACGTCGCCTTCGGGGCCAAGGTGAACGGCTTCAAGGGCAACATGGACGACCTCGTCGAGGAGAGCCTGCGCAGCGCCGCCCTGTGGGATGAGGTGGCCAAGAAGCTGAAGCAGAGCGCCAACGGCCTGTCCGGCGGCCAGCAGCAGCGGCTGTGCATCGCCCGCACCATCGCGGTCAAGCCCGAGGTGATCCTGATGGACGAGCCCTGCTGGGCCCTCGACCCCATCGCCACCCTCCGCATCGAGGAGCTGATGGGCGAGCTGAAGAAGGACTTCACGATCGTGATCGTGACCCACAACATGCAGCAGGCGGCCCGGGTCTCCGACGTCACCGCCTTCTTCACGGCCAAGGCCGACGAGACCACCGGCCAGCGCACCGGCCTCCTCGTCGAGGTCGCCCCCACCGAGAAGCTGTTCACCACGCCCAACGACCAGCGCACCGAGGACTACATCGCC
>JBBQRO010000353.1:0-1724 GCA_038214685.1 Acidimicrobiales bacterium
CACCGAGTTGCCGAGGATGCCATTGGTCATGCCGAACACTGCTCCTGTGCCAACCGCAGACGGGCCGGACTTGGCATCAGCGGCACCCACGGGAAGCGACAGTGCGCTGACGGCGATGACCGCAGGAAGGATCCTCCAACCACGTCTCTTTCTGAACGCCTCGATATTCTTAAGCTTGTTGTTCATTTCTGTTCTCTTTTCATTCAGCGCCGGGAGGATATGGCGACATCCTGGACGTACCCGGCCCACCGATAAAACAGACCCGTTCCGGCTAACAAGAGTATGAACAAGGGCATAGGGCGTGTTCAGCTCCCGAGGGCAGGGATCAGCCAGGAGAAGGGCCTGACGGCGATCCGAGGGCTGTTCTCGACGAAGTTCGCGACGAGTTCCGCTTCGTAGGCGGTGAACTTCAGGGCGCCGACCCACAGCAGGACGATGACCAAGGAATAGCGAATGAGCACTGCACCGGTCGTCTCGAGGCGCCAGCCCCATTGATCCTCGGCGGATCGTGGCGTGTCCTGACGTGTGGTGCGCTCATCGTTCTGGATCACAGGTTGCTGCCTCGCTGTCGGTCTCGCGCACGGAGCGGAGATGGGTTTTGGGGTCATGCGATCTGCGCGGTGACCTTGTGGAGGCCGGTGGCGCCTTCTGGACCGCTGCTTCGTTCCGTGTCGGTCTGGAGAGCGCCGGCGCCGTCGGTGGCCCGGACGGCGAGGCGGTGCTCGCCGGGGCGCGTCGGGGTCCACTGGTAGCTCCACAGGTTCCAGGTCAGGCGGGTGCCGGCGTAGTCGACGACGGCGGTCTGCCACGTGGCGCCGTCGTCGGCGCTGACCTCGATCTTGCTCACCCCGCGGTCCCCGGCAAACGCGGTGCCGCGCAGCGTCACCGGGGCCATGGGGAGCGGGCCCTCAAAGGCGGGGGCGGTGAACCGGGACTGGGTCTGGACGCTGAAGTCGGGACCCCAGCCTTGGTTCTCGTAGAAGCCTTTCACGTTGGTGTTCGACACCTCGATGCGATTGATCCACTTCACGTTCTTCTCGCCGTAGAGGCCGGGCACGATGATCCGGACCGGGAAACCGTGCCGGAGCGGGAGGGGCTGGCCGTTCATCTCGTAGGCGACCAGGGTGGTGTCGTCCATGGCTTTGGCCAGCGGGAAGGTGTCCACGTAGCCGTCGACACCGTGGAACGCCACCTCCACCGCCTCGGGCCGAGGTCCGGCCGCTTCGAGGAGCTGGCGGAGCTTCACGCCCTTCCACACGGCGTTGCTCATGAGGCCGCCGCCGACGCCGTTGCTGATGCAGGCCAGCGTCGACTCCTGGGTGACCGCCTCGAGGCCGGTGATGGCGGCGAAGTCGTACTGGCGGGGCTGGTCTACCTCGCCGGTCACCTCGAGCCGCCAGGTGCCGCGGGACACCTCGGGGTCGAGGAGGTTCTGGGTGACCACGTAGAACTTGTCGTTCGGGGTGATCGGCTGGATGTCGGCGTTGTACTGCAGGCCGTCGTAGCGGAAGGCGGAGCGCCGGTACATCTGCGCCAACACCCCACCCGACGCGGCGGCCGCCACCACGCCGACACCGCCGGCCAGGAACGCCCGCCGGCCGACGGTTCTCCCAGGACCGGGCTCGGCCGGCGGGCGAACCACCAACCGGTAGGCGATCACCAACGTGGCGGCGTAGACGGCGAAGGACAGGAACAGGCCGGCCGAGTTCGCCACCCGGGCCGTG
>JBBQRO010000354.1:0-1675 GCA_038214685.1 Acidimicrobiales bacterium
GGGGTGACAGCCGTGGTCGTGCGCCACCAGCGGCCGCACACGAACTTCCCGCCGCACTCCACGGCCCCCTTCCGGTTCCCGCGTCGTGGTGGGCACGGGGCGACGATCGCCCCATAGTGCTTGGCCACCGGGACGAACGAAGCCTGCACCTCGGCGGTCGGGCGTGTACATGGGTTTGTGTGAGCGGGGGGTCCACCACGAGAGCGGCGCAGCCCGGTAGGGCTGGTCGCTGAGGAGGGACCATCCTGTGACCATCGCGACTGACCCGAAGCCACCGGCCCGTCTGGGCCCTGACCCGTCGTCGGCGGTTCCCGACGAGGTGATCGACGCGGTCATGGCTGGCGTCGACGCCGGCGGCCTCGAGCTCCTCGGCCCCGACGGTGTGCTCGCCGAGCTGACCAAGCGCCTGATCGAGCGGGGCCTGTCCGAAGAGCTCGCCGACCATCTCGGCTACGAGCCGGGCGACCCCGCCGGTCGGGGGTCGGGCAACAACCGCAACGGCACATCGCCGAAGACGGTGCTGACCGACATCGGCGCCGTCGACGTGAACATCCCTAGGGACCGCAACGGGACCTTCGAGCCCCGTCTCGTGCCGAAGCACGCCCGCCGGCTCGAGGGGTTCAACCAGAACATCGTCCACCTCTACGCCCGAGGGCTCACGGTGCGGGACATCCGCCGGGAACTGGCCCGCATGTACGGCGTGGAGGTGTCCCCGGCGTTGATCTCCAAGGTGACCGACGGGATCGTCGAGGAGCTGGCCGAGTGGCAGGCCCGGCCGCTCGAGGCGGTGTACCCGATCGTGTACATCGACGCCCTGGTCGTGAAGGTCCGCACCCAGGGCACGGTGGTGAACCGGGCCGCCTACCTGGGCGTGGGCGTCGACGTGGAGGGCCGCAAGCATGTGCTGGGCGTGTGGCTGGGTGACGGCGGCGAGGGCGCCAAGTTCTGGCTGAACGTGCTCACCGAGATCCGCAACCGGGGCGTCGACGACGTGCTCCTGGTCTGCTGCGACGGCTTGAAAGGCCTTCCCGACGCCATCGAGGCCACCTGGCCCCAGGCGCTGGTCCAGACGTGTGTGATCCACCTGATCCGGGCGTCGCTGCGTTTCGCCAGCTGGAAGGACCGCAAGGCCATCACCGCCGCTCTCCGGCCGATCTACACCGCGGCCACCGTCGAAGCGGCGGTCGACGCCATGGACACCTTCGAACTCGAATGGGGCGACCGCTACCCCGGGATCGTAAAGGTGTGGCGGGCCGCCTGGGAGCAGTTCACCCCGTTCCTGCGGTTCCCGCCCGAGATCCGCAAGGTCGTCTACACCACCAACCTGGTCGAGAGCATCAACTACCAGCTCCGCAAGATCACCAAGACCCGCGGACACTTCCCCACCGACGACGCCGCCCTCAAGCTCCTCCGGCTCGGAGCCCGCAACATCAGCGACAAGCGCGGCGGCGACCTGGGCACCGGCACCTGGGGCTGGAAACAGGCGCTCAACCAGTTCGAGATCCACTTCCCCGGCCGACTCGGCCTCACCTGACAACCACGGACCCACTACTCACACAGAAACCTTGACAGGCTCTCGCGCTGCAGGTCACCAACGAGGGCTCCAGCCCGCGCACCTTCAGGACGCTGCGGTTCTCCTTCGCCGGTCCGCCGTTCGTCCTCCAGACCGTGTACC
>JBBQRO010000355.1:0-1666 GCA_038214685.1 Acidimicrobiales bacterium
TCGGGGCTCGGCTCCCTCGACGGCCTCGTGATGGCCGACCCCTCGGCGTTGGCCGCCATCGTCGGGTTGGTCGGTCCCGTCCCCGTGCCCGGCCTCGACGTGGTGCTCACAGCGGACACCACGGCCGACTTTCTCGTGCGGCGTCAATACCTCGAGTTCCCCGACAACAGCGAGGCCCAGGACCGCAAAGATGTCCTCGTCGAGGTGGCCGCGCAGGTTGGCAGCCGCCTGTCGAGCCTGTCGGTCCCGTCGCTCCAGGACCTCTCCTCTCGCTTCGGTCCGCTCGTGGCCCAGGGCCACCTCGTCGTGAGCGTCCCGTCGAACCAACGCCCCTCGGCGGCGGCACTTCTCGACGACCTCGGCCTCGACGGCGGCTTCGAGCTCCCCGACTCGGCCGACTTGCTCGCCGTGGGCCAACGCAACCGCGTCGGCAACAAGATCGATCTCTTCCTCGAGCGGTCCCTGCGCTACGACGTCGCCATCGCGACCGACGGCTCCCTCACCGCCGACCTCACCGTCGACCTCACCAACAAGGCGCCCGCCACCGGCCTCCCCGACTACGTGATCGGTTCGGCCCTCGGCGCCGCCGCCCCACCACGGGGCACCAACCTCACCACCACGCTCATCTACTCCCCCCACCAGCTCCGCACCCTCACGGTCGACGGCGTCGCGGTGGTGCCCGCCTCCCTCAGCGACGGGGGACTGGTGATCTACCAGGTCGAAGTCGAGCTCGGCCCCGGGTCCCAGCACCAGATCCGCGCCACCTTCGACGGTGTCGCGTTGGCGGACGACTATGCGGTGCGGGTGCTCCCCGGGATGCTCGTCCAGCCCGACCGCCTGCTGGTCACCGTGGCCGACGCCCGTCGAGGGACCACGGTCGAGCGCCCGGTTGCGGCCGTCGATCGCCCGCACTGCCTGGGCACCGCCCGCCGGGCCCGCTGTTAAGGCCCTTTTGTCCCCGCCCGGAGCGGGGTGACCACCCCTTGTGGCATTTAGTGGTATCCGGTACTGTTCCGGAACGTCCGTACCGCGGATGGCTTCACCGTTCCCCTGATATGAGGTAGCCCGTGTTCCGTTCCCGTGTGATCGCCGCTGGCCTGTTGGCCGCTGGGGCGTTAGCTCTGTCCTCCGGTGTCGCGGGAGCCCAGGACTACCCCGGCACCACGGCCCCCACGGTGTGTTCCGCCACGGTCACCGCCAGCGCTCCGATGGTCGCCAGCGCCACGGTCACGGTTACCGGTAGCTGCCCCACCCTGCCCAACGGGGTCAGCGCTAACGGCGTGCTCAACTCCACACCCGTCCAGCTCGGTGCCACCACGATCGCCAACCATGCGGCGTCCTACAAGGTCACCCTCCCGGCTGACTGGGAGACCAAGGCAGCCCATTCGCTCACCTTGAAAGACGCCAACACCGGTGCCCTCCTCATGAGCGCCCGGTTCTACGTCGACGGCAAGGGCGCCATCACGGCCGCTCCCTCCACGGCTACCACCGTGAAGGGAATCGCCCGCACCGGCGCGTCCAACAACACCAGCGCCTACGCCAAGAGTGGCGTGGCCCTGCTGGCCCTCGGAGCCGGAGCGGTCGGCGTGTCCCGTCGGCGTCGCACCACCACCACCGCCGCAGCCTGAGCTCACCTCTTCCCTGAACTGCACGACGGCGCCTCCGG
>JBBQRO010000356.1:0-1644 GCA_038214685.1 Acidimicrobiales bacterium
GGGGGACGCCGTCGCCAGCGCGTTCGGCTCCTCGTAGGCGATGCGATGAATGCTCCCCGATCCCGAGGGCGACGAGAAGTTGCCGATGTCGGCGTAGAACAGGTCGCCGCCGGGGCCGGTGGTCAGGTCGACGGGCGTCGAGGAGGGCGACTCGAAGATCTCAACACGGCCGGGATCGGGCACGCCCGAGCCGTTCGGCAGCATGGCCCAGATGCAATTGCGCGCGTAGTCGGCGAAGAAGAGCGCGCCGTCGTAGCGGTCGGGATAGGCGCCGCCGGAATAGAACGCCAGGCCGCTCAGCGCCGAGCTTCCGCCGGTCGGGCAGCCGTCGCCGGAAACGACGGGGCTGCCGTGGGCATAGGTGGCGTACGGCGTCTGCGTCGCCGACTGCGAGAGGCTGCTGCACAGCGTCAAGCCGCTGAACCCGGACTTCAGCGTGCTCCCCTCGAAGCACGGCCAGCCGAAGTTGCGTGCGGTCGAGTTGACCGGGACGACGTTGATCTCCTCGGTCAGCGACTGACCGACGTCGCCGACCCACAGCTCCGAGGTGCCGGGCCGGAACGCCATGCGGAACGGGTTGCGCAGGCCGTAGGCCAGGATCCGCTTCGCGTTGGCGTTCGTGCTGGAGGCGAAGGGATTGCCCGCCGCGCCGGCGCCCGTCACGGGATCGATGCGCAGGATCGCGCCGTCGAGGCTGCGAGGCTGGCCGCTCGCTCCCCTCGGCGATTGGGAACGCAGCGAACCGCCCGCGGCGTCGGGGGGCGTGAGCTGCGTGCCGATGGGGCTGGGCGGGTCGCTGCACGGGTTGAACGGGGTCGGCGAGCCGGGATCGCCGCCGAACTGGCCGTAGTCGGAGGTGCTGAAGTTCGCGCCGTCCCCGGCACTGACGTAGAGCATCCCGTCCGGGCCGAACTCGAGATCGTCCACGCTGTGCGACGGGAACTGGTTGCACCACTCGCCCGTGATGAGGTTCGTCCGGCCGGCGACGGCGTTCGAGGAGTTGACGGAGAGCCGGACGAGGCTGCCCGTGACCACACAGCCATCGTTCTGGCCGCCCGGAGGCGTGGGGCATCCATCGTTCCATGTCGGGTGGGTCCCGCCGGGTGGGGCGTCGTACGTGAAGAGCAGGTAGACATAGGGGGTGGACGGGAAGCTCGGATGAAGCACCAGGCCGGTCAGGCCGCGGTCCCAGTAGCTGTTCACCTCGGACCGCACGTCGAGGATGGTCGTGGCGGATGTATCGGACATCCCGTCGAACACCAAAAGCTTGCCGGCCTTCTCGATCACGAATACACGTCCGTCCGGAGAGAACTTCACCGCGGTCGGCTGGGTGAGCCCCGAGAACGCGATCTTGTCGATGAAGCCGGCGGGCGCCGGATCGGCGGCGGCCAGGGCCTGGACCCGGTTGGCGGGAAGCTCCTCGCCGGTGAGGAAGCCATGTTCCGGATCCGCTGCCCGGACGGAGGATCTCGGGAGGTCGACGAGCGTCGAGGCCAGCACCAGCCCCAGCGCTACCACCAGGTGGGCACCGCGACGCGTTGGATGGTTGACCATGGGTTCCCTGCTCCCCCTGTGCTGACCGGACCCCAACCGTACCATTGGTGAGACATCGGCGCCGTGCAGCGTCCGGCCTTTGCGTTGCCT
>JBBQRO010000357.1:0-1621 GCA_038214685.1 Acidimicrobiales bacterium
CGCCGGTGCTCGGCGCTGAAGTCGCGACTCCGGGGGATGCGGGCGCCCCCGGTTTCGTGCGGGAGAAGGGCCCGAGCACTCTTTCGTTGCTCGTCGTGGGCTTAGCCCGGCGCTTTCAGTAAGCCGCTTGGCCGAGTGGCCGTAGGTCCGCGGAAACGCCCTTCCGGTAAGGGAAACTGCTGGTTCTCGAGACCCGCAAGACCCAACCAGAAGGGCACTTCCATGGTGAAGCGTAGTAGTGGCCGGCCCCGTCTCGTGGTGACCGCCGACGGGACCGGCGTGGCGGCCCACGTGGGCACTCGCCTGCTGGCCGACATGGCCGATGCCCTCGGGCTGACGGAGGGCCTCTCGGCGGCCATGGCCCCGACCCGCCAGCGCCGCTCCGCCCATGACCCGGGACGGGTGCTGGTCGATCTCGTGCTCAGCGTGGCCGACGGCGGCACGTCGATGTCGGATCTCAAGGTGCTTCGGAACCAGCCCGAGGTGTTCGGCACGGTGGCGTCGGACCCCACGGCGTGGCGCGTCCTGGCTTCGGTAGACGACGACGTCCTCGTGTCGATCGACGCCGCCCGGGCCGGCGCCAGGGCAATGGCATGGGCGGCGGGGGCCCGTCCGCCGAAGGACTTCATCGTTTTGGACTTCGACGCCACCCTCGTCACCTCGCACTCGGAGAAGGAAAAGGCGAAGGCCACCTACAAGCGCGGCTTCGGCTTCCATCCCCTGCTGTGCTTCGTCGATGCCACCAACGACGCGGTGGCCGGCGTGCTGCGCCCCGGCAATGCGGGGTCGAACACCGCGGCCGACCACATCGCAGTCCTCGACGCCGCCCTGGCCCAGCTCCCGGTGAGGACCAAGAAGGTCGACCCGGACAAGGGAGAATGGATGTTGGCCCGAGCCGACTCCGCCGGTTGCACCCACGAGTTCCTCGACGCCCTTCGGGAGCGGGGGTTGGAGTTCTCTGTCGGCTTCCCCATGGACGAAGCGGTGCGCGAAGCGGTGCTGGCGTTGGGCGAGACGGCGTGGACCGGCGCCATCCGCCAGGACATGGAGGAGCGTGTGGGCGCCGAGGTGTCCGAGATCACCGATCTCCTCGACCTGTCGGCCTGGCCGACCGGCACCCGGGCCATTGTCCGCAGGGAGGAGCCCCACCCCGGAGCCCAGCTCACCTTCACCGACATCGACGGCCATCGCTTCCAGGTCTTCATCTGCGATTCCACCGACGCCGACCTCGCCTACCTGGAGGCCCGTCACCGGGGCCATGCCCGGGTCGAGGACCGCATCCGCAACGCCAAGCAGACCGGCCTGGCCAACTTCCCGTGCCACGCATTCGCCGACAACACCGCCTGGCTGGCCGTGGTGCTCATGGCCTGTGACCTGCTGGCATTCACCCAGTCGCTGTGCCTGGAGGGCGAGTTGGTCGTCGCCGAGCCCAAGCGGCTCCGCTACTGCCTGCTCCACGCCGCCGCCCGTCTGACCCGCTCCGGCCGGCGGGACTACCTGCGGATCCAGGCCAACTGGCCGTGGGCGAAGGAGCTCGCCGGCGCCTTCGACCGCCTGGGCTCGCTGGTCCTGCGGACCTGAGGCCCAACGGGCGGGACCGGCCCCGCCCCACGATCACCGC
>JBBQRO010000358.1:0-1583 GCA_038214685.1 Acidimicrobiales bacterium
ACGTCGCGCTGTTCGCCGAGACGCCGGCCGCGGTGCTGGTCGCCGTCGATGCCGGCGGCCTCGACGCCCTCCTGGCCGACGCCGCTGCCGCTGGTGTCGCTGCCGCCGCGGTGGGGGAGGCCGGCGGCGACCGCCTCGTCAACGGCGGTCTGGTCGGCGTGGACGTGACCGATGCCCACCAGGCGGGGAGGAACCGCTTGCCCGCGGCGCTCGGCGCCGGCACCACCCAGAGCTGACCCGGCGGAACGAACGGACCGATCGGTCCCGACGTTCCGGGGCTACCGGGGGCTAGTGCTTCCAGGCCGGGGTTCGAGGTGACAGATGGGCCCTGTGGTTGATGGTCATGCTGCTCGGTTGGAGCGGTGGGTGTCGAGGATCTCGATGGGGCGTCGGCCGGCCATGTAGTCGCCGTGGTTGCGGCGCCGCGTGTTGTAACGGATGAGCCAGGCGTTGGCTTCGGCTTGGAGTTGGCGGACCGAGTTGAAGTGGCGTCGGTGGAACGCTGGTCGCCAGCACTCCTGGAGCATCGTGCCCTGGAACCGCTCACAGACGGCGTTGTGGTTCGGGGAGCGGGGCGGGATGCGGACGTGGTCGATGCCGACGGTGGCCAGGTGGTGGCGGAAGGCGAGGCCCTTGTACTCGGGTCCGTTGTCGGTGAGCACCCGCCGGACCGGGATCCCGAGGCGGCGCATTGTCTTGGTGACGTGGTCGATGAAGCGGATCGTGTCGGCGGTGGTGACCGGCCCGATGATCAACTTCACGATCGCCCACCGGGCGCAGGTGTCGACGGCGGTGAGTTGGTACACCTTGCCGACGCCTTTGAGGTTCCCGATGTAGAAGCTGTCCAGAGCCACGAGATCCCCGGGATGGCCGGCCCAGTGGCAGAACCCGAACGGCTCGCCGAGCGCTTCGGTGACCGGTTCGGTGATGATCCCGGCCAGCGCGGCGATCGCGGCGGCCCGGGCGATGCGTTGGCGGCGACGGCCCAGGCCGTGGTCGACCAGGATCCGCTGCACGGTGGTCTTGCCGATCTCATAGCCCAGCTCGCAGAGCCGGTCGCCGAGCTGACGGCACCCGAGCGTGGGTTCGACCACCGCGACGGCGAGCAGATCGGCGACCACGTGGGTCGGGGTCTCGTTCGGCTGGGCCGGGCGGCGCCGATCCTTGGGCCACAGCGCCTCGAGTCCGTACAGCTCCGCGACGTTCTTCCATTCGTAGTAGCGGGTGCGGGACACGCCGAACTGGCGACAAGCGGCGGAGACGTTGCCGAGTTCTTCAGCCAGATCAAGCAACCGAACGCGCCGGTGGTAGATGATCTCTGCAGAGGTGGTCATGGTGATGGGTTCCTTTGGATCTGTGGAAGGAACCACAGGATCCATCACCAGGCCCCTCTGCTGAGGGACCTGCAACCTCAACCCCCGGACAGGAAGGGCTAGTGCGAAGCCTCGTCGGCGTGAAGGTGGAAGTGCCCGTCGGCGTCCTCGTGCTCCTCGAGGATCTCGGCCAGCGGCTTGAAGAGCAGCCGGTCGAGGATGAAGAAGCGGCCGACCCACAGCAGGCCGAACGATCCGACGTTGGCCACC
>JBBQRO010000359.1:0-1570 GCA_038214685.1 Acidimicrobiales bacterium
GGCAGCCATCTGCTTGCCGCGGAACGCCCCGTTGTAGTTGCCCGCGTTCTGGGCCAAGCCGTAGACGGCGGCCCCGGCCAGGATCGATGCCAGCGACCCCCACAACGCCACCTGCGACAGCCAGTTCAACAGCTGCTGCATAAGCGCAGAGCCCGGCATGCCCGAGCTGGACGGAGAGACGTTCACCTGCGCTGAGACGAGAGCAACGAGCACGAACCGGACCTCCAGGACGGACGGCGCCTCGGTGCGCCGCCTTCACCCCACATACGGCCCCTTGAGCCACCCGACCGCGACAAATGAGTCAGCCGGAAGTTCCTTGTCGCGCTCAGCCTCCGAAGCGGGCCGTATCGGAGAGGTGAACCCGTGCCGGACGCCAGTCATCCACGGCCCGTCGGATCAGATGCACCTCAGCCCCTCTCCGTCATGCCGAAGCCAACGATGAAGAAGCTCGTTCTCCTCGCCGTGGTGATCGTGGCCGCACCACTGTCGGTCGCACTCATCTCGAGCGGCCCGGTCGAGAGCCCGAGCGGGGCAAGCGCGCTCGCCCGCACCGAGATCCCCGAAGCCCTCCTCCCCGTCTACATCGCCGCCAGCTACACCTGCCCCAGCCTGCCATGGCAGGTCCTCGCCGGGATCGGTTTCGTCGAGTCGAGCCACGGCCAGGGCCGCGCCGACCCCGCCACCGGGCAGGTCGCCCCACCGATCATCGGCCCTGCCATCGACGGCCGCCCCGGCTTCGCAGCAATCCGCGACCCGAGCACCGCCGACGGGTGGGCCCACGCCGTCGGACCGATGCAGGTCCTCACCACCCCCTTCCGGGCGTGGGGCATCGTCGCCCCCGACCGGCCACCCGAAGCCGTGCCGGATCCGCACAACGCCTGGGATGCCATCTACAGCGCCGCCAGCTACCTCTGCGCCGGACGAGACCGCCTCGACGACATCCACGCCGCCGTCCTCCGCTACAACCGGAGCGAGGACTACTACCGGGCGGTCCTCGCCAAGGCCACCGAGTACGGCTACGGCGCCAGCCTCCCCATCGATGGACCCGTCGCCAGCGGATCAGGCGAAGCCGTCGTCCAAGCCGCCATGACCCAGCTCGGCGTCCCCTACGTCTGGGGCGGAACAACCCCCGGCGTCGGCCTCGACTGCAGCGGCCTCGTCCAGTGGGCCTACAAGCAAGTCGGAGTCACCCTCCCCCGCACCACCCAACAGCAGATCACTGCCGGCGTTGCCGTGACCGTCGACCAGCTCCGGCCCGGCGACCTTGTCTTCACCCGCAGCGTTCGGGCCGGCGGCGTGGTAGTCGACCGGGGCCACGTCGCCATCTACGTCGGCGGCGGTCAAGTCGTCGTGGCGCCCAGGACCGGCGACGTCGTTAAGGTCCGGCCACTCCAAACTCAGAACGTTCAGGCGGCACGCCGTATATTCCAGGCTTGAATAGTGCCCTCGATCGGCGTGGAGGAAGGTGTAGAGGATCGAAAGGCCAGAGCTACTGTTCAACTCGGCAAACGGCAGCAGCGCGCCGTGCCGCCCGATCATGCGTAGGCGGAGTACGGTGACGGACTAGGGA
>JBBQRO010000360.1:0-1560 GCA_038214685.1 Acidimicrobiales bacterium
CGGTCGTGTGGGTCGCTGTCGCCGGCTACCCCGACGGCAAGCACGAGACCGCGGCCGCGATGAACCCCGCCCGGGCGTGCATGCGTCTCCTCGAGGTGTTGATCGACGGTGGGGTGTGCCAGCACTGCAAGAAGCCGACCGGGATCACCCAGGACATCGCCGAGCAGCTCGGTGCACAGCTGGTGTGCTGGTACCAGTACGACCCTGAACTGAAGACCTTCCGTCGGGGATGCGAATGACGCCCTCCTGCCCCGCCGAGTGCGGCCGCACCGTCCCGGTCGGGAAACTCCTGTGCCGGCCGTGCTGGGGCCGCGTCCCCAAGCACCTCCAGGACGACGTGTACCGCACCTACCGGGCCTACGTGTCGGCGAAGGTCGGCACGCCGGCGTTCCGGAAGGCTTCACCTGAGTACCGGGCCGCTAGGTCTGCGGCGATCGGCTCAGTCCGATGAGCTGCAACTTCTGGGCCAAGGGCAAGGAATGTGGCCGGAAGAAGACCCGCCGCTACCTGGTGGGGGACCGGTGCGACCACCACACACCTGCACGGGTCGCTGGGCGCCCTGAGGCGGCCCCGGACCCTGCCCGTTCCATCCCCGGCCTGAAAGCGGCGTACGACGCGATCCTCGAGCAGCAACGTATCGACCGTGAGGTGTTCCTCGGTGCCGAACTGGTCCAGAAACTCAAGGCCCGCCGGTGAGCCGCCGCCGTACGCCGCGGTGCCGGCACTGCCGGGCCCCGATCCGGTTCCTGTGGATCACCTTCAGATCCGGGGACCGCAACGTCCCCTTTGACGCCACCCCGGTCACCGACGCGACCAGGACCACCTCCAGGCGCATCTACCCGGTATTCGGGCTGCGGGCGTGGGACGTCAACGACTTGACCGCCGAAATGCAGGTCATGCGCGGAACCGACTCGGTGTCCGCCCGCGCCGAGGTCGACGACCTTCCCTGGCACCGCCTCCACCGGTGCCTGAACCAACCAGCTGAAGGAGTGACCGAGTAGTGAGTCTCGAGGCGATGACGTGGGCGTTGGCCGCGAAGGTGGGTGACCCGACCCGCAAACTGGTGCTGATCACGTTGGCGAACCATGCCCACCGCGACGGCCGGAACTCGTGGGCGTCACGTCAGACGATCGCGGAGTACGTCGAGTGTGACCCGCGCACGGTCCGCCGCCACGTCCAGGCCCTCATCGTCGAGGGCTGGATCACCGAGGGCGACCAGGCCCACGTGAAGCATCTGCGGGCCGACCGACGCCCAGTGGTGTACGACGTCGCGATGACCGAGGAGCGTCGCCTGCAGTGGGCTGCGGACGCCGAGACACCCCCGGTGGACATGACCGAACCTGCCGACGAAACCGGTGTCGACGTCGACGACGACACCACCGACACGGGGGGACAGAGTGTCCCCCCGTCACCGGGGGACGGGGGGACACCAGCCTGTCCGGCCGTCGCCCCGCCACGGGGGGACACCACTGACCGGTCGTCAGACGTTCACGGGGGGACACCCGGGGGGACAAATCCGACGCCACGGGGGGACACAGCTGTGTCCCCCAAACCAAATCC
>JBBQRO010000361.1:0-1534 GCA_038214685.1 Acidimicrobiales bacterium
CCTGCTGCGACGCGGTGAACATCACTAATCGGCCAGCCTTGTTGACTGTGAGTCATGAACGACCCCCCAAATGGCCAACGCTTCACGTTCCGCGACCAAAAGGGCTTCACGGAGGCGAGCCCAGGCCTACTGTTCCTCTTACTCACCGACGCAGTACCAGGAGGACTTGCATGAAGCGTGTTGACAACGCCGCCCCCGCCGAGCACAGCCGACGGACCATGCTTCGCGCTGGGGCCGCTGGCACCGCGCTGTGGGTGACTCCGGTCGTCTTCAGCATGACTGCCACCCGTGCCGACGCCGCCAGTGACGGCGGCCCGGGTGACGGTGGGGATGGTGGGGGTGGGGAGACCCCGGTCGCGACCTGTGTCCCCTCCAATGGTCTGCTCTTCTTCCAGACCGCGACCAACGGCCCGTACTTCGGCGTCAAGATCGAATCCGGTGGCGGTATCGGCCGCATCCCGACCAGTTCGCAGTTCCAGGTGCCGGAGCCGACGACGTGGACGCGCTACCAGGGGACCGTCGAGGGCGGGTTCACCTTCGACGACGCCGGCGTCGCCGATGGCCTCTTCCTCGTCCTTCCCGCCGGGGCGATCATGAGCACGGCGGTTGCGTACGTGGCAGACGGCAACCCCACAGGTGAGGCCGGAGGGGGCACCCCCGGTCACGACTTCGTCGAGGTCACCTCCGAGACCGTCATCTACTCGTACACCAAGGCCTGCTGACCTCAGGGTCGGTCGACGCCTGGCAGCCGGGGGTAATCATGAGCCGGGGTGACGCAGTGAACGACAAGCAGCCGAGTCGTCGATCGGTCATCCGTGCCGGTGTCATCGGGGGGACGGCGCTCTGGGTCACCCCGGTCATCGTCACGTTATCGGCGTCGAGTGCCGACGCTGCGAGCGCCGGTGAGACGCCGACCGGGGGCACGACGCCGCCCGGAACCACGGAGCCGCCCGGAACCACGGAGCCGCCCGGGACCACACAACCGCCCGGGACCACACAACCGCCGACAACAGAGTCAACCGCACCGCCGCCCTCGGGCGGGACCACAGCCACGCCGTCAGCTGGCGCCTCGACGCCCGGCGTCAGGACACCGACGACCGGGTCGTCCGGCTTGGCTGCCCCCGCAACGGCCGATCGCCCCGCGCAGGGCCGCCTTGCTCGGACCGGGGTGGAGCTGAGAGCGGCCGTCGTGGCCGGTGCCGGTCTGATCGTGGGGGGTGCCGCGGTGGCCAAGGCCGGAGGTAGCGGTCGGCACACCGCCGCCGGCGCCGAGCCGACCGAGACCCTCGAGGCCTGAGGTTCAGCGTGGCCCCCGGGTCACCCTGACCTGGGCGTCACCCCGGGCGCCTATCCTGGTCTTCGGCCGCGCGTGCCCCACGTGCCGCTGCACCACCGCCCCCACCCCGTGCCAGGAGCCATGACCCTCACCGGCCTGCTGCCCGTCCTCACCGAGGACCCGGCCGTCAGCACCCTCGTCGGCCTCGCCGACCCCGCCGCCACCGACACCGGGGCGGTCGACGTCGTCTGCGCCGAG
>JBBQRO010000362.1:0-1506 GCA_038214685.1 Acidimicrobiales bacterium
CAAGGGGCACAACGCCCGGTGGGCGACGTGACGTTGGTGGGCGTGGTCCAGGGCCTCGGCCACCTGTCGGACGACGGCCAGGCGGTCCTCCAGGGTGAGCTTGGTGGTGATGGCGGGGTCGGCCAGCCACTGGTGCAGGGGGCGTTCGTCGCCGTCGTAGTCGAAGACCAGGGCGGGGCCGCGGTCGCTCTCGGTGTAGCTGGCCGGGCGGAGGATGCCGGGGTGGTCGAGGCTGGACAGGAGGGCGAACTCGCGCCGGGCGGCGCGGTCGGCGGCCTGGCGGGCCTCGGTGGTGGCGTTGTGCTCGAGGGGGTAGACGCGGACACGCTTGTGGGCGTCGGGCACGGCCACATGGTTGGCCAGGAAGTCCTGGTAGGTGATGCCGGTGTCGCGGTCGGCCTCGACGTCCTCGAGGAGCTCGCGCAGGCGGTAGTCGCCCACCTGGCGGCGGCCGCGGGTCTCACGGATGCCGATCTCCTCAACGGCCTTGGCGATCACCTCGCCGTAAGGGCGGTCGATGCGCCGGACGGGCCGGCCCGCGGCCGAGGGCTCGAGCGAGGTGATGGCGGCGACAATCCCGCCGATGCTGGCCCGGCCCGGGGGGAGGGCTTCACCCGGGGCGGGGTCACGGCCGTAGACCTGGAAACGGCCCGGGGGAGAGAGGGTGACGGTCAGGTGCGGGTCGGAGAGGAAGACGGCCTCCTGCACGTAGGGGGGGGCGGCGGTCCTGTGCTTGTTGCGGTAGCCGCGGATGGCCTTGGTGCGGTTGAGCAGGTCGACCAGGTGCTTGGCCTTGCGGTTGGCCAGGCCACGAGGGCTGTCGAAGAGCTGGGGGCGGCCGTTGGGTGGGATCCACTGCCAGGTGGAGCCGTCGCCGCCGATCTCGCCCGGGTAGGCCTTGAGCTCGAGGAGGAACAGGCCCGCTTCAGTGAGGACCAGGGCGTCGACCTCGTAGAGCGAGCCGGTCCGGGCCACGAACTCGAAGTTCGACCAGGCCCGGACGGGGGCACGATCGGGGAGCCGGTCCCGCAGGAAGGCGAGGGCCTCACGCTCGTGGTCGTGCGCGCTGTCCGAGACCGTCGTCCATCGCTGTGCGCTCAGCGCCACCTGGAGCCGCCCCTCCTCCGCCGGATCGATCCCCGTCCGCGCCGTCAGAGGCTAACGGCCCATGGCCCGACCTGGACCTTGGGTGCCGGTCGGTGTTCCGTCCGACGTGCGTGGCGTCGCCACGCACGTCGAGGACTCGATGTCCATGCTCAAGGCGGGTAGAGGGCGGGCGGGCGAACGAGCGGGCTCCGTGCAGGTGCTGGGCCAGTCATGCGTCTGAGCACCCCGCTTGTGGGCCCCGGCCTCGCCACCAAAGCCACTCTCCCTTGGTTCCGGATGAAATCAGGCAGGGTCGGTCATTGGCCTGGCCCATTTGACCAGCTGTTCTGCTATGAGCTCGACGTCAGGGAGGCGGTTGATGGCAACGTCAATCACGAAATGGATCAGCTCGGCTTCGTC